>JBNJHD010000009.1:0-32960 GCA_051819805.1 Nanobdellota archaeon
AAGCTAATTGTTCAAGATTTATATCTGACATATTGATTGGAAATTGTTTTGACTTTTTATATTTTATTGAAAACTGATTGAATTTAATTACGCTAAACACCTATTATGTCTACTTTTTAGGGTTGAGATTAGGTGTTATTATACTCTGAGAAAAATCCATGATTGGTTTTGAAAGAGATGTTTGCGTCTGAAGGAGGCTTGATGGTTGTTTAGAAGCGTCTTCCCGGAAGTTTTCCGGATTTTTCAAGGAAAGTGTATTAAAACGAGTTTTACAAGAAAGTTCTTGAAACGTTATGAAGGAGCAAAATGAATTAAGAAAGGAGTATCTTAAGAAATTAGAAGAGGAAGCGAGAATCAGGGGTTTCAGCAAGAAAACAATACAAACGTATAGATTCGTGGTAGAAAAATATCTTGCATTTCTCGATAAAATGAGACATAATCTATGTATAGAGAGTGTTAGGTCGTATCTTCTATCGTTAAAAGTGAGCAATAATTCAGTACGTATACACCATGCAGCACTTAAGTTCTTTTTCATAAGTGTTCTTAAGAAGCAATTTGATGCAAAAGCAGTTCCTCTGATGAAACGGTCACAGACACTGCCTACAGTAATCTCTAAAGAAGAAATCAAACACATTATAGAGAACACAGACAATGTCAAGCATAGGCTGATTATCAAATTCCTCTATTCGGCAGGTTTGCGACTTTCTGAACTCATCAATCTCAAACGAGAAGATATTGATATCAAAGAGAAAAAGATCACTGTCCGAAACGGAAAAGGGCGTAAAGACAGAATCACATCAGTAGGAGAGTCCATAAAAGACGATCTTCTTATCTATTATTCAAAAGCAGAATTCAATACCAAGTACGTGTTTGAAGGCAGGAAGGAAAAATATTCGAAAAAATCAGTCCAGAAAGTCCTTGAAAAACAAGGAAAACATATAGGAAAGAGATTAACACCTCATATGCTCAGGCATTCGTTTGCCACACACCTACTCGAGGCAGGGGTCGATATCCGCTACATCCAACGACTTCTCGGACACGCGAATGTCAATACGACAGAAATATATACCTACGTCTCGCAACAACACCTTAGAAAGATACGAAATCCACTCGATGACCTGTGAGAGTCGCTGCACAACCCGTTCATTTATAAATGATCCTCAGGACTATAAAATTAAAATTGATAAAAAGAGTTTTCCCACACGCATAAAAAAAATGCCTGCTAAGAGGCAAAAAACAGTTTTGTGAAATTATTAACACTCTGCATTTAAGCAAAACATCCAATCACAGCTTCTTCAGCATCATCAAATGAGGCTGCTTTCTGTTCAGCATTATCCAATGCTTCATTCCAGCCAGTTCTAGATTTCGTGTCGTCGGTAATCACATTGTCGGTAATCTCATTGCACAGGTTCTTAGTCTGGACATAGAGTTCTTCATCTGCAATCTTACTTTCCTCCATTGCCGACCGCATAGTCTCGATCTCATCGTTACATTCTGGCTTGTCCGCTAGAACTGCAATCTGCTTGTAATACACGATCTCTTTCTCAGCAAACCTGTACAGTGCGTGATTGATGTTGTTATCACGTTCTGCAAAACCAGAGCATAACTGATACATGTCCGAGTAAATCACATCGTAATCTTCTAAAGCAGCGACTTCATCCTCAACATTATTGGTCATTACAACAAAATCTTTATAGAGTTGAACCTGCTTAGCATCATCACTCAACCTGACAGTATCAAATTGGAACACGTCCCCATCAGCTATTTGCGACTTAAGAGCAACTATCTCTCTAGCCTGTGCGTCGATATCATCAGATTGCTCTTTCATGTTCACAAAAGCAAAAACAGACCCTACAAGCAGGATGACGATCAATCCATAAATGATTGCCAAGCCTATTGCATCGGTATTATTCCTTTTCCTATGGATCCTTGCAGCCTTATCATTGCTTCTTCGCATTTCAGAATTTCGAATCCTATCATTCTGCCGACCTTTCTCTGCAGCTCTTGCGTCAGACTTCCTATCATCATATCTGCCTTTCGCTGCAACTCTCGCGTCAGATTTCTTATTGGCTGCTTCTTCCCTATCAGCGACTCGTTCTCTTTCCGCTACCCGTTCTCCAGGATAGTCATTTTGCTTATGGTACTCATAGTCATCATCTAATTTATCAGATTTTTTTGCCATTTTGTTTCCTCCATACGTTTTAGTGCTTTCTTCGCATCATGATTGCTGTAAAGATCACGCCAGCAGCCACTCTCGATCCTAGGACAATCAATACAGCCTTGTCCATCATATTGTCAACTCCCGCATGTATTTTTTTCTCATAGATGAGATCTTTTTTGTTTCTTGTTTCATACGTCTCCATTCCCCAAACATGATTTATTTTACAATATGGATTCTGAAAAAACCACAGCGTGTAATGGACTGAGAACCTTATTCTCTATAGGGATTGACAGGTCTTGGATCCGAATGGTTCATTGAACAATCATTATGTGTCTTACCACACCCATATTGTTTAAAAATACCTGAAGAACAACACTAAGACCAATATTACTACTACCACTAATCCAATAAATCCAAGTATTCCACCTTTGTTATCATTGATAATTTTCATGGTTATCCCCCCAATAGTATTTACCTAAATTATTTTGTTTCCCCGTACGTTTCATCTTATTCGTCAATAAAATGATGGTGATACTGACCATTGACTGATTTTTTGCAATGAGGGCATATAAGCGTCAGACCCGCTAATTCAGGACTGGTTATTTTCTTATGGCAATGTTTGCATATAATCACATCCATCTTGTTCTTGAGCAGGTTGTCTTGTCTTGCCATTTCATCACCTTGTTATTGTCAATGTTCTTCCATCATACCTAGATGTCAAACCAACTTCAAAAAAAAACATAAAACCCCAGTTTCCCTACATATGCTATGATAATCCCTGTCTAATCATCTTCAAGATTTTAGTCTCATCAATTATCTCAATGAAGTGTATTTCTCTATCCGAGATTTCCCGATAAGACATATTGTCAAATTCCTCAAGCGTCAAAATTTTTCCAGACTCATCTTCAAAAAGCATTGTTTCTACCCCTTGTAGCGTTTTGCTTGTGATTAATCGTTAGATTCCACTTCCGTGACTTCATCCTCAGAGAGGTCTTTTCCGACAACGCCGCTTTCACTTATTACCGGCAGGAGATTGTACTCGCTTCCGGGTCCTTTTTTCACTACGTTGATATCGAAGACAAAGGACGTCACGTTATCTTCAAAGATCTCAAAGGAGTTCGTGATCTGTAGTTTTTCGCTTGGAACCTTCACATTTGCCGTCTCGTTATCCACGTTCGCTTCAACCGAATCGACATACAGTTCGATCTTGCTGTAATTTCCAGGTTCAAGCTCTACAGAGAGTACTTCGGTGGAGACTTCTCCGACAAGTCGTGTCAAGTCAACGGTGACATTGATCTCTCTTTCTTCGAAGCCGCTCTCATTCTCTTCTGCGCGGAATATTCTCGTCTTTGACAATTGTATGTCAAGGTAGTCAAAATCAGCGATATCTGCGGGTGCGTCAGAAACCAGTAATCTGAAGTTCTCCCCGTTCTGTCCTGCCACACGCAATTCTTGTTTCATCCTTTCCTTTGACTGTTCAGGTATTTGATCCATCAGTTCTGTCAAGGTTTGGTCTGCAACTCGAGTCGCTCGTTCACGATCCTTCTGCTCCAAAGCAACCAAAGCAGCATCGCGATCCTCTGCACTCGCATTCATCGCACGGTCAATACCTGCTTTTGCCTGTTCAGGAACTTGTTCTCTAACCCGAGCCAAAACAGCCATGTGATTGCTTGTCTGCCATGCAACTTCTTCAGCAGTGTCTTCGTCGTTTTCAGCTTTCCGCTGTCTTTTCTCCATAACTCTAGCATAGCCATTCTGCGCTCTGTCTAAGCCGCGTTCATGGTCTTTTTGCGCCATAGCTACAATTTCTGCCATCCTCTCATCTGCACGTGCTTCACGAGATTGAAAGCCATCAAACATCCGATCGACGAAATAGAAAGGACTATCAGGTGTAATCCCGGGATCAGGGAGTTCTTCCTGAGCCGAAACAGGCACAGCCATCAAGATCATCAAAACCAGAATAGCAACTATATTTCTTGTGAATCTCATTTTTTACCTCCAAAGGATTATGCTCTATCATTGATTAGAATAACAAGATGAACATACACTCTGATCATTCATCCATCATCCTCAGCCCTTACTGTATAGACTCGTGAAGTTATTATATGTTGAGTAGAAATCTTAAAAAGAATTATAGAAATCAGTTGATAATGTCAACTTGCTGATGAGCAAAAGAAGATTAGTGTTTTTCTTACGATCGTGCTATTTGACTATTAATGAGAATGATTCAAGAATATATCTTTTGGCGAGAATTCTTTCTTATCAATAATCTCATGCAAGATCCCTAGCGGACTATGCGATATGATCTTATCCACGGAAAACGTATAGGCACCCTTAATAGTGACTTCTTCTGCAAACTTAGTCTGGACTTCAGAGATATACTTCTCCTTTTGAGCCATATCCCTGAAAGCCAGCAACAGAATATGGGAAGCATCCTCATCAGCAACCCTATAAGCATCTATCACATAAGGCGCTTTAGATATCCTATCAGAGATCTGATCATCAGAAAAAGTGTTCCACATCGTGGAAGAAAGGCGAACAATCATCAGCGTCATGATATTGATCCCTATCTTCTTGAAATCGATAATAGGCATATACCCTTGGATAATACCACAATTCTCTAACTTCTCCCTAATCTTGAATATCGCTTGCGGAGACAGTTGCATGCTTTTAGCAATATCGCTGTCAGGGATCCGTTTCATGTCAAGTATCTTTTTAAGAACACGTCTATCGTTTTCAGTGAGTTTAGGTAAATCACGATCTTGTTTTTCCATACCGACCATCCGAAACGCAGATAATATGTACATATATCATTCATAGCTTATTAATGTATTGATTGTGCCATTATAAAATAAATTTTCTTTTCTAAAGCCCACATACAATCCTAAAAAAGCACCAGCGAAAGCTGTTCATTTATAAATAAACATCAGAAACCTTTATAAAAACCACTCCAATCCACAACCATGGTTCTACGAGAATGAGTCTCTGAAGATGAGTTCTCACCACATAAAAATCCAACTACAACTATTCATGGAGTGAATAATCAATGGCAGGAGATCGAAAATTCGTTAACGTAAGTTCACTGAAGAAAGGAAGTTACATCATCGTCGATGACGTAGCATCCACCGTTACTGATATCAGCATCTCACGACCGGGAAAACACGGTCACGCGAAAGCGAACATCATGGCAGCTGGTATGATTGACGGTAAGAAGCGAAACATGGTAACCGGAGACCACCAGGTCGAAGCACCAATCATCGGCAAGAAGAACGCACAAGTCCTTTCCGTTACAGGTGACATGGTAAATGTCATGGACATGGAGACTTACGAGACCTTTGATCTACCGATTCCTGAAGACCTGAAAGGAGAAGTCCAGGAAGGAGCTACAGTCGTCTACTGGGAAATCCTCGATGACAAGGTTATCAAGCAGGTCAAAAACGAGTAAAATACAATACAGGAGATGAATCAATATGGCTAAACAAGAAAAATCATTGATTTTTAAGCTTAGCAATACTGGAGGTGTCCATTATGGCTAAGTTCCCAGAAGCGGATGCACGGCTTTTCAAGAATGTCTTTATCTGTAAGAACTGCAAAGGTAAAGTCCGAGCACCGAACATGAAAGTCCTGCAAGGCAAGGTCAAGTGCAAGAAGTGCAACAGCAAGGCCCTACGGACAGCTAAGAAGTAAGCAATACTCATTTCTTTTTACTCTTCTCTCTCTTTTTCTCAAGTTCTTTTACAAACGATGCAGAGTCAACTACACATATCAGCAGGAGACTCCCTTATTTTCAACTCTGACTCAGGAGTCCTGTAGAAGAACTTCTTATACAGCTCAGGATGAGTAACAAGAAGAGAATCACTACGATCATTGAAGGGACGACCGGAAGCGTCACTGACAAGAAGACCTGCTTCACGGCAGAAAAGAATCCCTGCTGCAACACCCCAAAGATGCGGAGTGGAGCCCGTGAACGAGATTGATTTTGCCATGCCGGCAAACGAGCCGAAGGCAGTATAGCACAAATCAAGAGCTGAAGAAGATAACCCTCCTAATTTCAGACCGAAGTGGCGAGATGCAGCAATGATCGAAGAGAACTTGCTTTCAAGAGCTGAAACAACTCTATCTGCACTGACCATGCTGAACCGACGAGAGGTGAACTTCCTATTATTGATGTGGATGCGCTTACCATTGCGAAATGCACCCTTACCAGCAAAAGCAGTATACATGTTCTTTCTCATAGGCTCATAGACAATACCTGCGACAAGCTCACCCTTGAAGCGAAAAGCAAGGGAGATTGCATAGAACGGAATGCCAAGACTGTAATTCTCACTGCCGTCAAGCGCGTCGATGAAACACTCGAAATCACTACCAGGGTTGATAGCAACCCTCTCTTTCTTGAATTGCTCTTCAGCATACACTGTAGAGTCCGGAAAAAAAACCTTCACGAGATCAACCAAAGAATCTTCAAGAGAAAGATCAAAGGGAAGGATGATATCAGAAGAGGAGAGGGACTTGAAACGCGCCCCGAAAGAACAAAAGAGCACATCATCACCGAGGTGCCTGATATGCTCAACAAGCTGGGAGAAGTGTTTCCCGACAACCTGACAACAGTTCATAACGCGTTTCAAACCCCTTCCATTTTTGGTAGTTGTTGTGTGTATGGATCGACCATATAAACAAATATCTGCTTGCCATCCGGAGATTGCAACCGATTACATGCGACATTACCATAGATATGCAATCCTTTACGCAGATTTCTCGGAATGAGAAAATACTTCGTCGCTTCATTCTTCCCACGCATGGAAACACGAGCAGGAGTGTAAAGCGCTTCTTCAGCGAAGACATGCAGGTTGTCAACGTGACCCTGCAGATTCCTATATTCGTCAGTATCAAGTTCTAACTCGACAACGAGCTTTTCAGAACTATCACGTCTCACTTTTGAACTTAACATTACAGCCATCAGTACATCACCTCAACACAACCTTGCAGATAGAAGAAACAAAAATAAACATTATGTGTATATTTTTTATAATATAACCATAATAACCATAAACTTTATATTAACAACAATTCAATATCACCAGTCCATGAGAAGAAAAATAGTCCAACACGGACCATCAACATTCACCGTCTCACTTCCAAAAGAATGGATTGATCGCTACAACCTGTCAAAAGGAGATGAAGTGGAACTCACACCTGATAAGACAACAGTTCACGTGACAGCACTCCACAGGGGAGAGGGTGAGGAACACACGATCGATCTAGAAAAAACCGAGAGGACAATAAAAAAGATCATTACAGCAGAATACAAGCTAGGAACAGATCGTATCAAGATATATTATCATAACCAGAAACAACTCCAGAAGATAAGATCAACAGTCAATCAGAGCCTGCCAGGATTCGAGATTATTGAGGAAAAAAAGAAGCATGTGAATATTCGCAATGTCGCAGATATTTCCGAAAGCAATTTCTCACAACTCTTGAGAAGATTATTTCTCTCAACACTAATGACTGCAGAGTCCATCAACAAGTCAAAAGACCGCAAGCTCAGCGAGGAGGAGAAAGCGACATTCCTCCAAGAAGAACGACTCATCAACAGAATCAGCAATTACTGCAGAAGAACAGTGAATAAAGGACTTGATGTCAAGGAAGAATCAACACATCTTCTGTATTACATTATTGAGCATCTTGAAAAGATAGGTGATATCATAGCGAATATCACTTCAGAACGAATCAACACCAATGACAAAGCATCAACTGCCGAACAACGATCAATAGAGAGAATGACACATAACCTCAGAGAATTTTATGAAATGTTCTACGAGTTCACATTGACAAAGTATGAAATATACAGGATCAATCTCAAGCAGAATCTGATATTTGCACAAGGAGAAGCGACTCATGAGAACAGCAGACTCATCATGCACGAATACACGCTGCTCCACTTGATTCACAGCACTTCAGGAGTGCTTCTCATGCATCATCTGAGTAAGAACCAAGTACTGGCGAATATGAGTCGAAAAACTGAGACAGGATATTCTTCGCTTCACGAGAGAGATAGCAATTAGATGATAAGAAATCATCAGCAATACGATTACCCTGGACAAAATATTCAGAAGCCATCCTACGATGATACTGTTTTTGCTCAAGTTCAGCATAATACTGACCGAGTTCAGAAGGGGAATGTTGACTGAAAGCATGATCCCAATGCTTGTAAGAACGACTCAAGCAATGCTGGAGACCAAAAAAAACCGTATCAGAAAGAGAGAATCCTTCACGACAAGTGATATCCATATATGAACCGAAACGATCATCTAAAGACAAACCATTATCAGGATACAAATATTTCTGGGCCACAGCATGCGGCAAGGCAATCGTCCTGAATACGTCAGCAAAATCTATTTTCTTAAGAGAATCAGGACACAAACCATCCTCAATAACAGAGGAAAAAAGAGAATCAATACCTTCAACATAGGATGAGCAAGGAACAATAAAATTCTTATACGAGACATCAAGCAAGGGGACGAAAGGAATATGTTTCGGAGAAAAAACAGATTTTGACAATTGATGTTCAAGTTTTCTCGTTGATACAATATCATTGTATAATAAGTGAAAATGAGTTATCGGCTTCACGAAATTATGTTTATACTCATAAGATGCGAGACGCAACCGTTTCCTAGATAATGGTCTTGAAAAGCGACGAGAAAGCTCATCAGAGACAGGGGCGAACTGCAAATCAGCCTCCAGAAAAGCATCAAATATGTGTTTCTTGAACACTGCTTTCCTATCAGCATCTAATTCGCGATGAGCTTTATCAACGAGGAAGTTGAGAGGAACACCTTTGACAAAAGGAATGATAATATAATCGCCAGCAACAAGGGAAGGAACGTGAGAAAGTGATTCTTGAGAGAGTCGCCAGTCCATCTCAATGAATAACTTCTTTCCGTAAGCAGTCATATCAGGAGGTAAGTCCCTGATAACCAGCTTTTCATACTCATCAAGAGAAGGGTCATATTGGGTTATATGAGACGATTCTTTCATACGATTAAAATCCTGATGGTCCATGAGATATACTGCAGAAGTGCGTTCAAAACGTTTCTGAGACGTGTTCATTTGAGATATTATGTGAGCGAGCTGCAATGATTTCAAGGAACGACGATTACCAACATCAGAAGTTATTTTCTGAGAAGCGACTCTAATAAACTCGTGCTCAGGATGGAGTTTTCGAACAGGAGTGTCACTCATATTAAAAGCTTTATCCGCAGCATTAATAAATTTATCCGAACTCCCACGCCCAATTTAAGAGGACGAGTGCTACAAAAGAATATAAGGTGATAACACATGAAATATGTAGCACTTTTAGCAATAAGTCTAATTATTGTGGGAACGATAGTAGGAACAACAGCGGTTTTTGCTGGAGACCATACTTCAGATTCAGGTGATGAAACAAACACAACAAGTTATGGAACCTCTTCAATAGAGAACGAAGATGACACATGTCCGTGTAATTGGTATCCTTCATGTTGCAGATATGACTCTGGAGAATCTGAATAATAAAATTTATTTTTTATAATTATTTTTAACAAATTCTAAAAACAACCGATCACCAAGACAAGACCCGCCAGGATGATCCTTGAATAATTCATCAGTATCCTTATACATTCTCACATGAGCATCATCAACAATAAATAACCTCGGAGTATACAATAAATTATCAACCGAAGGGTTAAGATTATCCGAGGCAATATCAGTAAATATTCTGTTCTTTAATGAATCTAACTCACTCATTTTATCTTCTGAAACAAAACCATTATCCAAAGCATAATGTAATGCATTTGCAAAGAATAATTCAGAAGATACATTTTCAACATCAGAAAATTCTTTAGAGAATGAAAAATATCCTTTATCAGAATATGAAGAAGCTAATGAAAAAACACCTTCCATAACCACCTTTTTCAAAGAAGTATTGTCTGAGTCACCATATTTGCTTAATAAATATACAAACCGAGAAACACTATATGATTTAGCAAAACTATGGTTCATAGGAAAAATGCTGTCTTTGGAAGCTATCAAAACACTAGCATAATCCTTATCTGATGCCTTGAAATAAGAAGCGAGATGTTCTAAATCATCCTTAAAATCCATAATAAAGTCCGATTGATTCATATCCAATTCAGATATTTCTTTTCCGACAAAGGAATAAACATCAAGATATTCTGACAAAAGGACTCTTGGATCAGATCCTGGTTTGATTAATGCAGGAATACTTAAAGAATCATTATATTCCAATAATGAATGATTTGAAAACAAACATTTGTTGACTGAAGCAATCTTTTTTCTTAGGCTATCCTGTTTATTAGTAAAGGAAGGATGATTCAACATATCAATCAAAAAATTAAATCGAGAGTAACGCCAGGAAAATGTATCATACTGATTAACAGAGACACGATCAGCATAGTGTTCAAGACGGTTCTTATAATGATCCCTCAATGGAGAATCCAACAATTCAGCAGATTCAAATGAAACATACACCAAATCAAAATAATGAGATGCCATAGGGCTTCCCGTAATAACAGAATTTTTTCCACCGCTATTGTTTCTTGTTGCGGGAACTTCAGCAGCCAAAGGATTTTCTTCTAATCGATAGATTCCCCGAAGAGCTCTGGAGAGCCCTCTGTCAAGAGCATCCTCAATAGCGTCAGATGAATAATCTTCCTTTGCTTCCAACTCTTGAAACTGTGCTTTGGTATAAGCTAATGAACGATACTCATGATATTCCTGATAACCGAATACTCCAAGTCCAAGAACGAGAGGAATGCTTGCAAGAGTCAAGGCGAGACGATTCCTTCGAACCCATTTTTTTGTGTTCTGCCACAGTTTGTTCTGTTTTAAAGTGGTTGTGAAGCGCTCACTCAAAAAACCATAATGAGTACCAAGCACTGTCGATCCAGAAACATCACGAAGAGTCTGTAAATCAGCAACCATTTCATCAACAGAATCGTAACGTTCATCAGGTTCTTTACGCGTCGCTCTATTGAGGATTTTTGCCAGCGAAGGATTCTTGAGATATAATCCTGAAATGTTGAAACGTGAAAACAAGCCGGTGGGCGCACGCTTTTTCATAAAAAAATGTTCAGTAGGGATGTCATAATATAATGCTGCTACTTCTCCAAAGGAGGTCGCCAGAGAATATTGATTTGACTTCTCATCAATAGAATTCATGCTTTCTTCCTGAGAAGAAAGATACCACGAAAAATCTCTAACTGCACCTTTACGATTCTTACCCACACCATCAACATGTTCAATCACAGATTCAAGACCTATATTGGTTATTGAAGCACGATGATCCTTATCGAACAAGATGCTTTTTGGCGAGAGATGCTTATGGATTATTCCTTGAGAGTGCAAATAAGAAACTCCTTGTGCGGCACTGACAAGATAATCGATAAAATCAGAAGAAGGAAGTTTTTTGAACCAATCATCAAGAGCGACCATGTGAGAAGGAAGACCGCGATAATTGAAGGCGAATAATGTTACCGAGCCAAGACCATCAAGTGATAATTGTTCAGGAGTTCCACTGATAAGCCAGTCAATGTGAGAAGCGCCAGGGTGTAAGGTGTATCGATTCCGTTTCAACTCAATATCAGTTTTTACAAGAGGTTGGAATCGTCTGGCAAAGTTATCATTGCCTATGAGAATCCTATAAGAAGCATCGGTGCCAACCACTAATTCCACATTATCGAATTCTTTTTTCATGGGCACGCCAGAGGAAGTATTCGATCCTATAAGTATGCCATTGCCAGCAATAGGTAATTCAAGATCGTTTCTAGAAATATATGCTGCGATAGCATCTACTGTTAATGAAAAATCCCCTGTCATCAGAACAAACAAAGAGCACACTCCTTTTTAATCCTTGTGGGACGACAACATCTGTTATGGACAATATCAAGAACAAATTTATCCGGATAATTTCCTGCGATTTATAAATAAACTAATTCTATCAAGAAATGAGGTTACTGACATATATCAACATCAATTTACCTTGCACCCTATAGACTTTTAGTACAGCCAACACTTCAACTCCAAAAGGATATAGGGTGCGATTCTCCCTTTAGTTCTTTACGAGATCGTTATATTCAATCACAAGTTCCAAGAAAGTGGCAGCACTCCATGCTTGAGCCAAACAACCATTAGCATCCTGTTTTCTCGCACTCGAGAGCTCGCTAGCATGACCTGCGAATCCATCATCAAGAATATCTTTTGCAGAAGCGCTCATGATACGAAGCACTTGATAGGAAAAGGACCTCTTTGCAAGGCGATTCATCGCAATTGCTGCCAAGTTATTGACAAAGAACCACGAATCACCACGATGATAGCTCTTGTTATCCTCGCCAGTATAAAAGGGCTGGAAAAGGTAATCATCAGGAGAGAGTGTTGTTAAGCCACCCCAGTTGAGATAGAGTTTGTCAGAGTGTGCAGAGAATGCTTTCTTCCACGCAGTCGATGAGAACAGATCAGGAGCGAGATAATAGGCAAGAAAAATATTAGGACGAAGAGTGTCATCAGGAGTCCCGTGCAAGTCAATACCATCACGGATAATTCCTTGGAACTGGTAATCGACAAAGTGTTTCCTGACCAGTTTGATGAATTGTTTGCGTTCCCGACGTATCTGCTTTGCATCATCAAAGGAGAGGACATCAGAGAGGAGAAGCAAGACATCATAGATTGAAAGGAACAATGATTGTATTTCTACACGATAGCCTTCACGACCATCATCATACGTGCTCGTATCCATCCACGTCTCGCAATGCTCGTTATGGAACAGAGTGACTTGGAAGTCGCCTTTTCTAGCGGTGAATTTTTCTTCAAGAGCCCCTTGAGAAGATTTAGCTCTCGAAAGCGCTGAAGAAAGTGTCATATACCAATGCAATAATTGATCGATAGAACATATATCAAAGAGTCGTTTCTTATGGTGAAGAAAAGTGATGAGTGTAGAAACCCTTTTTGCAAGCCAACCTAAGGAGTCTATACTGGGGAGCTTGCTTTCAGGATGACGGTTGGAAAGCATTCCGCTTTCGAGAATGGAATTCATATGCCTATCGATGATAGCAGTGCATTGACGCCATAACCGATCCTCATCAGTATATGCTGCCAGTGATATAAGACCGCCAAGACTGATAAGTTCATCACGAGACCATACTTGGAAGAACCAAGGCAAACCTGCAAGAATCGCTCTTTGAACACCATCATCACCCTTAAGGATATGCTGATCAAGAGATAACAGCGAGTGAGCGGAGGACAATGCAGCTATACGCGTATTAGAGTCTTGCAGTGACTGGAATTCAGGAAGATGCTCAAGGACTCTCATATGCACAGTAGATATGATTTCATCACTATGATGATATGCAACATCAGCGACAGTTCTTGCCTCATAGTCAGTCTCTGAAGCACTGAGGATGACGTGTCTTGATGGGAGGAAAGTAATCGCGTCATACACCCAATATGTGCTTTTCGCTTTACGGGATTCGTCAACATCATACTTGACTTCACGCCAAGAACCGAGAATCTCAACATCCCTCACTCCACGGATGACCATATGATGATCATATTCTTGAGAGCCATCGTCAGTATACTGCTTAAACACGATCGTAACAGTATTACCTTCCACAGCAAGATCATAGATCCTACCGAGACGAGAATTCTCGTACGCTTCACGGTGATCGAGAGTGAGCTTGACACGACCATTCATGTTGAACGTCTCGTAAATGATGCTGCGACCATAGAGATGGAAGGAATCTTGAGCACCTGAAGAAAAGATTCGTTTCAGACTGTAGAATTGGTTGTAGAACGAAGTGCATTCTCCTTCATCAAGTGGCTCGAGGGATTCGAGAATCTTTTGCATGCGCCACTGCTCTTTTGAGAACTGATACCATCCCTTATAGCTCATGCTAGGATGGAGGGCTAAAAAACCACCATAGCCATCTGTCAACAGACCGGCAGGAGGTCCTTGCGTGACTAGTTCACTTCCATCATGCTTGTATATTCGTCGTACCATTCTCTAGAACATCACCATCAGGTCAGGAATGTGCAGTATCATGATTTATTCTCAAGCGCCTTGTTATGAGCGTCAAGATAATATCTGACAAGCTGTCGCCAATCTGCATAAGAGGAGAGTGCGTGAGCGTTGATCTTTCTTGCGACTCGGGAATTCGTATCAAGAGAAGCGAAATGGAAGAAAATCCTGTACAGACTGTCAACAACAGAATCTTTCTCCTTGGATCGCTCAACGATATAGAGTCCTTTTTTCGAACCAACAATTTTATCTTTCATGTGCTGACCATAGCCAGTGAGACTAGTCGTGATTGCAGGAACTCCGTGAGCTACCGATTCAAGTGGCGTGTAACCCCAAGGCTCATAATAGCTAGGGAAAATGCCAAGGTGACAGCCAGAGATTGCCTCGTAATAAGTCATGTTGAGAATACCATCGCGACCATCGAGATAGGCAGGGATGAAAACGACCTTGACCTTATCATCGCTCTTATTATGAAGACCATTCTCACGACAAGCCCTGATGATAGCATCATTATCCTCGTCAATCTCATGAGTGGAGAGGAGAGGATCTTTTGTACGCCTCACATCTGCGAATTCCCGTTTCAAACGATCGAGAAGGTTTTTCGGGAGCGTGCTGATATCAACATCATCTCGTGAGAGCACATCCATGACAAGCCTTTGTATGAACACTTCTGATTCCTTGCTGATTTCTGACTCCAGACCCTGCAATAAGCTCTTGTTCTCAAGAAGTTCAGGATATGGTTTGTTGCCACCGACTGCGAGAAAGAAGAATGTGACTATGGTGCGCTTTGAACCGGCATCTTTCAAGTGATCGTTAAGACGACCGAGCGCTTTGATAGTGACGTCAATTCCTTTGTTCTCGAATTCATAACGACCGCTCGTGTAGAAAAATAAAGTGTCAGCAAAGTCAAAGACGTGATCATCACCAGTTTCAGGATCACGATAAGGGAAAAAGTGCGCCATGAGATAGTCCTGAAGCTTGCGCTTGTTCATCTTATGGTCCATCGAGGCTTCCTCGAATGTCGGGAACTTATCCATGGAAAGACCGTTAGGAAGAATCATCGGCTTGCGACCAAGGATATGCTCGGCTTCTTTGGCAGTTGTTTCAGAGACTGTCGTGAAAACATCTGCAGTATGAGCGCAAGCCCGTTCAGTCGTGAACTTGTCAGCGACACCTATAGCTTTCGCTTCTCTTTCAGGATCTATGTTCTCGAGAACGTCAAAAAGCCAAGTTCCTCTTGAAGAGAGTGACCTGCCAAGCATTGTCGCATGCGTGGTAAAGACTTTGGCGACTGAGGAGTTGATGTTATTGAGATGGAACATAGCAAAGCCAGAGAGCCACTCGTGAAAGTGACCGACGATCTTCTTGCCAGAATATTCGTTCTCGAATTCCTCAAGAAGCATACCTACTCCCCACGACCAGATGAGCGGTTCGTGAAAATCATGAGCGGCGTTCAAGGAGTCAATACCATACTCATCCCACAATCCTTTCTTGATACTATCGAGATGTCTGAACAATGACCTTGCATCAACAAGAATGGTGGACGGACGACCATCGATATCCCATACGCCATACTCGCAACGGATGCCATGACCTGATAAACGCTCGAAAATCCGAGAAAGCGTTTCAGGAGGAGTCGAGGGGATGAAATCTCTAGGAAGGTTGTCAAAAAGAGGACCTATGAAATAATACGTGTCGTAGTGTGCCTGCATGAGACTAGCCTTAGAAGTAATCACGGTGTGGATACCACCACATTTATTGCATACTTCCCAACTCGTTTCACATACGATATCAGCTTTCGTCTCCATAGACAGGCACACTCACACGATTAAACCTCTTTTTCCCAGGAAAAGACCGACTGCACGGTTTTTCCGTTCAAGGAATAGGATAATCTAGTTTATTGATATAGCAATCACCATGACAATCATCGGTTCAAACCTTGACATGCTTGTTGATGAGATGCTTGTAGATGATCATCCTGATTTGATCAGGACTCTTTGACTGAGCGATTTTTTTCGCCAGTTCTTTCTCGCCGAAGACATCTTCGATCCAGGTCGCGAAATCGTTATGAAGCTCGTTGACGTGATAATCAACCACTTCTTTTTCAAGGTCGTCTAGCGTGTCAGCAAGAGCCAGATAGTGCTCGATCTGCTGACCGTTTTTCAGCACGAAATACTTGTCCGCCGGAATCTTTTCCAGAGAGACTTTCTTAGCGCGGCTTGACTTTTTAGCGCTGCTCTTGCGGCTAGCGGAAGATTTCTTCTTGCCAGCTTTCGTAGCAGTTTTTTTCGCGGCCTTTTTTGCTGCCTTCGGTGCAGTTGTTCTTGAAGCCATAATATTTCACACACTCATTATAAATCCATCATAACATATAGTTGATGAAAATGAAATCACGATACTATTCTTTTGCAGAGAGTTGTTGCAATAATTGTGTTGGAGAGTCAGCTACTTCGGGTTCGGTAATGAACACACCGCTTTTCGAGAGTTCGACACTCCTGATCTTGTGAGCGATATCGTTGAAGATATTCATCATATCCATATAATGATCGTACTGGCTATGCTTGAGCTCTCCTGCAGCATCCGTGTGAAAGACTGCCTTGTGATGGGTCAGGTAGCGCCAGTCTGCAATGAGCTCGTTATCACCTGTCTCTGCTACATGCGGATAGAGTCCTTTGAGTTCTCCGATAATGTGCTCTTGCATCGGAGAGAATACTTTTGTCGATGAAGCCGGAGAGATCGTATTGAGGTCAAAGGAAGAACTAATCTCGTCAAGACCTTTCAGAGACTGCGTATCGAGTTTATTGATTGTGTCTGGGTCGTCAAAAGCAGATATGTCAACAGTGATGATTTGCGGTGTGTTTGAAGAGTCGGTTTCAAGAGCCCTACTGTCGATACAGGAAGAGATTCCTGTTTCCGCCAATGCACGGAGATGTTCTGGAGTAATATGATCTTCAGCGGTGAAAAATACTGATGGCGTGACACCGAGATGCTTTGCAACGGTCTTGTTATGATGATTGACTTGAGCTTTGAGTTCGTCACCGGAAAGCACGTGCATGGAGCCAGCATAGTAAGGCATCGATAAGATGCTGATATTATTATTCGCGATAACTGAAGAAAGTTGATCAAGAAGAACATCATCTTGTTCAACGATCATATCAAGGACGTGGCCAGGAATCGCCATGCCGATGGAGGAAGTTATCTCATGTTCTGACAAAAAAGACTGTAGCTGCTTGAGCTGGCCAGAAAGTCCGGAAGTCAAGTCATGAGACATCCTGCCGTGATCGATATACGTCCGGTTCGTTCCGATGTCAAAGACATTGAGGGAGTGGACGTGAAGTTCGCCATACATTGTCGTGATAAGTGTTTGTGCCATTATAATCTTACACCGCCGTTATGTATTGTTGAGCTCGTTATAGATCTGGATGCACTTCTGTGCAGGCGCCTTCCAATCAACGCTTTTCGCTTCTGTGTAACCCATTTCAGTCATGGTCGTGTGAAGACGTTTGTATTTGAGCAGAGCGATCGTCTGGGATGCCATCTTGTCAATATCCCAGAAATCGACTTTGAAACAGTGATTGAGCACTTCAGAGACACCGGATTGTTTCGAGACGATGACAGGAGTCTCTTTCTGCATCGCTTCAAGCGGAGTGACACCGAAGGGTTCCATAAGAGATGGTAGGATGAACACATCTGAGATGTCAAAGAAGAAATTCGCTTCTTTACGTGAGTAGAAACCATGGAAGTAAAACTTATCATGAATACCGAGCTCTTTGGTCAGATTGATACAATCCTGGAGCTTGTCACCAGAACCTGCCATGATGAACTTCGTATTAGGAACGTGAGCAAGGACTTTCTGCGCCATGCGAATGAAGTTCTCAGGGCCTTTCATGCCAGTGATGCGACCCATGAACGAAACGATACGATTATTGCCTTTGAACTCGCTCACTCGGGTCTTGACAGGTTCCATGGAAACGCCACCGTTGTGAACGACACGAATTTTCTCTCCAGGAACACCGTAATGGTCAATAAGCGTCTGCTTAATGCCAGTGCTGACTGCAATGACAATATCAGCTGCGAAGAATCCTGCCCGCTCAATCTCATAGACTTCCTTATTGACACCTTTACCAGCGTTCTTATTGACTTCAGTGATATGGCAATGGACAATAAGCGGTTTTCCTGAGAGGCGTTTAGCGACAGTGGCTGCCTGAAAGGTCGTCCAGTCGTGAGCGTGAATGACATCGAACTCACCGAAATCACCATGCTCAGTGAGAACTGCTGTCCGTTTGGCAAAGCGATCGATCTCATCAAGGAGATCCTCACCGTAGAGCTTGAGAGTATTATCAGAAGAATCGTCAGAAGAATCAAGACCTAGTTCCTGCTTTTTAACCTGCTGCAGAGTATGTTCGTATTCCTCTTTTGTCTGGTAGGCACTTAAGAGTGAGCGGACACGCTTGACTTGGATGTTGGTTGAAACTTCACCATCGTATTTACGAGCGAGTTTTTTCGTGTTCATGACATCCACAAACCCAGGGTTGACTGTGTCAGGACAATAGGGCATGATATACTCAAGTTCGATACCTTCTGAAACTAATTGCTTAACAAGCTCGAAACACACGATACCGACACCGCCCGCGAAAAAAGGTGGAAACTCCCACCCGAACATCAATACTCGCACTCAACACACCTCTTTTTTCAAATCTCTTTTGATAGTAATTCTGGATTGTTAGTATCACTGAAATCAGGAACAATCTGTCATGAAATAAGATCTTTATGTGATCCAACCCAACCATAGTGACTATGTACCCAACACTCTAGAGGTGATTGCAGTTCATTGCATTTAAAAATGTTATGTTAAAAAGCAACATATAATACGGAAAAAAGCCAAAAAACAAGAAATAATATATAATAAATTAAGTTATTAAATTAATAAGTTATTATATTTATAATTAAAGAAATAAAAAAATATTTAAAGCCACTACGCTTCAACAGATACATGAGTGATTGCACTGAGTTGACACATACACAATTCACCATTCTCAGAAGTATCGCTAAAGGTCATAACACAGCAAGTTCTGTAGCGAAAACAGCCAATATCAGCCTACCGTATGTGACTACTCAACTCGCACTGCTTGAAGCAAAAAATATTATTGAACCAAAGGATAACGTAAGCCGAAGACAACCGGGAAAACCAAAGAAACAATACCGATTGAGCAGCAGCATCATCACAATCACAATACTACGTGACGGGTTCGGTATCAAGAGCACGCTCGAACAAGAAGCGCCATCTTTTGAACGCTATCTCCAATTGATACCTCAAGTGAGCCCCCGAAAAAGAGAAGCGTTCTCAACATATTACTGGACACACAGAAAGTACTTCGACCACGTCCTGACTGCAGGGCATCTCAAGACATCGCACAACAAGATTGAACTCGTTGCCATCACGACAGAGAACCAACTAGAAACCTTGCGAAAAGAGATCAGTAACGAGACCGTGAAAGACAGTACAGGAACAGATATCATCATCGCGTGCTGGGTCCATACGAAACAAGAATTGATCGACGGCTACCTGTCAGGAGATGAGTATTATAAACGGCTCGTTGACAAGATCAATATTATGCTTGATGATGAGAACATCTTTCCAGACATCATGGAGACGATTACACGATGAACAAACTCGCGAAAATCATAGAAGACCTCGACTTCGATGACCTGAAAATGATCAAGAAAGATCTTGATGCAGGCAATATCGAAAAGCTACTTAAGAAACGTATGAAAGAGGCGAGAAAAGAACAGATCACATCATGTCCAGTATGCAGTGCCAGAGTGAAGGAAGGAGAAGGATTACACCTGCAGTTCGGACCAGCAAGTTTCCGGAAGAAAGCGACGTTTGACGGAGTGGATTGCCTCCAGTATTTCTTAGAACGACTGAAAAAGAAATAACAACATGATCACATGATCTTCTCAAGTTTTAATTGACGCACTTCTTGTTTAACAGAACGCAGGATAGAATCAACAATTTCCTGATCAGAAACATTCTTAGAGGAGGATATGCGTAAACCGCCTTTATCAAGTATAAGCATGTCTTCGCCTGAAAGAAAATCATAACTATAGGAACTGACAGCCCTAGGAATAATAACTCCGTTTTGAAAAAGCGAAGAGACATATTTAGTTTCAGTTTTCGCAACAACAAGAGTATTATCAGTGTATACAGCAGTTCCTAAAGACAATCGTTGAACAGGAATGAGTTGATCAGCTGCTGATTTCAAATAAGCAACAGCGCTTTTGTAGGTCTCAGGAACAGTAGCATATTCAATAAACATATTATCCACTATCAGAAAATGATTGAAAAAACACTTATAAACTCTTCGTTTTCAAAAACATAAGATGAAGCAACAATCAATACAAAAATAAAGAATGCACACATACTCAGTAGTGATAAGAAGCACAAATATTTTAAAGAAAAAAGAATTCTTGCACTATATGGTGTCCAAAGAGAACATTCTACCATACAAAGTACAATCAATAGAACAATTCCTGGATTCGATCGAAAAAATCTATACACAAACATATTATGGTAATCTCACAGATGAACAATCAACAGACACATCAGAAGATGAGTTTCTTGAGAGCATTTCGCTTATGAAAGAGTATCTGAACGATAACGAATATTCAGCACTGCAGAAGGAAAGCAAAGAATGGATTGAGAAATTCTTAGAGGAAGAAGATAATTTGAAACAAATCAAAGATAACCTTAGCACTATGCAAACATATCTTCGCAACCTCGCCAATATTGATGAGCAAATACAGCATATCGAAACAACATATATCAACAACAGCGAGAACCAAGTCTATCCGAGCATTGAAGATGAATGCGAAGACCACTATGATTTCATGGGCGATCTGGAAATTATCAGGGGAAGAGTGAACGAAGGAGAGTATTCATACGCTGCAAAAGACGCAAGACGCCTTAAAAACAATTATAACAAAAACGAACCAGAAACGAGCTACCTAGAAGAAATACCAAGAAGTCTAGATACTGTAAGGATGTATCTGAATTACGAACAACAATCAGAAAGCAATTACACTGCAAAAAGATACAAGAAAAACTAATTCGTCTGCAAGACGTGGATGATATCCATACCGAATTCTTCAATCTTTGATGCGCCAAGACCGTTGATACCGTAGAGTTCTGACACTGATGACGGCTGCCGATCGAGAAGCTGGTCGAGCACCTTGTTGCTGAAAATGACGTAAGCCGGAACACCACGATCTTTCGCTTCAAGGAACCGCCACCTCTTGAGCGCTTTGCGCTGGGTGTCCACACGATCAGAAGAGATGTTCTGACGGGAGACGCCCGGAGAAGACGATGAGTCGGTCGAGATGAACGGGGACGGCGAGCCAGTGTAGCTGACAAAGAGTTCACGCTTAGCACGAGTGCAAGCGACATACATCAAGCGACGCTCTTCCTCATATTGATCATACTCTGTAGGCGAACAAAGCAGCCTGACAAAACGATGATCCTTGGCCTTACACGGATAGTTGAGAGAAGTAGCGCCGACGACAAAGACGATCGCCGCTTCAAGACCTTTGATGGCATGAACTGTTGAGAGTGTTACCTGATCAGAGTCAGGTTCTTCAGACGCTTTAGCCTGCTCGTCAGTACGAAGCAAGTATTTGATGCCTTCTTTCCTGCAATGATCTTTCACTTTCTCAAGACCTTTGTTGGTCCGCGAAAGGACAAAAATATTATTTCTCGCAACAGAAGATTGCGCGATGAAGTCAACAACGGCACGGGCTTCCTCTTCATCAGAGTTGTAATTGTCAATAAAGACCTTGCCAGGCGTGTCGATGAACGGCTTGAGAGCGTGATAAGGATTCTTGCCACCATGCGCTTTCGAAATCATATCATTAGCGAAAGAGAGTATTTCAGGCGATGAACGGAAGTTGGTCGTGAGTTCCATGACAGCACCACCCTGTTCAGCGCAGGATTTCATGTAGTCAAGCATGACAGCAGGGTCTGCTCCCCGCCAAGCGAATATGCTCTGTCTCGGATCACCGACGACAAACAAATGCTTCGGCGAGAGGAGGTCGATAAGTTCCTGCTGAGAAGGACTGACATCCTGATACTCATCAACAAGCACCCACGAGTAGGATGGTTTGAGCTCAGGCAGTTCGTTGAACAAGCGAATAGTGTCCGGAACTTGGTCGCTGTAGGTTCGAAAGCCCTGATCGTCAAGTTCTGACGAGACTGCTTTGACGATCTTGAGGAGGTTCGAGGCAGTGACCTTATCGCTGAGCTTGGCATCATCGATACGCTTCTCAAAAACAGATTCGTCATTCGCTGACGCGTCATACTCATCAAGAATGGATCGGAAGTCATAGAGAAACGAGAAGAAGAGTGCTCGCTCTTCCTTGCCACGGCGTTCGCGGGCGGTGAAATAGTGTTCGAGAAAGGTTTTCGTCTCAAAGCCAGAGCCATGGATGGCTTTAGTAACCAGGCGAATAAAATCACGATTGGGAAGCATCTCCTTGTGACGACCGTAGAGTTTCGTGCCGTGCTTGAGCAGTTCTTTCTCGGCAAAGGAGTTGAAAGTCTCTATACGCACGTTCTTGTCAGGACCGAGAAGGTCCTTGAGCCGGGATGTCATCTCGCGACGGCCTTTCCGGGTGAAAGTAATGGCAAGGATATCCTCGGCAGGAACTCCGGCGAAGTTGACGAGATACGCAATCTTGTGCGTGAGCACGCTCGTCTTACCGGAGCCGGCGCCGGCGACACAGGCTTGCCTTTCGCTCATGTCTACTATGGCTTTTTTCTGCTCGTCAGTGAAGCGTTCGAAAAAGAATGACAGACCGTCACAGACCTGGCGTTCACCAGCAGTGAGAGTGGCAGGTGTGAATGAAGGGAAGTCAAGAGAGGTTGTAAAGGATTCTTGAGATGAAGATGACGAGTCAGACGTGAAGGCAATGTCATCGACTCGCATAGAGAGTTCGCGATTCTCTAACTCAGAGCGCGCCTTGACAGTGAGCTCAAGGACAGGCATCGTGCCGCGGAATTTCGAGACGAGAAGGAAGCCCTGGCTGACGAGGTACGTGATGAAGGTGAGAAGCTCTTTTTCCTCATAGCCGCCGAGAGCACCGTGATAGACTTTCTTCTCAAGACCTAACCGTTTGATGCGAAGCGATTCCTCACCGCGGAGGAGCTGGACGAGCAGTTTCTTGCCGACGGGAAAGTCAAGCTCTTCAATAAGATTGAAGACAGTGATGTGATCGCGCTTGACGACATTGACTTTCAAAGAACCATCCGAGTTGAACTGCACTGCTATCTATACCTCACAAGAAGAGGAGGAACTAGAGAGGATTTATAATTGTTTGTCAGAAGAAAAGCGGAAAAAAACAAATTAATCATGCATGACGTTTATAAACTTCAAGCTCTTTAATGAACACCATGAGATCCAAAAGCCTGATTCTAGCATTCGTAATCTTACTTATCACGCTCACACCAGTCATGGCAGCAGACGAGCACCCAGGAAGTTATCAGGAGCTCACACTCTCACAAAATGTAGAGGGACAGATTATTATCGAGAAGGAATCATCAAGCTCGACAGTGAGCGATGTGAAGGCAACACTGCATCTCAAACCGCTAGAGAGCTATAGGCAGAGAATCATTGATTCAGATACGATTCCAGTGAGCATGGAACTAGATGAGAGTGTCATATATATATGGGAGAATCCGACATCAAGTGATTTAAGATTCTCGCACAGCGCTCGTGTGGAAACAACAGCCTATCCGAAACCTATCAGGACAAAAGCAGTTTTTCCCCTTGAAGATATACCGCTATCAGTGCAACCGTACCTTGACGAGACAGATAATATCGACAGTAGCGACGAGATACGACAAGTAGCGACAGAACTGGCACAAGGAGAGGATGACTTGTTTATCATCGAGGCGAAACTCGCAAGCTGGGTACACGACCATGTGGAATACAACCTCACCACCCTGACAAGCGAAGTCAACCAGCCGGCAAGCTGGGTCATGGAAAGCCGCTACGGAGTGTGTGACGAAATCACGAACCTGTTCATCTCGATGAACAGAGCGCTTGGCATTCCGGCACGCTTCGTCTCAGGAGTGGCCTATAGCGAGGCGATCCCTGATGAGGATAACTGGGGAAATCATGGTTGGGCGGAAGTCTATTATCCGGAGACAGGATGGGTGCCCTATGACGTGACCTACAACCAATTGGGTTTTATCGATGCGACACACATAGAGCTGCAGAAAGGAGTTGACGGCAACAAGCCATCAGTAAGTTATCAATATAAAGGGAGAGATATCGATATCAGCACGAGACCGCTCGATTTCTCGACACGTATGACAAGCCATCAGGGAAGCGGCGAGGAGAGAACACAAGCGAGTATAGAAATGCTTGAAGAGGAAGTTGGTTTCGGCTCGTACAATCTCGCCAGAGTCACGATGGAAAATCCTAATGAATACTATGTTGTCGAGGAGGTAAAGCTGCATCCGACACGCAACATGGTCATCGATACGACGCCGACAACAGAACTGGCAGCGCTGGCACCGGGCGAGAAAAAGATATTCAGCTGGGTGGTGCACACACCAAAAAGTCTTGATACGAATTATATATACACGTTCCCAGTTGTCATGAGCAGGACGTTTCGTACGAGCATCAATACATCATTCAGCGTGAGCAGACAGGGAGAAGTGTATTCGAAAGAGTATATGCAGCAACGCATGGAAGAGGAAGATATAACATCACAAGGAGAGAATGGTCTTGAGCTTGAGTGCTCGATCGAAGAGAAAGAAGTGCTAGCAACTAGCGAGCAGACGATCACCTGCAGTGCAGAGACTACTGAAGACATGTATCCGGTAATGATCTGTCATAAGGGCAATTGCAAGAACGTCAAGGATGAGCAGGAGAAGGTAGAGTTGACCTTCGACACAGGATTACCGAAAGTGACGACAACGACGATAACTGCAAGCAGCAAGGATAACGAGATCATCACGAGCACGTACGTGACCTACACGGTCGTTGACATCCCCAAGCTGGAGATAACAAATGCGAATATCACACCGATGGTAAAAGCAGATGGTAATGCAAGCTTATCATTTGAAATCGTAAAAAAATCAGTAGCGACACCGGAGAGCGTTAGCGTGACAGTATCGCATCCGTTGTTCTCAAATATGTGGCAGATCAACGAGTTCTCGAAGAACAAGCAGTTCAAACTCAACATTCCAGGATCTCGATTGACACCGGATGAGAATGTATTTACAATTATAATCAAGTACGACACTGGAGAAGAAAGTATCGAGACGATACGACACGAGTTATCGACACGGCTCGAGACAGAAACGTTCTCGCAGAAAGTGAGCGCTAAAAGCAACCAGCTCGATGTGGCTGTGACCAAAGCGTTCAAGAAGATAGCGCCGCAACAAGCAGAGAAGGTGCCACTGCCAGTGCAACGGATGATAGCCTACATCATCATGCTCGGAGTATTGCTCCTCATAGTCAGCATCATCACGACGATAAAGAGAGCACAGAACGTGTCAAATGATGATGATGAGAAAGATAACTAGTGAAAAAATATGAAGAACTCACGATCAAAAGAGAGAATAAAAAAAGAAGATAAACCTAAGACAAACCTTTTACCCTGCGATGAAATTGAAATCATACTTACCCGCAGGCTTCGGAGCACCTTGCGCTTTCTGATACGAAGCGAATGAACGAGACTTCGACGTGTTATCGAAATGCCGCACACGCAAGGTATTGAACCGGTTGTTCAACGCCTTAGAGAACACATTATTACGGTATACTGAACTGCTTATCGTATACTTTTTCACTAAAAACAACCTCCGATGCACACACCCGATGATACATCAAGTATTTAGATTCAGTATGGCAAGGAAATATATAAATGTTTGCGTGATTTCTCCCGAATAACCATTATTACTGAAAAGAAAGAACAAAAAGGTGTTTGACAAACAAATTTATAAAGAATGATATAAACACGAGAAGAACAAATATAGTAATCAAGATGTGATATTCATGATCGATATCAAACTCATACGAGAACAACCGGACGTCGTCGAAGAGAACATGCGAAAGAAAAATCAGCATGATAAGCTGCATCTGGTCAGGGAAGCGAGAGATAAGGATGCGCAGTGGCGAGAGCTCAAGCAGAATGTCGATACGCTGCGACATGAACGAAACAATTTATCAAAAGAGATCAACAAGACGAAAAAAGAGATGAAAGACAATCCTCAAAAAAAAGAACAGTTCCAAGAACTCATCACGAAAGCGAAGGAAGTGCCGCAGCAGATCAAGGATATAGAGGCGAAAGCTGAAACATTGCACGCTGAAGTGAGAGAGCTGCAATACCAGATCCCTAACATCATGCACGAGGACGTGCCTATCGGTGAGGATGATTCAGAGAATGTCGAGCTCAAGAGATGGGGCGAACCGAAATCGTTCGACTTTGAAGTGAAGCCACATCAGCAGATCGCATCAGAACTGGGCGGTGCTGATTTCGAGAGCGCTGCAGAGACGTCAGGAGCAGGATTCTATTACTTGCAAGGAGATGTCGCCCGGCTCAACCAAGCACTCATCCAATATGCTATCAATTACATGACAGAGAAAGGATTCCTTTATGTGGAAACACCGCTTCTCATCAACGAGAAAGTGTTGAAGAATGTAGCGGATCTTCATGATAGGGAGAACATGATCTATAAGATAGAGAACGAGGATCTTTATCTCATCGGAACAAGCGAACATTCGCTCATAGGACGTTATATTGAAACGTTTGTCGAAGAAAAGGATCTGCCTATAAAACAAACCAGCTATTCGATGTGCTTCCGTAAAGAGAAAGGAAGCCATGGGCTTGATGAACGAGGATTATTCCGAACACACCAGTTCAACAAGGTAGAGATGATCGTCATCTGCAAGCCGGAAGAGAGCATGGAGTATTATAAAAAAATGAAAGAGATCACAGTGGATATCTTCAGGAATATGGAGCTGCCGGTGCGAGACCTGGCGATCTGTTCTGGAGACCTCGGTGATCACAAGCATATCCAAAGCGATGTTGAAGTCTGGTCGCCGCGACGAGAAGAATACGTCGAGGTGGGAAGCTGTTCAAATCTCACAGATGCACAATCGCAACTGCTCGGCATCAGGGCGAAGACGTCGGACGGAACCTTCTATCCGCACACGCTCAACAATACGGCGATAGCGACATCAAGAGCGCTAGTCACTATTCTGGAGAATTTTCAGGATGAGAATGGCAACGTAACCATCCCGAAAGTGCTCCGACCATACATGGGCGGTCAGGAGAAACTCGAGAGAAAAGAGTAAGCTCAAAAAATAAAGAAAAAAATAGTTTTTTATTCTTATCCTTCGTTGACAAGAGTGTCAGCAGGCTTTTTTATATCCTCCTGGACATCTCTCTTGCCGCAGTACGGACATGCTGAAACGACAAAGTCTGAATTGCGACGGAACTTATAACCGCAGTCGTTACAGAGGTATGATTTCTCTTTGAAGACTTCATCTTCAGAAGCTACAGTGTCAGTAGCTTCAGATGGTCTACGTCGAGGACTTACTGAAGGTTTATCAGAAGAAATTTTCCGACCAGTAAAACCATTAGTTTTCTGCTCATAACAACTGACGCAAATATAACGCCCGTCAGGAAGAGTCCTCATCGAGTTAACATCTAGCGGTTCACCGCATTTTACACATTTTGGAGATAAGTCAACCATTCTGATACACCACCCTGGAAGATTATACTAAGAATCGTGAAGAAAGGATTATTTAAATCTTTGGTGTGATAAGAGGTGAATCCTCAGAAATCACCAAGCGTGCTCTGGAGTTTTCCCTCCTGAAAAGTTTTCACGGTCGCCCACTGCATGCGCAGAAAAGATTCTTGTTCGAGAAGATCAAAGTGCTTTTCAAGAGCGGTCTTCGTGTTGGGATCTGAAGGATAACCTGAGCCAAGACTGATATCGTGTTTTTTCTCGAAGGTGCGGATGGCACTGTCACGAGCCACTTTAGCGAGGATGGAAGCTGCAGAGACTTGAATGTGATTCTCGTCAGCACGGTGCTCGGCGAGAATGTCGATTGTCTTGAGATTACCAGGAAGGTGCTTGCGCACCGCTTCAATGTAGGAATCCTTGTTGCGCGAGGGAAGGTCTATGATGATACGAGCCAGGTTCTCTTTTCTCGAGAGTTTCTTCGCGACTCTCGCGATGAGTTTCGCCGTTTCAACAGCTTCAAGGACGGTGAGCGATGAGGAGTCAGAACGCAAGGCAGCGTCGATTTTAGAAGGAGGTATTCTCGTGAACGCGTGAAAGCAGGATTTGCGGATGAGACGGGCGAGGTCGTTACGCTTCTTGAGAGAGAGGACTTTGGAATCCTTGACCCCTGATTTGGAAAGGAGTTGTCTCACAGGCTCTTCACAAGCGACAATGGCAAGACCCATCGGTCCCATGACAGGACCGCGACCAGCTTCATCGATTCCGGCAATGAGTTTCATGAAAACGAGATAGGAAGAGTCATTTAAGAATGCTTCTGTTCCAGAGAGGAGATGAGAGTAAACAGCTGCTCAGAAGAGTGGCAAGATGATATTTTTACACGTAGGGCGCTTGCGCCGTGGAGGCCTTTAATGAAGTGCTGCGCCTGGAGTTTCTGGTTGAGAAAGGAAACATCGTATCGTTTTGCGCGATCGAGATAGTCGGAGAAGACACAGATGCGATCCGCCACAGAAGGACCTGAGTAAGAGCCAGTATCAAGGAATCGTTCGATCATGCTGAAAAGCCACGGGTTGCCCGAGGCACCGCGGCCGATAGCGATGCTGTCAACACCGTACTTGTCGATAGCGTTTTTAGCGTGTTCGGGCTTGAATATATCACCGTTACCGATGACAGGGATGGAGAGTTCATTCTTAACACGACGGATCGTTTCCCAGTCAGCAGTACCCGAGTAGCCTTGCTTTCTCATCCGACCATGAACGGTAATCCATGAAGCGCCGGCTCGCTCACATGCTTTAGCGATAGGGAGTGCTTTTGACGAGTCAGTGATGCCAGTCCGTATCTTGACACTGACAGGGATGGAGACTGCTTTGACGATGGCAGAGACTATGCTAGCCGCTCGTTCAGGATACTTGAGAAGTTCGCTGCCAGCACCGCTACGATAGACTTTAGGAGCGGGACAGCCCATATTGATGTCGATGAAATCACAGTCAGAAGCAACCTTCTTTGCTGCCAAGGCCATACGCACAGGGTCGCTGCCAAAGAGCTGGATGCCGAAAAAAGATTCGTTTTCAGCGCGCCGGAGCAAAGGAGCGGCCTTTTTGCTGTTTCTCAAGATGCTTTCGGCACTGACGAGTTCTGTGACTGTGATGTCAGCGCCGTGATCGACACAGATCGATCTGAAGGCAGCGTCAGTGATGCCAGCCATGGGCGCAAGCATGAGTTGTCCTGAAAGATCCATGAGAGTCGAGAATATATGAGGATGTTAAAAAGATTACGGGAAGAAAAAATAATTCTTTGAAGAGATCTCTAACAATAAGCCATAATCGAGCCAAATGATGTTTTTATTCGACAGTAACGAAAGATTTATAATCACTCTACTAAATGCATCATTATGGCAAAATCCTATCCTGAACAACAACAAACCATCCTAAAAGCAATCGACTATATAAACCACATGACTCATGCAAAAGCAATCGTCAATGATACATTTACCTGCAATGAACATGATTCTTTTTTCGAGTCAGAATATCCTGCAGTTTTTCCTGAAGGATATGTCTCGTTTCGATACAACGGACATTTTCCTGTAAGGAACGATGTTTTTTTAGATAAACCAGAATCAGTCTATTTTAAATTGACTGATTTTCACAAGCTATTCTCACACCACGAGAACTCATCAATCAAATATCTAGATAAAATAACATCAATTATCAATTTATCCAGAGATTGGAAACTATTTGAAGTTCCCACGAATTCGATCACACAGTACGTTGACTTGTTTACAGTGGAAAAAGAACTGACTCAAGCATCGGTTAATTCTAATCACTGGTGCTGTGCGGTTCGTACGACACCAGAGTATTCTAAAGAAGAACAAGAAACAGACCCTCATAAAAAATGGGTGATGGAAAAAGAAAAAGAGATCAATGAACGTCCAAAACAGATAATAAGGGATGCTGCAGATGAGATCAATACGTTTTATGAGGTTTTAACACATAATGGAGTCAGGGAAATACCTGAGAACTATTGTTTTTATAAAACACCTTATTTTGGCGAAGTTTCTGAAGATAACATTCTAAAAGCAAAATTTGACTTCATCAAAAACACGTATCAAACACTGAAAGCAAGAAATGTTTTCTTTCCGGAAGAGCCAGTTACTAACGCAATAAAGTCCATTGATGAAATTTACTCACAGCGTGAAAAAATCATGAGAACGAGCCCTCTTTAGACGTTTTTTGTAATGTATTTGAAAAATAAGATCAACTAGCATCTCCTGAATTTTTTTAAGAATTTCTTCAAGAAAAAGAAAAAAAGACCGGAAGTTGGGCAAACTCCCGGTCTTGGGTTGGTGTGTCGGTTGTGAGGTGTGTGGCGGTGTGCGCCAAACAATGGGATGAGGGAAAAAACTAACTATGAAATACGACCAAGCTATCAGGATGTGTAACCTTCCAGAAAGCCAGCTTCAGACGGATCCAAAGCATCGTTCTCTACAAGAGTCTCAACGTATTCAGGGTATAAGACTTCTTCTTTACTCATATCAACATTGAACTCGCTGAATTCTTCATTCATTTCAACCATAAGATCCACCTCCACATGTGTGCACCCTTTTCCTTTGTGCAACAATACTATCTAATCAAGATGTGTTTAAAAATGATATTAAGAGCAGATAGAGAAGAAGGATTCGTAAAATTTAAAAGAAGTGTCACACTCCAGTGATTTATAATGAAGTTCGTGACATGTCACATTCCAAACTGGTTCACAATATCTGAAATCGGGATTCAAGCCCTATTCGTTCTGGTAACGCTTCTCATAGCGTATAACGCATATAAAGTCCATAAGATCAGCGGGCAACGAGCATCGTTTCTTTACGGACTAGGATTTCTCGGACTGGCAGTAGGATATTTCATGCAAGCGCTACTGCATATCTTCATCGTTGCAGGAGTGTCAAGCCAGGACATCGTCGCAATGGCATCACAACGGGCTGCAGAGACGACAACGATTCAGTTGAGTGCCCTGCCGACAATAGTAGGTATGGCAGCGACGCTCGCGGGACTGGCGACTATCGCGTATGTGACACTCAAGGAGAAAAACCTCAAAGTATTAGGTCTTCTCATCGTACTGAGCATGGTCGCGATCATCACACCGTATTATCCGGTGACCTATCACTTGGCAGCAAGCATTTTTTTAGCGTTCATCACATTACAATATTTCAGGCGACATGAAAAGAAACGAAACGCCAATTCCATGGCAGTATATCTAGGCTTCGGATTCATACTGCTAGGAACACTACAATTGGCATTATCGGATGTCATGAGCACGTTCTACATTCTGGGACACTTCGTGGCGCTAATCGGTTACCTATTCCTATTATGGAGTCTAATGAAGGTTGTGAGTAAATGAGCAAGAAACGAGGACGGTTACAGATCATCTATGACATTCTGAGCTCCATACGAGATAAAGGAGGATCGATCAAACCGACACACTTGCTCTACAAGTCAAACCTATCACACCAGATGATGAGAGGATACCTTGATGAACTGAAAGAGAAAGGTTTTATCAAGGAAGAAATAGGTAAGAAGAATTCTAAAGCGTATGTTCTCACGGAGAAAGGGTATGAGTATCTGGCAGAGTATCAGAAGGTGCTCAAGTTCGTAGAGTCTTTTGGCCTTGATGATGAGTGAGGACAGTTGAACCAACCCAGAAAACTTCCTGAAAAAACCACTAAAAATCCTTAAAGAAGTATTCTTGAAATCAGTTGCATGATTGTCAATCTGAATAGACGAGATATGCAAATCAGATCAAGTGTTTTTCGATGAGTGCAAGGTGTAAGGAAGTTCTGTGAAAATCGTTCCAGTGATGATATTTGAAGACTGGCGATTCAGCATGAACATCTATCCGTATGATAAAGCGAGAGTGAGAACATATTCTAACTTCAAGAAAAACTCTGTGAAAAGAGAGAAGTAGCAGGGGAAGTGTCCTCACTAGGCGTTCGGGACTTCCTTTAGGAAAAGGAAGTGTCCTCACTAGGCGTTCGGGACTTCCTTTAGGAAAAGGAAGGATTGTTACGAGTCACACGAGTAACTCAAGGATGAACGACAGTGAATCCGCAGACCATCGAACGTAGTGAGAGGGTGCCAACATGATAATGTTGAACATGTCCTTGAAAACAAAGTTTTCGGGACGCCAGCAATTTCATTGCTTCGCGACCTACGAGTAGGTTCAAATAAGACTTTTCAAAACGAAGTGAAGAAAAGGGATAGCGGGGGAAGGATTGTTACGGAAGCGAAGCTTTCGGAACTCAAAGAATCGACAAAAGGAGATTCTGCAGATGTTCAAATCCTGAACACGCTACGTTCGGAAACGAGAAGTGAGTTTGAGAAAAGTAGCGGGGGAAGGATTTGAACCTACGACCTCAGGGTCTCTCTGCCATGAGCAGAACGAAAATAGACATCGTCCTGCTCGCGGGCTTATGAGCCCTGCGA
>JBNJHD010000010.1:0-30648 GCA_051819805.1 Nanobdellota archaeon
TAGCGGGGGAAGGATTTGAACCTACGACCTCAGGGTCTCTCTGCCATGAGCAGAACGAAAATAGACATCGTCCTGCTCGCGGGCTTATGAGCCCTGCGAGCACTCCTGACTGCTCCACCCCGCTGTGAGAATGATGAAATCATGCAATCAGCAGTCAGTTATTCTAAACCCTGAGAAACTCTACCTTATTTAAAAAGGTTTGCGTTGAAAAAATGCATTTTCCCCCACCAGACAACCAGTAGAACCAATTTCTCGCCATCACGCCTTCTTCTTTATAAATGATCGAGAAAAGATTTTTAAAGCTATATTCTATAGAATACCTTTGAGGGCGATATAGTAATCTCGAAAACGCCCACAGGTGAACCAACTATGGCTAAAGAATTAGGTGTATGTCAACTCTGTAAACAAACTAGACTTCTTAACTTCGCAGGACTCTGTAAACGATGCAACAAGACCCAGCAAGGTGTCAGATTCGCAACAAAAGCGATCAATAAGCATCATGAAGAGCTCGAAGAACAAGCAGAGCAAGAACACCACATGGAAGAAGCACTCAACGAGCTTCACGCGCTTGAAGCGAAAGAAGAGCTTACCAGCGATGAGAAAGAACGACTGGAAGAACTCAAAGTAGAAACCAAGAAAGCTCGTGAAGAAGAAAGCGACGAAAAAGAAGGAGCTGAAGGAGAACAGAAGGACGAACAACAGTCAGATAAAGATAAGAAAGACTCCGAAGAAGCATCCTAAAAGCCGTAAGCTATAAAAAGAAGCCCTGACACAATACAGGAATATGGCACACAAAGAACACCACAGATACTACAAGGTAGTTCTAGCCATATCCTTTCTAGGGCTTCTCGGACTCTTCTTTCTCGGTAGTGGAATTACCGGAATGGTGACAAGCCAGACATGTTGCAACGGACCTGACTGCGATCCAGAATACCGGTGCGATTATGCAAAGCAACCAGACACTGAAACACCCTCAACGACCGGATCGCTAGCAGCACTCGGACTGCTCATGATCATCATAGCAAGCATGTTCTATCACCATCACAAGAAAAAACACGACCATATCCCGCCTGTAAAACATCGTCCGTTCTAGCTACAGAGAGTAACATACGACTCAAGAGGATCAGACCATCATTCCAAAAGCTTTTTATACCCCTGACACCTCAAAACCTTATAAAAAGAGGGTGTGTTCAAGGGTGCGATCACTGCGTAAGTCAAAGAGAGGTGTCTTCTTCTTCGTTATCGATGTTATCATAGGTATAATGATATTCTTTGTGACTATAGTCATCATCACGAGTTTCCATACTTCAAAACCGTCTCTTGATGCTTCCGAGAACACTATCAAACGAGTTTCAGAAACACTTTTCGAAATCAGAATCTCCCAATTCGAGAATAATGATAAAATCATCGAACTGCGAGAACAAGATAAGATACCTGACTATGACATGTCAATAGAAGAATTAGCCGCATATTACTGGCATCAGAATGATGTGAATACGAGCAAAGAACTCATCGGTAACTCGACAATGTGGATGTCATCACAAACAGGATTCTCATACATCATCAACGGAACGGAAATATATCGAAAGGAAGCAGCAATAACAGAAGAACAAGCCAGTAACGTCAAGCTCTCACGGAAGAAAATAACTATGGTAGGATCCGAAGGGAATGAGAGTTATCAGCCAATCATTACAGAGGTGAAAGTGTGGCAGTGATACCGATTGGAAAGAAAGCGCAAGTATTCTCGCTCATTGCAGTTCTCATGTCAGCACTATTTATCATGATATTTTCGGGAGCGAACCATCTGGCTTTCGATCGTAATGTGAATACCAAGCGAACTGCTATAGAGAGTACTGATCAGTTCGTCAAAGATCTTGAAGAATTCTCTGAAGAAGGAGCGAAGGAAACCGCAAGAAAAAACCTTTATGCGCTTATCACATATCACAACAGGACCAATAATTTCACTGATTTCATGAAGAGCTTCAAAGACTGCTTTCTTACTGGAGCCTTCAAACAAGAGTATCCGAGCAGTATGAGGATCAACTGCTCGGGAGGAAGTGAGAACTATTCATACCACAGCACAATGGAACAATTATTCGATTTAGCGAGAAATATTACTGATGCGAATATCACTCACAAAAATATCAATGTCACCATCACGCAATCAAGCCCTTACAATTTCAAGATCACAACAACGAGCGAAGTTATCATCATTAAAGATAAGGGAGGGGTTGGAGAGTATGGTTGGACCAGACACCTTGATACGACAACATATCTTGATATTACAAACATGCCGGATCCCATGAGCAGAGGCACAACTTACGAACGAAGCATAGTGCCGCATGAAGGAATGGATCGATTGAGGGCGCGAGCATCAAATATCAAGGGCAACCTCAGCTTACTTGCAGAATATATCAATAACGAGTATTTCATCATTGACCAGACAGCACCAACCATCGTGCAGATGCTGGAGGGAAAAGTTCGACATGAAAACGATGATTACGAGTGGGGAAATAACTCATATGGTATAACGTCATATCTCAACGATTCACACTACCAATCCAATAAGACTGTGCTCGTGGAATACAGGTATGAGACAAGAGTGTTTGATGAATGCGCACAACTCCGAAGAATCGACCATGAGAACATTAGTGATGATCTCATTTTTGAACGGGATTATCTTGTAAGCATCCTCAACATTTCAGACTCTCAACTCCTTGAAGTGTGTGATTGTTGTGATGATGAAGGCTGCGTGAATACGTGCGGATAACTGACCACTATACAATGGTCAAGAACATTTATAACAACTTATAAAAGCAGGTAATACTAATGGGAGATGACAAAGTAACGACTGGTGTGGATGATCTTCTTGAGTATCTTGAAGATAAGGATAAAGTCAGTCTTAAAGATGCATCAAAAGACCTGAACATAGCTGAAGAGACACTGCAGTTATGGGTGGATTTCCTTGTTGAAGAACGAATTCTCGGAACAGAGTATAAGTTCACAAAACCATATATTTATCTCAATAAAAAACAGAAGAGTAAAGAAAAAGTCCAGAAAAGCAGTAAAGAAAAGAAGATAGAGGATTATAAAAAAGAATATATCAAAAACGCTAAGAAGAAGAAAATCCCTGAAGATAAGGCAGAAGAGTTATGGAAACAACACCTTGAACAGGCAATAGATAAGCAAGAAGAACATTTCTACCGTGAAGCTAAGAAAAAAAGCCTTAACAACGCAGGAGAACTTTTCGGCGTCTACAAACGAAAAGTCATGACTAGCGAACAATCAGCTGAAGCACAATGAACTTTGACGAATTCATAAAAAAAGATATGACCCGATTCCTTGAGAGCATGGCAGCTACAGGAGGAGAGAATTCGAAAGCGGGAGCAGCAGAAATCTCTGCATTACTCAATGGTTCACAACAAGTCTCTGCTCAACAAGAAGCTGAAGAGAAGCAAAAGAACGTCACTATCCAGAATATCACGAACAATATCGTTCAAGGAACAGAACAAAGAACAACCGCTCAACAAACTCCACAACAAGCAATTCTGAATAAAAACGACGAAAACAAACCAAAAGTCGAACTAGAGCACGAGAGCGAAACAGAACAGGAGAACATATCAGCATCAAGGAAGAAACTCCATGAAAAACTACAGGAACGACTCTCTAAAAAAGAACATGCAAAACAAGAACACAAGAAAACATACAAAATACACGACAATAAAGAAGAGAACAAACCTCTTCAGAGAACAAGACGACATCCACATCACCAATACACGTTACGAGAAGAAGCGAGAGTTATCTACGAACTATTCGATAGTGTGAATGAAATCAAGAACCTGATTGAAAAAGAAACATACGTCACGGCGCTTGAAACGTATATGAACGTGACTGAAATATTCGAGGATATCAAACAAGATACTGCAGAGACAAGAACATTAGAGGAAGAACTTAGAAAAATAGCATCAGAACTGAAAAATAAGATAGTGAGCAAGAGCAAAATCAAAGAACTCTTGAAAAAAGAGATCATCAACGAATCACGATCAGAAAAAGAAGTCTACAGGATCAAGGATGAACAAGAGGATGGAACAGAACCAAGCAAGAATGAAAAGGATGCAAACATACATTTGAGGACTGTAAGGATCCCATCCTCGCTTCTCTCCGAAAAAGAACGTGAAAGACAGGAATATGAAACTGAGAGCAAACAATCAAAAGTCGTCTCCTCAGAACCAGAATATGAACAAGCGCTTGAAGCGATAGAACGCAAGGAGAAAGCAGAAGCACTGAAGCTGCTACTGATATTAGCAAAACGACACCCTAAAAATATTGCTATCAAGACACGACTAGAGCAAGCTATTGAAATGGAAGAGTGAAGTGATACTTTATGGAAGAAAAAGACTACGGCGAACAAACAACACTCGACAAATATTCACTCACTGCAAATAATGTCGTGGTGGATGTGGAAATCGTACGCTACACCAACCATCCGGTTCCTAAATATTTCATCAATATCACCAATATTTCTGACACGACAAAAATAATTCTTGAAAAGATCAGACAGGATTTCATCCAGCAAGTGGATTTTTCATCTATCGAGAAGTTCGAATCAAACGATATCAACGACATACAGAAAAGATTCAAGAAAGAAATAAAACACTTACTGCACAAATATTTCCCTAATCTCGATAGCAAGACCGAATCAATGCTTACCAATTATATCATAGAGGAAAACTTGGGTTTCGGAAAAGTAGATATCTTGCTTGAAGATGACCAACTGGAAGAAATTGTCATCAACAGCCATAACGAGCCAGTTCACGTCTATCATAAACATTTCGGATGGTTAGAGACTAATGTCAAGATAGTGACTGAAGCGAGAATAAGACATTATTCGGCAATGATAGGACGTGAAGTAGGTAAAGAAATCACATCACTCAGTCCTCTCCTTGATGCGCACCTGAAAAGCGGAGACCGTGTCAATGCGACACTTACACCTATTTCCTCACGGGGAAACACGATCACAATCCGAAAATTCGCCAAGGATCCTTGGACAATCGCAAAATTCATTGATGCAAAAACTATATCAGTTGATGGTGCGGCATTCTTGTGGTTGTGTATGCAACAAGAACTCTCAGTATTAGTAGCTGGAGGAACAGGATCAGGTAAGACATCTATGCTCAACGTTGTCGCGAACTTCTTTCCAGCAAATCAGCGTATCATCTCCATAGAAGATACACGAGAGCTAGTACTTCCTGATGAGCTCCACTGGGTACCGCTCGAGACGAGAATGCCGAACCCCGAAGGTAAAGGAGGAGTGACGATGCTTGACCTTCTTGTCAACAGTCTTCGTATGAGACCTGACCGTATCATGGTAGGGGAAATCAGACGAAAAGAAGAAGCACAAGTACTCCTTGAAGCAATGCACACAGGACACTCCGTATACGCGACCATCCACGCAAACAATGCTGAAGAAGTCATTACTCGATTGACCAACCCACCTATCAACATCCCGAAACCGATGCTCTCATCACTAGGTCTTATCTGTGTCCAGAACAGGAATCGACGAACAGGTAAACGACGAACACTCCAAATTGCTGAAATAAAACCTTCAGGAGATCCTAACGTTCTGCTACAGCTCAATGCTCACGATGATATTCTTGAAAAAGTCAGTGAGAGCAATGTCGTGTTTGAACGATTAAAACTCTATTCAGGATTATCAATAGAACAGATCAAAGATGATCTTGAAGAAAAAAAGAAGATCCTTAACTGGATGGTCGATCATGAAGTCTTCGATCTCGAACTAGTCGGCAAGGTCATGTCAAAATATTATCTCGGGATTCTGGACATAGATAATCTTAAAGTGGAAGATATAGAAAAATGACACTCGGCAGCTATCTACTCTCAAAACAACCATTAATAAAGAAGAAACTACGAATGGCGAAGATAGATATATCTGCTGAAGAATTTCTCAAGAAAGCATTCAAGAATTCGCTGACGATGGGAGCGATGATTGCGATGGTCATATTTTTCATCAAAGGAATGGAAAATCCTGGCGGAACTTTCGTCTTGGCACTGGCGGCAGGAGCAATCGTGGCAAAAATCATGTATAACTTCAATGTCAAAAAAGTCGATGTCTCAATACGGAAGCGAGCAAAAGAGATTGACAGGCAAGTACTCTTTGCAGGGCGATTCCTACTCATTAAGCTCAACAGCGGAAAACCACTCATTACGGCTTTAGAGGATGCATCAAAAGGATTCGGAGCAGCAACGGAATACTTCAAGGAGATCATGAGACGAATAGAACTCGGAACACCAATGGAGCAAGCGCTTGAAGAAGCTACTGAATACTGTCCGTCAAAACACTTGAAAAAAATACTCTTCCAAATAACAACAGCACTCAAGATAGGAGTTGACGTGACAAACTTCCTATCAGCGATCATTGATGAGATTTCAGAAGAGCAATTACAAGAGATTCTCAGGTACGGAAAAAAACTCTCGAGTTTGACAATGTTCTACATGCTTGCAGCTATCGTCCTACCAAGTCTAGGAATGACACTCTTTGTAGTGGGAGCCAGCATGATCTCAATAAACATCGATATGCTAGGATTTACAATCATCACAGTCTTCTTGTTTTTCCTACAATTCATCTTCATTTCACTATTCAGGTCAGCACGACCAAACCTCGATATATGAAAACAACAAACAACAATCACGATGGGAGATAACACAAAAATACTTCAAGAATTCGGTAAGGCATTCATTCCTGAACGGTTCATGGGAAAACCGATCAGAGCAAACCTTCGAAGCTATCTGCTCAAAGCAGGATATAAAGAGGTTCCTTACAGTTTTTTCGGACTACTGTTCCTAGCGACAGCAGCAATCACATATTTCATCTTCATCCCGTTCATCTATCCTGAACTTCAAGGAATGGGAATGCTTTCAGTCTTTATCCTCACATTCGTGTTATGGGCTCTTGTTCAGTTGATCCTAGTTACCATTATCATATTCATCATCTATTTCTTCCTGAATATCAAAATATACAAGCGAACAAAGGAGATAGAAAGCACACTTCCTGATTTCCTCGTCCTCGTATCAACGAACCTGAAAGGAGGATTGTCCCTTGACAAAGCATTATGGGCAGGAATACGACCAGAATTCGGATTGTTGGCCACCGAGATGACTATCGTATCAAAACGAGTAATGACAGGAAGCGACCTTACTGAAGCACTTAACGAGTTCGCAGTGAAATACGATGCACCTCTTGTAAGAAGAAACCTTTCACTGATTATCGGAGAGATACAAAGCGGCGGAAAAATAGTCACTGTTATCGATAAAGTCATCGAGACAATGAGAAAAACAAAGGCGCTCAAGACTGAAATGAGTTCTTCAACACTAAGCTATATGATCTTTATAGGCGTAGTTGTCGTCCTTGTTAGCCCCGCACTATTCGCTCTCTCGTTCCAACTGCTCGAAATAATCATGGATTTCACTTCATCGCTAGGAGGATCACTCTCAGGATCAGGTGGAGGAGGAGTTGGTGGAATGAACATGGCATCAATCGATTTCAACGTCCAGATCGATAAGAGTCATTTCAAGAATTTTTCTATGATGGCACTAGGTGTCATAGGTATCTGTAGCTCAATGATAATCTCAATCATCGAGAAAGGAGATATCAAAGGCGGATTGAAATATATTCCCGCATTCACGTTATCATCAATAATCATTTATCTTATCTCGATGATATTGCTCCAGTCATTATTCGGTGGAATGGTGACTTGAGAAGAATATAGCTTACGTTCTATCTGAAAAGATGTTGCTCAAGCGACGGGATTTCGGCAAGTAGTTCATAATAACACCATTTTTTATTTTACCGACACCAATAACATCATCTTCATAAAGAAGAATCTTATAACCGGAAATATCCTCTTTTACCAGTTCTGATTTTAGATCTACATTTGCATGGGAACCAGCGTTCTGATCACTGACTTCGGTCTGAGGATTAAGTTCGACATCAGACCCGCTAAACCATTCATCTCGCTGAGCAACAGAGAGATCAAAGGTATTCATGGAACACTGATCGATGAGCATTTGAGCACCCTCAAGAGATAATCGAAAGCCATCTTTCATGAACGTACCAAAATACAATCCGAATGCGTTGACACGCAAAGCAGCATGATCTATATCGAAAAGATCCCTATTAGCGATATACACGCGTTCTTTCTTGTTGAGACAGAAAAAGACCTTGTCAGGCAGAGTTGTAATACCATATTGTTTCTCGAGCATCTGACGAATCTCTTTGCGCTGCTTTGAATTAAGGATTATAATTGTAGGTTTCATGATGATTCACACACTAGTTTCATACGCCCCAGACAGAATCCTCGCGACGCTTGATTTCAGCGATTTCCTTGAGCAACTCTTTCTCCTCGTGAGAGAGGAGGTCGCGGTGCTTCTTGAACTCACGATACTCGTTAGGAGAAAGGTCAGTGTAGAGTATGTCACCCTCGCCGATGTGACGGCCGGCAGTGATGTTATGCATAGAAACTGCCACTTGCTGACCCTTATCAGCAGCAGTAAGGTTGTCCTTATTATGCTGGATGCTCTTGACAACAGAAAGCTTGTCACCACCTTGTTTCATGAGTTCCATGCCAGTGCGAAGAACGCCGCTGAGCACTTCAACGCCAAAGACGCAAGGGTTGGACTGACGGAAGATGCAGTGCTTGAGAATCTCAACCTTACATGGCTTGGTAAGTCCTTCGAGCTGTTTTTCCTGTTGGCGCTTCTTCTCATCTTCAACCCAGACATCATAACGGTCAAGAATAGAATAGATAACGTCGTTAGTGATGATCTTGACATGATCGGATGAAGGAACTTCAGGAATATTAAAACCGAGAATGACTGCACTCAAAGGATCAGTCTCATAATTGGATTGCGCGTCAGCAACGTCTTTCTTGCTGATAGGGCCTATACTCGCTTTACGGATAGGTATACCTTTATCCTTGACAAGCGCGGAGAGCGCTTCGAGGCTACCGATGTTATCAGCCTTGAGGATTATACCTTCACGGTCTGTTTCTACAAGGACTTCGTCAACCTGCCTTTGCAAGAGCTGCTTGGCCTGCTCGATAGCTTCAGGAGTGTTCTCACAAGACATGATAGGCATGCCTGAAAAGACTTCACCGAGGTCAGGGCAGTTGATACGCACTCCGGTCGCTGCAGAAACTTGTTTGACACCAGTAAAATGAGATTTCTTGTCACGCATCTCGCTGTGAGGATCGGGCTCGAATAATGCTCTGACACGGCTGACGTGAGCTTCAGACAAGCCTCCGATGACAACAGTGTCACCGACGTGGAGCGTACCGTTATAGATGATGACATCAAGGGATTTACCAAGACCTTTTTCTTCCTTGACTTCGATGATCGTTCCTTTGGCAGGACCACTGACATCAAGAGATAAATGCTTTTCCAGATACTTCTGGGCAAGAGCACCGAGTACCATGAGCGTTTCCTGGACTCCGATCTTGTTCATCGCAGAGATAGGGATGATCGCGACCTGATTGGTGAAATCCTCAACCCTGTCAAAGCGTTCTGCAGTAAGATTGAACTTATCATATAATTGTCCGACAAGCTCATACATCTTCGTCTCTACGGATTGCTGGATGTGAGCGGACTGCTTGCCGATAAGACCTAGAATAGGAGAATCTTCAGAAGCACCCTGTAATGAGAAGCCACCAAGAACGTCAATCTTGTTTGCGGCGATGATAAATGGAGTCTTTGCAGCACGCAGGACTTCAATAGCCTCATAGGTCTGCGGCTTGAAGCCTTCGTTGATGTCAACGACGACAACAGCGATGTCAGCAAGAGAACCGCCGCGCTTTCGTAGTGAGGTGAAGGCAGCGTGACCTGGCGTGTCAATGAACAGAAGACCAGGAATAGTGAGAGTGACACCAAGATTTTTCAATAAGTTACCGCATTTTCGCTGGATGGTTTCTGCAGGGACTATAGATGCGCCGATCGCCTGCGTGATAGCACCCGCTTCTGTCTTGAGAATATCAGTATCACGGATAGCGTCAAGCAAGGATGATTTGCCGTGGTCGACGTGACCGAGAACTGAAACGATAGGGCTTCTTATATTGTCAGGCATGAGAATCACCAAGTGGGATGATGAGAACCACCAATGCTTTTTATATATTTTGATGAAGATTGCTTAGAGCTTGCCGTACTTGAAGTAGTTGTCAACGTCGTCCTTGGTAAGCTCAATGGTGCGCTCGCTGTCATAATACGGTCGTCGCTGCGAGGATTGACGATACTGACGACCACGATTGCCGAAGTTACGACTGAAATCCTTTTTCTTCTTCTTGAGATAATAACCGAAGGCAAGACCGCAAGCTAGTCCTGCCAGGTGGGCGATGTGAGCGATTCCAGTGCCGCCGAAGGCGAAGCCGAACAAGTCTATGAGCGCGAAGATGATGCCTGCCGTTCGCATAGACATGGGAATGACGAAAAAGAAGAGCACCTGCAAGTCAGGCAGGAGCATGATGACAAGACCGAGAACTGCCATGATCGCACCGCTCGCGCCGACAGCAGACCCAGCAGGAGTTGCCAATGTGAAAGCAAGAGAAGCGATGAGACCGGAAAGGATATACGCTCCTAAGAAGCGCTTGCTACCGATCTTTCTTTCGATGAGAGAGCCGAAGAGAAATAATGCATACATGTTGAAGAGAAGATGAGTGAAGCCACCATGAAGAAACATAGAAGTGAAAAGTATCCACGGTCGAAAAAGAACATCAGCAGAAATCAGTTTGAACATCTCAGTGAATCTAGGTACGGAGACCTGCACCAAGAAGATAATAACGTTGATAACAATCAGTTTCAACGTGATGTTTTTCAGCTGGAAACCGCTCTTTCTCCTGTATCCTGCTTGTTTCACGATTCACTCCCCCGAATATGAACTATGTGAGTGTTGAAAGAAAGCATCCTTTTTAAATCTTCGTCAAGACGATTCCAGTATAGTATTGGAAAATAATCAGTAATCAGAAAAAATGGTTGGGAAAAGAAAAAGGAAAGCTTATTCCTTGACAAGGACTGCGTTGATGACGCCGCCCTGACCAGGTCTGCTTGTCACACGAGCCTTACCAGCTTCAGTTTCGATGAAAGAGCCTTTGGTGAGGATCTTACGCCGGACGTAATGACGGTTAGCAGGGTTTCCTGTGACGTTCGTTATCTTAGTCACAGAGTGCTTTTTCGTCTCAGGATCGAGAACGTTAGCTTTCTCAGCGTGAAGAATCTTATCCTTACTGTTACCGCCGATAGTACGGACTGTCTTACGCCTCTGAGGACCGATCTTGGTAAAGACCGGGAGACGACCCATACGAGCGAGACGACGCACCTTAGGGCGCTTGTACCGTCCTCCCGTAGATTTTCTGTTTGATCGTAATTGTAGGATTGCCATAGCAGGGGCGAGAAACGTGATTCTCTTTTTAAAGATTGTGGTTGGTTCTGTTTATAAAAGAAAATAGTAGGAACAGAAGCGACATTTTCAGGCATAGAGGATAACACCGATTATCATGATAACCTGAACGATAAGCCACAGGATGTTAAGGACCATAATCGGTTTCGCCTTGTGAACAACACCGTAAATCAGCCACGGGACAACAGCAACACAATACAAGATCCACATCCACAGAGAGACACCAGTCGCATCCTTGAAGGCATACGTCTTATAGATTTGAGGAATAGTAGTTGCAGGCATCACAACAGAGAAGACCATACACCCTATCAAGCATCTTGATTTTCTTATCCTTTGCAGGATATTTATGATGTTTCCCAGTATGGGATCTGGTCCTGAAATGAAAATGGAAAGATCCGTGTTTCATATGATATAATCGCAAAACAGCTACTATATAAAGATTTTTTTCAGAAGAACTTTCATCAGGAGCGAGACAGAGGGATCTCCCGGATAAGAAGGGTTGATGCGTCGATGCGAAGAAGGCCTTGCGGCAGGTTGCGGCCGAGGATGACATTAAGAGCGAGCTGGGCCTGCAGGGTGCCGACAAGCGAGACGATGGGAGCGATAACGCCGACTGCCGAGCACTTCTCGTTTTTTGCAGAGTCAGAATAGATTGAGGAGTAGGTGGTGTCAGGATTATTGATGGGATCGAAGACCATGACTTCGCCCTGTTCCTTGATAGCAGCGCCATGGATCCAGGGGATTTTCTGATCGGTGCAATACGAGTCGATGATGCGACGAGCTTCATGATTGTCAGTACAGTCGAGAATGAGATCACTGCCGTCAAGAGCACCTGTCATGCCGTCAGCGATAGAAATGTGGTGGGCGATGACACGGATGTGAGGGTTGATACGCTCGAGATGCGATTTACAGGCAACAGCCTTGGAGACGCTGATATCTTCGACAGTGTAGAGCTGCTGGCGGGAGAGGTTATGCTCCTCAACACTGTCAGCGTCGATGACGTGGATGGTGCCCACTCCCATACGACCGAAAAGCTGGGCTGCAACACTGCCAAGACCGCCGACACCGACGATAGTGACTATACTTTCAGAGAGCTTATCCTGAGCATCAACGCCGAGGTGGCGCATCTGGCGATCATAATATCTTATTGTCATAGCACAGGACAAACAAGGGCAAGTTTAAAAAGTTTGATATGAATCTTTATAAAAAACAGGTTCTTCAACAAGGATAGGTACTCTAACTCATGACTGCGAAAAAGACAACGAAAAAGACGGCAAAGAAAGCCGCGTCAAAGAAATCGTCGAACAAGACATATGACGGGTTCATCGTGACGTCACACTACACAGTAGATGATGATGGAGCAACAATTCATTTGTACGGGCGGTTGAAAGACGGCAGTTCGTTCGAGGTGAGAACGAGAAAGGATCCTTATTTCTTCGTCAAAGCAGATGATGCGAAACGAGCCGGAGAGCTCACCGGAGCAGCATACGAAGAGACAAAACTCAAGACGATGGATGAAAAGCCAGTGTCACAAGTGACGATGAGCAATCCGAAGGATGTAGCAAAAACGAGAAAGATGCTTGAGGATGAGAACATTCCCTGCTATGAAGCAGACATTCCGTTCACGAGGAGATATTTGATTGATGAGGATATCCTGACACAGATTTCTATTGAAGGAGAACATGAACGCGGATCGCATGTGGATAATGTGTTTATCGAGCCGAAAGTCACGCCGATCCACGAGAATCAGCCAGTGGCAGAACCGACACTGCTGTCCATCGATATTGAGACTGACGCGAAAGCGACAAAGATTCATTCGATATCACTGTATAACAAGGATGTGAGCAAGGTCATCGTCGTTGAGAATGATGCGATCAGGAAGAGCAAGAGCAAGCTGAAAAACGCTCACATCGTGGACAGCGAGAAAGAGTTATTGAGAGTGTTTGTCGATAGCGTCAACGGCCTTGATCCGGACATCATCACAGGATGGCATGTCATCGATTTCGATTTCAACATCATTGCCAAGCGAGCGAAAAAGCACAATATCAACCTGAGCATAGGGAGGGATACTTCGCCACTGTCACTGCGTATCGAATCGGATTTCCTCAAGGATTCTTCAGCAACACTTCACGGACGGCTAGTACTTGATGGCATCCATCTTCTCAAATCTTCGTTTGTCAAGCTCGATGATTACAAGCTCAACACAGCTGCAAAGGAATTTCTTGATGATAGCAAGCTGATCGAAGAAGATGATCGCTTCGAAATTATCGAGAAGTATTACCAGACAAAGCCACAGGCGTTTATTGATTACAACCTGAAAGACTCACAGCTCGTCTACGAGATTCTTGATGCTTCAAGCGTGTACACGCTTACCGTGCAACGGTCGCTTCTCACAGGGCTTCACATGGACGGTGTGAAGGCGAGCATCGCAAGCTTCGATTCGTTGTACCTCAGGGAATTGCGAAAGGAAGGTTATGTTGCTATGAGCACAAGGCCCCGAGAGAGCAATCAGGGAATGGGCGGGTTTGTGATGCGATCAAAACCAGGAATCTATGACAATATTCTTGTGCTTGATTTCAAGTCGCTCTATCCTTCTATCATGAGAACGTTCAACATAGACCCATTATCATATCAAGGGACTACAGAGGAGCTTGATAAGAGAAAAGTCAAGTATGATGATACGAGCAAATATATTATCGCTCCGAACGGTGCAGTGTTTGCTAACAATGAAGGAATCCTGCCCAGATTACTGGCGCGGATGTGGAAGGAACGGGATAAGGCAAAGAAAGAAAGTGATGAGTTAGCACGCTATGCAATCAAGATTCACATGAACTCAATGTACGGAGTGCTGGCAAGCCCTAACTCACGGTATCATCGCAGGCCGCTGTCGAATGCGATTACGTACTTCGGCCAGGAGCTCATCAAGAAGACAGCTGAAGAGGTCGAGGATGACGGTTATGACGTTATCTACGGAGATACGGACAGCGTGTTCGTCGATCCGAAGATGAAGGATCGGGAGAAAGCGATTCGAGTGGGAAAGGATGTAGAGAAAAAGCTAAACGCGTTCTTCAAGAAACATGTGGAGAACGAGTATTCAAGAACGAGCATTCTCGAGCTGGAGTTCGAGAAGACATTCACGAAATTCTTCATACCAAGCGTTCGAGGAGAGTCAGGAGTGGGAGCCAAGAAACGGTATGCTGGCTTGAAGCTACAAGAAGATGGCAGCACGAAACTCGATTTCACAGGGCTTGAGTTCGTCAGGAGGGACTGGACGGAATTAGCGAAAGAGTTCCAGATGAAATTATTGGATCTCATCTTTGCAGAGAAGGAAGTGAGCGGTTTTGTCAAGGAGTTTGTCAAGAAACTCAAAGAAGGAGAGTACGATAACCTGCTCGTGTACCGCAAGGCGCTGCGGAAGCCGATAGAGGAATACACGAAAACAACACCGCCGCATGTGAAGGCGGCAAAAAAGCTTGATGAGCTGACAAGCAATATCATCGATTATGTGATCACGACTGAAGGTCCCGAGCCAACAGAGAAGCAGGAGCATCCGCCTGATTACGAGCATTACATCGAGAAGCAAGTGAAACCGATCGCGGAGAGCATCCTGCGACTTGAAGGGAAGAGTTTCGATGATGTGATGAAAGGGTCAGAGCAGAAAGGTCTCGGCGGTTTTTTCTAGAAGTCACAATTCGCAACTGTCAAACAAATCGTTACCACGTTTCTCCATGGTATCAAGATAGTTATAGAGTGCTGTACGAACGTCTTCACGTTCTTTGTCAGTGAGATCAAGCTTTGCAATCATGCCCTCCCAGTCAGCCATGCCTTTAACGTCACTGCTTGTGAAGGTGCTTATGAAATTCCGACCGGCTTTCTTGACTTCTTCTTCCACACGCCGTCCATCTTCAGTGTTGAACATCTTCGTCCCAGGGAGTTTCGTGATAGCGTTAGCACCGGCCTTGAGAACAAGAGAGATTTCAGGGATACGGTAGCGGGCACTACCCACGATGATCTCAATTTTCGGGAAGGCAATGCGAAGCTGTGCTACCCACCAGGTAACGTCCTCAGGAGAAGGGCCGTGCTCGAAGGGAGTGTGACGGACGGGACGCAAGGCATAGACGGTGATGCGGCTGATACTGTTTTTTGAAATGAATTCTTTGAGAAGCGGGAAGTCGTTATGAGTTTCGCCAAGACCGATGATGACAGTCATGCCCTGTGCAAAACCTAGTGCTTTGGCTTCGTTAATCATGTCAACGTAAGGTTGTATGGGCTTGTCAGGACAGACTTCGTCATGGAGCTTTGGCTCGACAGTCTCGATACTGCTCACGATACCATGGACGTAGGGTTTGAAGGCTTCAAGCATGGAGATGCCGAGTTCGCCGAGGTTGACCCACATGCCATCGCCGATGACTTGAGAGACGAGTTTAGTGTACCGGACGATATCATCGTCACTGCAACTACCATAACCGCCGGTGAGAAATTCGATGCGCCAACCGAGGCCTTTGATGAGAAGCGCTTCAGCGACAATGCTTGCCAAGCTGCGACGGGCTTTGGATGAGTCTTCGATGTGGTTTTTGGTCACCGATCTGAAGCAGAAGGTGCAGGTGCCACGCTCGCAATACCATGAGAGGAAGATGCAACGACCGAACCAGACAGAGCCGTCGAAGTTCTCACGATAGACAGCGTCAGCACGGTCCATCAACTCCTTGAGTTCAGGAGATGGCGTTGGCGTCAATTCGATAGGAGCATCCATGATAAAAAGAAGAAATCAAAAAGCGAATTTAAAGCTATCCCTCAATCGAAACGCTCGAGGTTGAGGAAACGTTGGATGTCACTCTCAAGACGAGCATAGTCTTTCATCGCTTTGGACGCAGCTTTTGCCAAGTAACTCTTGAAGATGAACTTGTCAATAACGACACGCAGGAAGTATTGGAAGGCATTTTGCTCGAAACTCTTATCATAATCAGTAGTGAGATAAATAGTGGTTTTCGCAGAGACAGAGCCCTTGTGCATGCGTACCTTCTGACCCTCCTTCTCAATCATGACTTCCTGACAATTGAGAAAGGCGAACTCTGTCTTCCACTCGACTTTAGCATAATCGGAAAGCTTATTCTCGCCTTTAACACTGATAAGAATCTGCTTTCCATCTTCAAAGACCTGTTCAGAATGAAATTCTTCATACGGCTTGTAGCCGAGATCATCAAGACGATCGCGAACCAAGCGATACAAACCCTGAAGAGAAATCAATCCTTTATACTCAACTGTTTTACCGTCAACAAGCGTTTTTCGTTCAGCCACCTTCAACCACCGTTTCAATAACACTCCATACTCAGGAACTTCTTGATCTTCGCATCAAGCTCCCAAAGCTTTTTTTGCAAAAAACTTTTACCAGCACTCTTGAGGTCCCCGTACTGAAGACCTACTTCAGGATCCTCAATATGTTTTTTCATCCATTTCTGGAACTTCTTATCACCAAACTTACCAGCAAAATCATGCTCATAAAAAGCGTTCAGCCACAACTCCAACTTCCCATCAGTACGCATGACCTTGTGTCCGCCAATAACAACTTCTTTAGGCTTTACATTCCATAAATGTCCTTCAATCTCAAGATGAACCTTCACATAGTGAGTTACTTTACGATCACCCTCAAACTTGAACTCGACTTCAGCGCCTGAACCTTTCATCTTGTATTTGAATTTGGGCTCTTTGATATCGATTTTCATATTCTTGTAAAAACCCCTGAGTAGAGAGAGAAGACCATCATAATCATACTGGCCTCGATAGCGGATAATGAGAGGATCATCAAAAACAGGTTTCTTGTTATTATCGCCCATACTAGAGATAACCAACATGATGAAAGTATATAAGGTTTATGCTCAAATCCAGCGAAAAATATATGCTTAGGATGAAGAGGAAGAAATTCTCTTTATGAAACAAGATATATCCTCATAGATCCGCTTGATAAATACAGCAGCAATACCCCATAACACCGGAAGCCAGAAGGGTATACTAAAAACATGTTGAGTCGAATAGTACCATGTACCGAACGTAATCGCAAATATTTCAGCACCTGCACCTGCAAGACCGCAAGCGATAAACAAGATCAGTTCTGCTAACGACCATCGTACCAAGAGCAACATTCCGGCCAAGAAAAGAAGAACCAAAAACAAGAACAATTCAGTAGCATATAAAGAAGCGACAGCCGTCAATGCCAACACAGCAATTAGATAGTGGAAGTATTGGAATTTCATAGCACGAATCCCAAAATACTTGATATATAAAAATAACGGAAAAAATAAAGGGTCTAGCGTATCCTGATCGTGTCAAGGTTCTGCGGAACGAGCGTTTCGACCTTGAAGGACTTATGGATACTGCTAGCCAGATCGGTCAAGCGAGACGGTTCACCGTGATTGATGATGACGCGCTTGCTGCGCGGATTACAGTGTGACAAGAAGCTCATGAGCTCCCGCCTGTCCGCGTGACCGGAAATCTCAAGGCGAGAGACAGTCATCTTGATCTCGAAAGTATCAGGGGCGTTTGAACCGTTCGGAAAACTTATCTCTTTCTCGCCCTGCAGGATACGACGACCCAGAGAGCCAGGAGCCTGATAGCTCGAGAAGAGAAGAGCATTCTTAGGATTCTCGCACAGACCTTTCAGGTACGAGACGCTCGGACCACCAACAAGCATACCGCTTGTTGCAAGGATGATGCAAGGTTTATCACTGTTGATGATCTCCTGCTGCTCTTTCATGCTGCCCACCCGCTTGATGTTCTCAGCGAGGAACGGGTTGTTATCCTTGTGAAAGATCTGGCTACGGACGCTTTTAGCGAGGAATTCAGGATAGGCAGTGTAGATAGCAGTAATATCCCACACCATACCATGAATGTAGATCGGAACGTCAGGAATCTGACCGTTACGGATCATCTTCTCAACAACGACAATGACTTCCTGACCACGACCAGAACCAAGAGTAGGAATAAGCACCTTACCCTTATTGTTGATCGTCTTCGTGATGAGCTCGGCGACATACTTATCCTGATCGCGTTGCGACGGCAAAGTATTACTACGACCTCCATAAGTTCCCTCAATCAGCAGTGTCTCCAGACGAGGGAAACGAGTAGCTGCAGGAGCAAGAAGCTGTGTTTTCGCATACTTGATGTCACCTGTATAGAGCATGTTATGAAGACCGTTACCGATGTGGATGTGAACCATTGCACCACCGAGGATGTGACCCGAGTTATACAGCGTTATACGAATGTCCGGAGTGATATCAGTGACTTCCTCATAATCAAGTGTGATCGTGTGCTTGACAGTCTCACGGACTTCCTCGCTCGTATAAATAGGATCCTGACCTTCACCAACCATGATCTTGACAGTATCAAGCTGCAACAAGCTCATGATATCCCTTGTAGGAGCAGTACAATAGACCGGACCACGATAGCCGAACTTGAAAAGATAAGGCAAGAAGCCAGTGTGATCGAGGTGGGCGTGGCTGATGATGACAGCGTCAAGCTCTTCGATACGGAACTCAGGAGCTTCCAAGTAAGGATACGCACCATCCATAGAAGCAGGATCGAGACCGCAATCGAGAAGGACTCGCGACTCGGGAGTCTGGAGGAGGATGGCGGAACGACCAACCTGGCGAGCAGCGCCGAGGTAGGTGACACGAACCCATTCTTCCTTTTTCTGACGGAGCCAGCCGTTATACACTCGCTCGCCAGTCTTGTTGAGAAATTTACGCCTATAGTCAGAATTCTCATAGAGAACGCTACGGATATTCTCGACGATCTTGGAGCGGATAGGAGGTGTTCGCTTGACTTGAGGGACCCAGAAGGTCTTTTTCTTAATCTCTCTCAAGGTTTCGCCCTGCTTACCGATGACAAGACCTGGCTTTTCAGCTTCGATGACAACGACAGAGCGCGGACTATCGAAGATCACGTTAGTGATAGCGGCTTCTTCAGGGACGATTTTGCGAAACTCCTTTTCAGCCTCTTCAAGACCCATGCATACGCTAGGGTCAGGCCTGAGTTCGATACGCTTCTTGATAGCATGGACTGCCTTCTTGATAACCCCACCGTCATCCTTGAAGAAGTCAGTGTCTTTAGTGTAGAGGACAATGTTAGCAGCTTCAAACATCGCTTCGCTGATCTTGTCCTTAGGGACCACTTTATAGATTTCCTTGATTATTTCAGCAACCATTTTTCAGTTCACTCGTGTTCACTTGAATTCGTTTCTTAGAATCATATTTGTAACAGTTCAAAGATCTTTGAACATGTCAAGCCCATATAGATTCTTTTTACAAAAGTTTTGTTGTTTGAGAAAATGCCACCCGGCATACAGATAGATAATAAAAAAATAATTGGTAATACTTATTGAAGATGAGTGTTCACACGCTTCTTGACAGCCTGCTTGACACCGTCCTTGTCAACGACAAAGACATCAGCGCCGTTACCACTAGCACTGTCACGCTGGATAGCGACGTCAATACATTCTTCAGCGAGCTTGAGAGTATCACTCTGAGACAAACCGTCTTTATACTTACTCTCGAGAACACCGTATGCGAAGACGCTACCGGAGCCGCTTGAGATGTAAGAATCGATATCAGACAAAGTCCCATCAGGGAAGATGTCATAGAGATGCACTCCGTGCTTGTCAACACCACCGACGAGAAGGTGAGCGACGTCAGGGATCATGCTAGGAGTCCGGATGATACCGAAGACGTAGTTTCTCAGGAGGTTGACGACTTCCTTGACAGTCATGTCACGACCAGTCTTGATAGTCCGAAGCTTGATCTGAGATTTAATCTGCTTGAGAAGCATCTGGATGCTCGCTACAGAACCAGCGATGGTAATAGCGATGTTATCAGTTAGCGGGAAGACTTTCGATTCTTCCTTGGCTGCAATCAGGTTACCGACGGTCGCTCGCGTATCTGCAGCGAGAACGACGCAGTCAGGTGATTTCAGCCCTACAGTTGTAGTTCCAGTTTTCTTGGTTGTAGAGTTATCCACAATATGTCACCTATATATCATTCAAAAGTAAAAATAGTTCATGAGAAGTTCCGAATATCCGGTGTTAATAGGTTCTCCTTTAAAAATGTTTCGAAGGAAGCTCTGAAGGGAAGAGAATACAGAAACGTTTAAAAATGCCTTGAGAACACCTGATGCAAGCGACTTCTCATTTGCCGCGGTCGCATAGCCTGGTATTGCGCAGGATTGCTAATCCTGTTCCTCCGGGAATCGTGGGTTCAAATCCCACCCGCGGCGCTCTTTATACAACGTGGGTGACCAGAAGAATTTATTCTTCGCTGCCACCCGCGGCGCTCTTTTCACTTCGTTCTAAGTTCTGCGGTGTGATTTTCACCCACTTCGTGGCTGCGTCACTGGCGTTCCTAGGTTACTCGCAGGCTCGTAACTTTCAACTCTCCACCCGCGGCGCCATTTCTCATTTTCTTCGAAATGTTTTGCGGCTGGGCTTTGAACATGCTCGACATTTTAGTGTCGGCACCCTCTCACTGCGTTCGATGGAATCCCACACGCGACACTCTTTATACACCAACCCACAACCTATATAAAAGCCTGATGGAGTTATGGGTGATGATACTATGAGTGCTACACAGAATTCCCAAAGCAAAACCAAAAGCAGAAGTCAGACTATCGCTAGCGAAGCGGACGTTGATGCATGCCTCTTTCTCTCCTCAGACGAACGACCTTCAAACTCGATGAAGTATCTGATTGGTCTGGCCGGAGACAGCGCAGCGCTTCTCACATTCAAACGAAAGCAACCGATCTATTTCCACTCGCCACTCGAGAAAGCACCGAAGCTACAAGGTGTCGAGGTGCGAAAGCGAGAAGCAGGAGCGATAACGAAAGCACTCAAGGAAGCGAAAGCGACAACAATAGGAGTGAACTATGAAGAGATCACGAAACGAGAACACGACGGACTACGCAAACAACTGCGAAGACAACTCGGCAAAATAACGTTCAAAGACGTGAGCACGTATCTCAACAAACGACGAGAGATAAAGACAAGCAATGAATTACGCATTCTCAAGGAAGCAGTCAAGAGAACAGAACAACTCATAGGAGAACTCTTTCAACAACTGCCGAAGATGACCTATGAATATGAAGGGATCAACTATCTCAAGAAACGAGTGATTGATCTGGGCGATGAACTCTCCTTCGAACCAATCGTTGCAAGCGGGAAGAATTCAACGAATCCACATTACGAACCATCAAGAACGAACAAACTCACAAAGGGCTTTTGTATCATCGACTTCGGCGTCAAGCACAAAGGATACTGCGCAGACATCACGAGAACGATCTACATCGGAACACCCACAAAGGCAGACATCGACTTCTACAACACAGTCAAGGACGAACAAAAACGATTAGAAAGAACACTCAAAGCAGGAACCAAAGAAGTGAAACCATCCTTTGAGATGATACACGCACTTGGCCACGGCATAGGACTGAATGTTCACGAAACACCGTTGGTCGGATATGAGTTTCTCAAAGAAAACACGACTATCGCCATGGAACCGGCACTCTACAAGAAACAAGGAGTGAGAATCGAAGATGATTTCGTCGTCACCGACAACGGCCTCAAACGATTATCGACAAGCTCGAGAAAATTGACCATCATTCGCCTTCGTAATTGATAGCAATTGTCGAAGCGGAGAAGTCAGCCATCTGCAAGACGATCATGTGAAGGTAATGGAGCAGGACAACCTCCTCTTTTCGAACTTTATCAATGCGAGATAACAACTTTTTCTCAAGATCCTTTTTCAAAGCAGAAGCGTCAACAAGCTTCTGAAAAGAAAATCCGTAGAACAAGTCGTAATACGACCTGATGAATGCGATCACGCCTTCGAAGATGTCAAGCACGTCACTCTCAAGTTCAGGAATCCTATCGCCATAATAATTAGCCAGATACTTGAAGTTATCAGCGACTTTCTCAAGATTCCACGAGAGGACATACCAGAAATGACCTTTTTCCTTCTGATGAAGCGATTTATTCAATAAACGTTCGCAGAAGTTAGTGAGCTTGTTATTGTTCTTCTCATTCTGGACCTGATCGGAAAGCAAGACAACATCCTGCTTGCGAAACGATTCAAGAGTATCTTCAGCAGAGGATATCAACAGACGGAACGCTCGACGGAAGGTGGAATCAAACTCACTGGCATCAACAACAGCGACCTGACCGATAACGATGCGCAGCTTGGACTGCTCCTTGATGATGAAGCCGACAAACAAGTTAGCGACCAAGTCCTCAATGACCCTATACTGATCGTTCGTATATGAGTTGATCTCAATCTCATCATACCCCTGCTTGTGAAGAGAGGATATCTGCCAACGAAGGACACGCTCGCTCAAATCACTGATGTCAAGAGAGATGGATGAAAAGGTAGAGGAAGGTTTTTCAGGAATAAACAAGAGCTTGTTACCCTGTATGAGACACTCCAATTGATCGCCCTTTTCAAGACCCTGATCAGCAAGCCAGGAGGAAGGAAGCGATGCAACAAGCGTCTTTTCAGCCAAACGAATAATCTTACGTTTCATAACAAAAAATCACCTCAATTTCTGGAATTCCTCAGCAAATGCAGTCCCATGCTTTAGACCACGAAGAAGACCATACATATAGATTCCTATCTTGAGCACGAACAAGCGATTACGCTGGCTCTTGAACACCTCGATAGCGCGAAGCTTCTTACGGAACGTGTCAGAAACATCGACGACAAGACGAGGACTGTGACGACGCTTGAAACGAAACAAGCGCCACACGCCAAAGCCATAGATATCGGTACGGAAGTTCTTCTCGACCTGCAATTTATCATAGGTCTCAAGAAGCAATTTGTTGACTAAACGATGATCCGGATGAGAGTCATCAGCAGCATGCGTGAAGATCTTGAATGGTTTGTATTTCAAGAGCAACCCCTTCAAGGATTGCTCACCACCATGATTCCAGAAATCATCACGGAGATGACCACCACGAAGACCAAGATAAAGAACACCAGAGCCACCAAGGAGCTTGTCAGCAGCATTACTCTCTTTAACATTACGTTTTCTAACAATCTCTTGCTTGTAATGAGGAGCAGAACGCTCACTATAAGAAAAGACGATCGTGATGACTCGTTTTCCTTCAGAGACATACTTGGCAAGAGAACCACCAAAACCCAAGACTTGATCGTCAGCATGAGCGACAACAGCAAGAACAGTATCTTTAGCCATAATCACAGGATTTCATGGTCATCGTATATTAATATTGCGATTGAAAAGCTGAAGAGAAGGAAAATGCACCGACCGACGCGTTAGAATGTACCATCCACTGGCCGTCCGTTCCATTTTTTGAAAGAAAATGCACCGGCCGATGTCCTCATCTGAAGATCGGGACCGGCAGGTGATTTCTAAAGAAATGCACCGGCCGGGACTTTCAACAGAATAGCCCAAGTACTGCTCTTGACAAAAGCCAGCTTCTTGTCGAAGCCAACATAAAAAAGGAAGCTTGAGCGCTTCAAGCGCGAAACTTCCAATGCGCGTCAACTGAGCGTAACCAGTTGGACTAAAGCTGATTCGAACCCGGACCACTGGCTTGGAAGGCCAATATCCTAGCCGTTAGACTACCGGTGCGTATGAATCCTGTGAACCGCAAACCGTTTATAAATATTTTGAAAACCAGCGGAAAGCAACAAAAGCCACCAAAAACGAAAAAACCGTATATAGTGTCAAGGAATTCCAGCACGAGATGAATTCTTCAGACACCTTAAGAGCACCTTAATATGCTTAAGGATGAGGATTAAAACCCCTTAAAGCCAGTAATGAGAGTACACCCTAACGTGTGTGAGGTGAAAAGAAGATGAAACAAGACTATGAAAAGGATATGAGACTGATAAGCTGGCTAAGAACCAATTCGAGACTACCACTGACCAAAATAAGCAAGGGAACAAATATTCCAATATCAACTCTCTTTGATAAACTCAAAGAACAAGAAAAAGATCTGGTGTTCAAACATACGACACTGATCGACTTTTCAAAGCTAGGTTACTACACGAAAGTCCACTTGCTACTCAAAACACCAACAAAACACAAAAAAGAGCTTGAAAAACACCTCAAATGCAATGATAAAATAAATTCAATCTACAAAGTGACAGAGAAATACCATTTCTTGGTCGAAGGAATATTCAAGCATGTAAAGGACTTCAATACGTTTCTTGAAGTATTAGAAGAGCGATTCTCACCACTGGAATACTCAAGCCACTTCATAACAGAAGATGTGAAGAGAGAAGCATTCCTAGCGGAAGAAAGTGTTCCTTACGGCGTTAAACGAGCGAGTTAGAAAAAAAACAAAGCCGACACACAATACAGTGGGCAAACCATACTGTGCGGCGGCAATGTGAGGTGTTTTTAGGTGGTGTGCGGGCGCATGAGTAGTTTAGTTGAAATCATCATAACCCCTCATAAAGGCGGCTTCATCCATAGATAATTCGTCATTATCAAGCATGGAATCGATGAATTCAGCTTTGTAGATATCATTCTCGATGAAATCGAAATCCGTAGCGTTATCAACAAATAAAGAAGAATCTCGTTCAAAATCGTTTTCCTCCGCTTTACGCGGAGTATTACCCTCTTCCGAATGAGCCATAGTAGCTTGAACCCCCTTTTTTCCTTTTACAACAGTAGGAGTATACATGAAAAAGTATATATATAGGTTTTCCCAATACAGTATATAGCATATATATACATCACTATTGTTTATGGTGGATACAGGGTAAGCATGGAATTTCGGAAACTCATCAAATTCGGAAGCAATTCGTTTGTCGTTTCTATTCCTAAGACTTGGCTTGACACATATAATCTGGGAAAAGGAGACACTATCACTCTTGAACCAGCTGGAGACAGCCTTATTCTTAGTCCTGCAAAAGAAAAACAGAAAGAGGAAAAAGTTATCACTATAACAGTGAAGCCGAATTCAACTCCACGAACACTGAAAAGAGAGCTCTTATCCGCATACGAGCACAACGCAACAACCATTTACTTTACAGGTACACGAGTTTCAGAACATACTACATCAATCATTTCACTCATTGATTCCTTGACAGGATTAGAGATTGTTGAACACACGACAAACAAAATTATTGCAAAAACGTATATCAAGACAGAAGATATCACTATCGAAACATTTCTCAAACGAGTCGACAACAGTATCAAATCAATGATACTAGAAATTGCTGAAGAACTTGAAGGAAATAAAAAGATCAATAGCAAAAAACTCAAAAATGAGATAAGTCAGAGAGAACAAAATGTCGATAAGATAGTCAGACTATTACAACGAGCCATAAGGGAAAGACTCTACATGCAAGTAACAAGCGATAAAAATAATGACCCGCTCACACTACTCCGATTCTGGCAGATGATAACATTGCTTGAAACAGTTTCCGATAATCTGGAAAGATTGTCTCAAGAGCTAGGACTGCTCTTGAAAGAAGAGGAAAGAAAAAAAATGCAACATACGCTGATAACAATAAAGAATTGTTTTGAGAAGGTGATGAATGCATTCTACACGAAAAATACTGAGCAAGCATACAAAGTTTCAGATACAATAAGGGAGTTGAAAGAAGATATTGAAAAAAAGAATAATGAGAAAAACTTCAGCTACTTGCTTCAGAAACTTGAAGAGAACATCAATATCATTTCTGAAATAAACAAGCTTTCATACTGAATGAACAACGAAAAACAGTATCAGAATGTTCCAGAATCGAATTCTCCAGAATCATCATCAAGAGCATCAGTTGAGCTAGTGATTGTTGTAAGCGACCCGTCATTTCCAGAACGAAATAGTTGATACAAAGGATTATTCTCGTCAGGATCATTATATATGTCATACGCTATAGCGACAACACCGGCAGGAATGCCTTTCTCTAGAAGCCATTTCTCAAGCTCTACAGGTGAATAACCTTTCTCACTATAGTTGTCCAGATAAGAGAGGACGTCAGAGACTTTTGTCGTGTTCGCGAACGCAAACGCGGCAGTATCCACATATTGACGCTCAATACCGTGAGAGAGAAGATGCTCTTTCACACGTTCGATAGAGCAGTTCGTCTCACCGAGTTCTTTAGCGATGAAACGAGCCACCCGAGCAATATTCTCATTGTTCATGCCGTGTTCGTGACCAACACCGACATGCTCGTGACTGAACCTGAAACCATGTGTTTTGAAGGCAAAAATGCCAATACCAGTAACAGCTATCACTGAAAGGAGGATCCACAGGAATACCGGCATGGTCGAACTTTCCGGTTTCTCAAGATCCGGCTCACTAGAAGCTACATGCTCATCGTCACAAGCAGGACAAGGACCACCACAGTCAATCTTCTCTTCGCCCTGATTACGGATGCCGTCATAGCAAGTAGCTACTTTACAAGGAGCGCATGGACCACCACAATCAACATCCAATTCTCCCTGATTACGGATGCCATCGCTGCAAGACGGTTCGGGAGAGCCAATAGCACTATCGCCAGAATCCTGTTCACTGGCATCTGATTTCGGCGAGCAGCTAGCTTCGCACGGACCACCGCAATCAATACCTATCTCTCCCTGATTCATAATATTATCAGAGCAGTTCGGCTCTGGCCCTATGGATACACCACCAAAACTACCCCCTGAAGAGCCAGAGCTGGAGGAAGAACTGCTCGTACTAGAAGATTCATTAGACTGTTCAGGAACAATCTCTTCAGCCAAGATAAATGCTGAGAAATCATCGACTGTGGCTGAAACGATATTACCATCAATAACAGTATCAAGCTTACCATAGCCTGAAGCACTGGAATAGTCGATACCGAAGTCAGTATCATTATATTTGAAAATAGAGAGTCGTGAAGTATCAAGACCGAGACCTGAAACATTAAAGGACACCACATATTCTGAAGCGTTTGAGAAGTTAGCGCTTGCGGCATACGCTAATTTAGGAACATGAGTCAAGTCATTACCGAGACTGTCAGTGACATAACGAATGTCTGAAATATTGTAATACTTCCTATAATAATACGAAGGTGTTGCATCTGATGAAGAGATATTCTTTGCAGTCACAGTCAAACGATCACTTGAAATCATAACATCATAGCCATCTCTTTTTTCAACAAGAGTCTCGATATCCTGCGAGTTGAACGAAGAATGCCCTGACACGAGAGAGGAGTTATACATGTAGGCGACTTCAACGAGAGAGTTGAAACCACTATCAACAGTTATGTTCTGGTATTCGGTCGGAACAATCGTTATATTAATAACAGTCGAATCGTTCGAGAGAGTAACCCCATCCTTTAAGTCAAAGACAGTCAGGTTGAGATTATACGTTCCGTTTTCAGCGTTGCCGGTATGCCACCATAGACGGCATTCGGATCCAGAAACTGCGAACGCGTTAAAGTAAGTCGTATCATCAAGTGAGCAGTTGAAGTGAGTAGAATTATGTTGAGTATGGATGTCACCGTCATCAAAGAGGACATATTCGTTGAACTCATAACCATCCAAACCCTTGAAGGACGTGGTTGATTGATTGATTACAGGAACCTGATTCTCTATAATTACAGAACCGTTAGCACTGGCGTTGACATTACCAGCAACGTCTTCGACAATCCACCGATAATCCAGAGAAGCGTTAGCGACCAACTGACCTTCAGGAATGATCGCTTCATATCGTGATTCTTCCGGCACCCAGTTCCGTGGAGATATCTGTTCAACTCCATCGCCAAGTTCAAGAGATTGCCAAGACCCACCATCAATGCTATAATTGAAGATGACATCGTTGATGTCATTGACATCAAGCCAAGCAGAGAATAATGTTAAGGAGTCATTCTCGAAGATATCTGTTGGAGGATCATATGCCAGAGAGCCTGTTGAGAGGAGAGGTTTCTCAAGATCAGCGACTATATAATGTGATAAGAGATCAGGATCAGCTACAGGATCATCATTACTTGCAAAGGCAGAGAAGGAATACACCTCACCAGAAACCAACACTGACTTGTTTATCCTGCAGCCGAGAGAAATGTTATCCGAATCGTTCTGGACAGAAGAATATAAAGTTGAGTTGTGACAATTACCAATAATATCACCAGAGCTGTCAGTCAAGTTATATGTGATGCTGTCAAAAAAGTATGCGGATAGGTTGATCGTGAAGTTATCACTGACAAAGAAAGTAGTATCATTGTAACTGTGAAGATCAGGATCGTCTTCAATCCGGATGAAGGGCTTGTTCATGTTTATCAGGAAAGTGACATTCTTATGGGTGCTACGACTATACTGGTCAACAGCATCGATAAGGAGCATGGTTTCAGGCGCAGTACCATCAAGGTCTATCGTGAAGTTATGAGTACCTGTGACAAGACCACTATGTTGCTGTTCAGAACCCGCAACGACGTTTCCTGAAGAGACATCAATCAGTTTCATCGTTATATTGACAGGCGAAGCATCAACAAGATCGAAATCCACATCAAGCTCAGATATCTGCGTGGAATCTTCTTCAGGAGAGGTGATTGTGATCAGTGGAGAACCCACCTCCTTATGTAAGGTCAAGTCAGTATTCTCATCAAAGGATTGCGCATTGCCGTTATCATCACGACAAGCTATGTGCACTTCGTGTGTTCCTTCAGGAAGATTTGTGATGTTACACTCATACACACCAGGACTCGATTCATCACAGGAATCAAGACCAGCAGAAACAACATATGAGAAATCCTCGCTGGTTTTCCACAAGCAACCAGAAAGATCTTGTTCACCGGTCAATGTGATCATAGTCCAATTACGGTTTTCTGCAGTATCAATCCACCCGTCAGAACCATCCGCATCATCAGCGACACTTACCGGAACAAGAGGTTCAGGAGTGACAGTGTCAAAATACAGGATGCTTGGTGAAGTTTTTACTGAATTCGAATCACCGAATCCATTGACGGCCCTCACTTTAAGATAATACGTCTCGCCATTAGTCAACTCAGATGGGATGAACTCATATGTGGCGTTGGAATCGGAAGAGTTTCTCCAACCACCAATAGGATCGTTACTGTTAGGATCAGTTACAAGACCGAAGCGATAATGTGAGATGCCAGTTTCAGGATCGACACTATCAAACCAGTCATAAAAAAGTGTCGTCTTGTGCGTGATATGGGACTCTGTGATGAAGTCTATTTCTGAAGGAGGAGTCAAGTCGATACTGAGGTTACTGCTCACACTACCTTTTTGATAGATTCGTTCGTTACCGGCCTCGTCGTAGACGAACAGAGCGAATTTGTAACAACCATCGTCAGGAATCGTATAAGAAGTGGAACCTGAGCCTGATAGACTCTTATTAGCATTCTTCCAGGAAGAGAACGAACCACATACCGCTCCGGAGAGAGGCGCCCGTTTATATTTCAAGGTTCCATCAGTAGTAGAACTTACCTCATCACTACCCACATCATAACCAATCTCGACTAAAGAATAACTCTGGTCCCCGACAGTATAATCAATATAACCTCTATTTGGAGGTTGAGAGTCTACAGTGACTGAATTGGAGGAGTAATAACCACTCCACAGGTTAGCGTATTCATAATCACTCTTCGCACGAACAGACAAGTAATATTTCTCACCTTCAACAAGAGGAAGTCCTGTAAGCTCAATATCATTGTTGTCAGCGTTAACAGTCGTCACAGTGATCAGATCGTTCCATCCGGATTCGCAGATACCACTTGAACAGCTAGCGGTGCCTACAGCGTATTCATAATACTGGACTCCAGATTCATTATCCGTGAAGTTGAAATACAAGTGAAGCGAAGAATTAGAATTATAATCAGCATTCTTGTCAGGGATGATTTCAACAGTCTGAATTTCAGGAGGACTATTATCAGCGAAGACAACACCGCTTGATGAGTTGATGATAGGGCTTTCTGTGCCAAGTTCGTCAACAGCATAAATGCTGCCGAAAAGATACTCGCCATATTCAAGGTCGCGAACGGAGAGTTCCGTACTGTTTTCAGTTCCGTTGACAAGAAATGATCCTACAAACGTATCCCCTGGCTTGATGATGACAGTCAGGTTGTAATAGTCAAGATAGTTATCGTCAGGAGGAACCCAAGTCACATTAATCTCATTGTCATAGGTGGTGGAATCGTTATGCATCGTCAGGTTCGCAACAGGATCGACAACAGTTTTTACAGTGAAGTTATCAA
>JBNJHD010000011.1:0-9644 GCA_051819805.1 Nanobdellota archaeon
AGGACGCAGAACTATTCTCTTCTCGATAGTGATCTCGATCCTGACGATGTTGATAATGATGACTGTACTGGCGGTCAATTTCCGGGTTACCTTTCTATACGGAATACCGGTAATCGTTATGCGAACGTCACTGTCGCCACGAATTATACTGGTGATGAGTTTTTCAATAATTCCGGTTCATGGTATGCCTTTAAAGTTCAGAATCATCCTGAGAGACCTGGCTGTGTGAAAGCCACTTATCAGGACACATACCTCAATTTCACGACTACTGATCCTTATCTTGCTTGTGATAACCTGTCGTTTCTTTCTTTGAGCAACACATTCCTTCTTTCTGTCAGGGCTTTGATTTATGAGAATACTACAAGTAAAAGCTCTGCTTCTATCACGTTTGAGGCGCGTCTTGCTGAATAAATCTTATTGTTCTCAAAAAGCTTTATATACTATTCTATGCTTTGTAACGTCTAGGGAATGGTGGTCCGGGCTAATATTCGAATGTTTGTCTTCATACTGGTCTTCATACTTAGCATACAGACTGGTTTTATTCTCTTCCAGGCAGTCAATGTCTCCACTCCTGACGTTCATGGCAGGGCGAGTGCAGGAATGTTCTCGATGTGCCTCAATTATCCTCCTGAACTCTTTTTTGACTGTAACACGACGATGCGTCAGGGGGTATCGTACTCTTGTCAATTGAACTATACTGACCCTGATAATGATTCAGTCTCGTATTTCTATGAGAACTTGACTGGAGCTTTCGATGTTGACATCTCTGAAGATGGTTTCATGACAAGCACTCCTGATCAGGATATGGTCGGGACAAGAGAAGTCATTCTCGGTATTATTGACGAGACTAACTGCTCTAACAGCATTTCTACTCTTAATATCACTTTCGAGATTGAAAATATCAACGATCCTCCTGAATACTATCGTCAGATTCGCGATATGGAATGGGCGCTTGATGAATCCCTTAGAGGCATTTTCCTGAAAGATTATTTCCGTGACCCTGACGGTGATCCATTATCGTATTCTTACTCAGTATCTTCATCAAAATTTTCTGTAGAGATACTCTCAAGTTCTGAAGCGATCTTCTCTGCTACCGAATGTGGTGAAGGTTATGTAACCTTCACTGCTAAGGATCCGTTTAATGCCACTGCTCAAAGTCATATCATCAAGTTGGAAGTCCCTTGTGAACAACCACCTCCTGCTCCAGGAGGGTCGATGGGTTCTGCCTCTCCGGAACCGTGTATTCCTGAATGGCAGTGTCAGGATTGGAGTAGGTGTTATCCTAATGGCACTCAAAAACGGCAGTGTATCGATATTCATGGTTGCGAAGAGGACTACAAACGGTATTTCTGGAGGGAATGCGAATACATCCCTCAATGTGAGAACGGCATACAGGACCCTAACGAAGAAGGTGTTGATTGCGGTGGTCCTTGTCCTGCCTGTGAGACTTGTGATGATGGTATCCTGAATAATGAAGAAGAAGAGATTGATTGCGGTGGACCAAACTGTCCTGCGTGCATGAACTGCAGTGACGGTATCCAGAATTATGGAGAGACTGGTGTTGATTGTGGTGGTCCTTGTCCTGCTTGTGCCTCTTGTAATGATGGCATCCAGAACCAAGGAGAGACTGGTATTGATTGTGGTGGTCCTTGTCCTGCTTGTGCTGATACCGAAACTCCTATTACTATCAATGATGATCGTTCGTGGCTTACTGCAATTCTCATTCCTATCGTTTCAGCGCTCATAGGTCTTGGTATCATCTATCGTCTATTCAGGAAAAAAATCCATTCTTTCTTCACGAAACTATGGTGGTATTTTTCCAGTAAAGTGCAGAAACAGATCCTCTTGACTAAGACTCAAAAAGAATATCTGTTCAATGAATTAGATCGTCTCACAAAACGTGAAAAAAAGGATTTCAATGTCGACGAATTCCAGGACGATCTCAGTATGCTCTTCAGGAAATTGTATTCTTTTATTATCGGTGAAGTTTATGGTAGTAGTGATGCTCATGAGAAAATCAATAAGCTCAAGACTATAAAGGAAGTCAAGAAACTTCTTCTCACTGGCTACTCATTAACGCTTTCTATCGAAAAGACCAAGAAGATGTCTCCATTAATTGTAGAAACCTTCGCGGAAATCCTTCGTGAACTCGTCATTTCATTAAGCCGGGTCGATCGTGAAGAGATTGCGCGTGTCATTGATGAAAAAGAACCTGTTGATAATCCTTCCTTTAAGAACGTTCTCGGTTTCCTTCATAATAGTATTCTCGCCCTGCAGTTCAGCGAGATAGAAATATCTAAGGAAAAATATCTTAACGCTCTCTCTTTATACGAATCACTTTCTGTCTCTGAGCAGGAGCTCATCTACACTCCTTTGCACTTGACATTTGAGCTTATCACATACGTCTCTTCGTACACGTTCAAGAAGTAAAACACTCTTTTTTTCACTCGTCTCTGAGAGTATCTGCTGGTTGTAGCTTAGCCGCTTTTATCGCTGGTAAGGTTCCTGCGAGCATGCCGACCAGGAATGAGAAGAGCATCGCTGCAAGGAATAACTCCCACGAGAAATGCGCTTGGAGAAATGTCTTCCCAAGCGCCGCTCTGCTTATTTCCTCGACCGCTTTTGCCAGTCCTGAACCGAGCAGTATCCCTATCACTCCGCCTGCAACTCCGAGAAATCCTGACTCGATAGCAAAAAGCAGGAAGATATCTGAATTCTTCGCTCCTATCGCTTTCATGATCCCAATCTCCTTGTTTCGTTCAAGCACTGACGTGTACATCGTGTTCATGATCCCGACTCCACCGACAAATAAGCTGATAGCTGCGATTCCTATAAGAACTGCTCTAACTACGTTAAGAATGGTCTGGAAACTCTCAAGAAGATCTTCCGGTGTCTCGACCTGGAATGTCGCATCTTCAACATTTTCATCTCTGTATCTTGCAAGTTCTCGTGTTATCTCCTCAGCGACTTCCAACGGATCTTCGTTTGCATTGACTTTCACAATGATCATGTCAACCCTGTCTTGTATCCCTGTCACTTCCCTGAACGTATCAACGGGCATGATGAGCATGCGATCATCCACAGAATTGCCTATAGGTTTGTAGAACCCTGCCACATTGAACTTCTCACCGTTGATATACACATTGCTGTTGACACGAAGGTTCTCGCCATCAAACAATCCTTGTGTCGCGTGATGATATCCTGCAACGATGGTCTTTCCATCGCCCTGCTCCACATCCCTTCCTTTGTAGATATCTTCAGTAAAACCATCTTGTGTCAGTTGTAGTGATTGTGTGTCTGTGGGAATGCCTGCAATGCTATAATACCTGACTTCATCATGATAATTTATCCTAGCGCTTGTCATTACGTAGCTTGTCGTGCTGTGCACTCCTGATAATCGCTTCACGAAATCATGATCGTCTTTTGTGAGCATGCTCGCTCCTGAACCTTCTCCCATAGAGCCGAATAGCGAGCTTGGCTGTATGAAAAGCTTATCGCTGCCTATATCTTCAAATTCCTGATAGATAGCATCTTCCATCCCTTGTCCGAGACTGACCAGAGAGATGACAGCAGCTATTCCGATAAATATTCCTATGAGTGTCAGCCAGCTCCGGAGCTTTCTCCGGGTCAGTGACTTGATCGCTATCCTGAAATAATCTTGTATCATCGTGGTCTGACCTATCTTATTTCCGTAACGCGTCTACTGGATTCATCTTCGCAGCCTGGCGTGCAGGTAGTGTTCCCGACGCTGCTCCCAGGATGAACGCGAATACAAGTGATCCTATGATGAGTTCAGGTGAAAAGCTCGCTTGCAGTATATCTGTACCTAATTGCGCTTTCGCTATGGCTTCCACTGCCTTGCTGATCCCTGCACCGAGCGCTAATCCCATTATCCCTCCGACCATACCGAGCATTCCTGATTCGATGAGAAACATCCTGAGTATATCATTGTTCTTTGCTCCTATCGCTTTCATGATGCCAATATCACTTCGTCTCTCAAGCACTGACGTGTACATCGTGTTCGCGATATTGATACTTCCTACAAGTAGGCTGATAGCTGCGATTCCGACAAGCAGTATCTGTACGACCATCAGTATGCTCTGGAATGATTCGAGCGTGTCTTGCGGTGTGCTGATAGTGAAATCCTCTTCTCCGGGATCGAAATCTCTGTCCTGTAGCATCCTTCGTTCAGCAATATCCACAATCTCCATAATTTGATTTTCGTCCATGACGATTACTGAAATGAGACTATAATCATCTTCTGACAGGTCAAAAAGATCGATCATTGTATCCTCTGCCATGAGGATGTCATTATCAACAATCGGCACTCCTGTCTTTTCAAGGATTCCTGCAACCCTGAATGATTTTCCTTCTATTGTGACTTTCTCGCCGACTTCAGGTATTCTTTCATCGAAAGTTATGCTTGATCCAAGTGTCAAGAGATGTGAATCTTCATTGCTGATGATACGACCTTCTTTCGCTTCAAGGCCGAACTGGCGTATGGCTTCCTTGTGCGCTTCGCCTTCCGGCATGGAAAATGCGAATCCCGAATTGATAACATCTCTCGATTCTATCTGTGTTGCTCTGATGAACCGTCCCATCGCGAGCTTGACACCCGATATATCTTCAAGAAGTCTGACATCATCCTCTCCGACCATTCCTGCAGCATTGCTTCCTGGCGGTCCGAAGCTCGAACCTGCGCCTTGGATGGTGAATGCATCAACGCCCATTGTTGCGAACTGTTCGGTCACTGCATCTTCAAGCCCTTGTCCGAGACTGATGAGCGCTACAATCGCCGCTATGCCTGCGAATATTCCTATGAGTGTCAGCCAGCTTCTCATCCTACGATTGAGTAGGCTCTTGACTGCCATCCGTATGCTTTCTTCCAGGTTCATGATCGGCTCTCTCGCTCAAATTCCATATAGGTTACGTTGATTGTCCCTGCAATAAAGAAAAAAAATGGCGAAACATCTCTTATTTCTGTTGTTTCTTCTTCTTTCGGTGCTTTCTGATCCCTCTTACGATAAAGAATATAACGACCACAGCGATGACAATAATCGTCGGTGAGAGTCCTCCATTACCGTTCTGCGGTTGTGGTTTGTATCGCATCGGCACTTCGAAGGTCTTCTCATACTCGTTGTTGTTATCATCCCTGTAGCTTGTCGCTATGTCGAGAGTAATATCTTCGCCTGTCGTCTTGATAGTGAAGTCCTGTGTTCTGTAATCGTCTGAATCAAGGTCGCCAATGTAATCTTCTTTGTTGGAAAGCACTGTATATCCTTCTCCATCAAGAAGTTCGACATCAAGGAATTTAAGACCATGAATTCCTTTATTGACGAACTTGACCGTTATTGTCCCTTGTTGTTCCGGACTTGTGATTGTCGTCTTATCAAGAATTATTTTCAGTTCCGGCTCTGCTTTCACTGAAATCCCTATGATGTTGATTTTTTCCGTTTCCGTACCTTCCTCATCGAAGAAGTTCATCCTCACTGGAATCTTGTAATAACCAGGTGTCGTTTCTGCATCAGTATTCAACGTATAGGTCAGCGTATTGAGTTCGCCTGGATTGAGCTTGTTGATACGCTGCTCTTCTGATGTTCCTGTCGGCGTGAACGGTAGCTCTATTGTTTTTTGATTCTCCTGTCTGATGAGATTGAGTTGCACACTGATATCTCTGAGCACGACATCAGCCGTGTTTTTCACTGTGAGCTTGACATCTCCTTTTCCGCCTGGCATGAATTCCTCTGGTTCTGTATTCACATCAATGACGCTGATTGCTGCTTGATTGCTTTTCACTTTGATGATTTCAGTCGTTTCCTGCCATGGTGCATTATCGACATCTGTCGTATATCTGATTTTGAGCTCATTATCGCCGACAACCGCTTCGCTTGAGACTTTGAGCTTTAGATCGACCACATAGCTTCGTTGAGCTTTAAGATTTCCTATGATTTTTTTGGCTTCTTCTTCACTGATGATCGTGAACGGGAACTGGTCGACCACTTCGATTGCTGCATTGTCTGCTTCTTCATTTCCCAGATTCTCCAGTTCCAGCGTGACAGTCACATATTGTCCTGGTTGTGCAGGCATCGGCTCGTACTTGAGCATGTCCACTGTGAGTTGTGCATTATCCTGTGCCTGTACCATCGGCATCGTCATCAACGTGAGTGCCAGTACAAGTGTCAGTAGCATTAGTTTTCCTTTCATTGCGTTTCACCTATCCAGTTTGTGCAGTATTTTGATTGTTTGTTCAATGTTTGTTGTTCTTGTTTGTTGTTTTGACGATCTGCCCGTCGCGTAAGTGTTCCACTCTGTCTGCGAACTTCGCGACTTCCTCGTCGTGAGTGACCATGATGATTGTTTTGCCTTCCTTATCATGAAGTTTTTTCAAGAAATCCATTACTGTATCTCCTGTACTGCTATCGAGATTTCCTGTCGGTTCATCTGCAAGTATGACTTCAGGATCGACTGCTAGTGCCCGTGCGATCGCTACTCGTTGTTGCTGTCCACCTGAAAGTTCTGAAGGCTTGTGATTCATCCTGTCATCAAGCTCTACGAGCTTGAGCAGTTCTTCAGCTTTTTGTTGTCGTTTCTCTTCTGATGTCCGTTGGAACATGAGCGGTAGCATCACGTTCTCTTTTGCTGTGAGTGTGTTGATGAGGTTGAATTTCTGGAAGATGAATCCTATCTTTTGTCCTCTGATCTGCGCAAGGCCTGATTCTGAGAATTTGTTGATGTCTTTTCCTTCAAGTCTTATCATGCCTGTGGTTGGTCTGTCAAGCACTCCTATCATGTTCATCGCTGTTGACTTGCCGCTTCCTGATGGTCCCATAACTGCTAAGAATTCTCCTTTGTTGACTGTGAGGTTCAGTCCTCGGAGTGCGTGGACTTTCGTCTCTCCCATCGTGTAGGTCTTCCACACATCTTTTATATTGATGAGGGTTTTCTTTTTGGAGGATGATTTCTTCTTTGTTGTTGCCGTCACAGTATTCACCGTTTCGTTTTCTCTTCCTTTTTTTGTTTGACAATCGTCATTATTTCTGAAAATATTTCTTCCATGAGTTTTATCTGTTCATAATGGTTTTCTATCACTTTCAAGTGTTCTTTGAAGTGATCTTTCCACTTCTTATCTTTTGTCTTTCGTATATTTTCTTTCAGACCTGTTATGATGTGAGGAAGTTTTTCAAGTCCCATAGATATTTGCGTATTATGCACTGTCTTCATATTCTGCTCGAAGTTCTTGATGAAATCCCTTTGGGGTTTGACATAGATTTTCTTGGATCCTGGCTTGCGCATCCTCTCAATTACTCTCAGACCCTCGAGATTCCTCACTGTATTGCTCACTGTCGCTAATGAATAATTGGTCTTTTCAGCTAGTTCTTCTAATGATTGGTCTTCCGGTTCCGTGAATGCTATCGAGATTATCTTCGCACCTACTCGTGGTGCTCCTTGCGCTTTAAGAATCTCGAGGACGAGTTCTTCATAGTCTTTGATCGGTTCTGGTTGTTTCATACATACCTTTTATAACTTTTAAAATATATTAAAAGATGTAAGTTAGATTTATTTATAAATATTGTGGTGTTCTGTTCTTGAATATGTCTTTCGCAGAGTTTAAAAATCGTGTTCTGTTCTTCTTGTTTTCATGATCGATCTTTATGACTGGCAGGAGGACGCACTTGACGCGCTTCGCGATCATGACTATAATGGTGTTATCAAGGTCGCTTCCGGTAAAGGGAAGACTATCCTGGCGATAGCCGTTCTTGAAGAACTCTTGCGCGACACTCCTGACACTCGGGCGCTTATTGTCGTGCCGACGATCCACTTGATGTACCAGTGGCAAAAAGAGATAAATCGCTTCCTGCCTGATGTTTCTACCAGTTATTATTACGGTGCAAAAAAAGACTCATCCGGACAAGTCGTCCTGTCTGTCATCAACTCGGCAGCGGTCGCTGGCTTCAAGCCTGAATCGTTTCGCATCAAGATTCTTGACGAGATCCATCATTACGGTGCCGAACTTCATGCCGGCATCTTCTCCGTGCGGACACTTCACACGATAGGGCTCAGTGCCACTCCTGAGCGGGAGGATGAGGGCGATCTTGCCATCCGCTTCGGAGCTGGCGGTATCGTCTACAGTCTTGATAATCTTGACGAACTCAGGGAGCGTTTCTCGCTGTGCACCATCCGGATACCCTTGACGATCGAGGAATATGGTCGTTATAACGATCTTCGCAGCGAGTATCGTCGCATGCTCGCTATTACTGGTATGACTCCTGGTCAGGTCGAATTTAAGGCGCGTAAAGGGAGCAAGTACGCTCTTCGCGTGTTGAAACTATGGAGCCAGATGGCGTGGATCCGTCATCACGCGACCCGAAAGCTTCCTGCTGTCAAGCGTCTTGTCAAAGCGGAAAGTGATCAGAAGATTATCATCTTCAGCGAGTCCATAGAGTTCGCCGAGAGTGTCGGTCGCGAGCTTGATGCTATTGTCGTGCACAGCAAGATGAGCAAATCAGAAGTCAAGAAGCGCCTTGAAGAATTTCGTGAGAAAGACCGGGCTGTGCTTGTCGCTCCTCGTATGATTGATGAGGGGTATGATGTTCCTGATGCCACTGTCGCTATTATCGCTAGCTTTCGCCGCTCCGCCCGTCAGATGATCCAGCGCGATGGTCGTATCCTGCGCACCAAAGAATTCGTGCGACGTTACACGCTTGTCATCGAAGGTGTTGAAGAAGAGAAATTCGCTTCTCTCCTGCAAAAGACTGCCCTGGCTGAGATCGCATTCCAGGGAACTTGGCTTCGCTTCCGCGACGGCTTTTCCGAGGATAAGTCCTTTCTCGATCAGTGCAGGGAATACATCAATCACGACTCTGCTTCAGAATATGAAGACTGGGTTCGTAGCAAGCTTGACTTCTACAAGCGCGCCCGCACTTTTGACAGCACATTCTATGAGCGTCACAAGACCGTTATCGATCGTCTTGTCGAGGAGCATCCTGGTCGTTGGCCTGACCTTGAGACTGACTCTTCACGACCTTCTTCTATCGACTTTGACAGTGGTCTTGATGATGACAAGCAGCGTGAGTTGAAAGATGAGCTTCGCAAGGTCAACGCCCGCATCGGCCTTCCTGGCAACGTCTTCCGTGCGCTCATGCGCGCCATCGAAGGCGAGACTGTCGAACTTGATGATGAGGTCAGACAGTTCGTCCGTGACATCGCCTCGCAGACGCCTCCCTCGCAAGGCAATGAGCATTCCTTGTGGACTGACGACCTTCACGCTCTCATCAAGCGATTGGATGAGAGTATTGATTAAGATTTGATTTCATCCTCTATTTTCACGCTAAAACAAAAAATTCTTAAATGAACTATAGTTTTTAAAACCAAATATTGTCTCTTAACTGATTGTTTTCGCCTAACTGGTTACGCTCAGTTAACACGCATCAGGAGTTTCGTGCATCTGCACTCAAGCTCCTTTTTAGCCAAAAAGAGTCAATTGCCTCTGTAGCTCAGTGGAGCTGATTTCGTTCAGCTGTCCCGATAGCTACATTCCGCATCCGCTCCAGTAGCGGTATAAAAATTCATTTGCCTCTGTAGCTCAGTGGTAGAGCGCTACCTTGGTACTTTTCGCTTCAGCAAGACAGTCTGGAGCGAAGTGA
>JBNJHD010000011.1:9744-30028 GCA_051819805.1 Nanobdellota archaeon
CTCCAGTAGCGGTATAAAAATTCATTTGCCTCTGTAGCTCAGTGGTAGAGCGCTACCTTGGTACTTTTCGCTTCAGCAAGACAGTCTGGAGCGAAGTGACAGAAAGGTAGAGGTCGCGAGTTCAACTCTCGCCAGAGGCTCCATTATTTCTTCGAAATGATTATTTTGAACTCGCTTCGCGATACAGTCACTGTGTTCCTGCAAGTTCTCATTTTCATTCGAACTTATGGTCAAAGCTTCGCTTTTCCCGAGTTTGACTACGTCAAACCTTCAACTCTCGCCAACATGTTTTAAGAAATAGTTTATTCTTTTGTTTTCATTCCTGTCGTCGACTTTTCTCTTAGATTCTCAACGAAATCATTGAAGTGTTCGCTCGGAATCACGGCTCCGCAGGCGTGCTCGTGACCGCCGCCTGTTCCTTTTACTTCTTCAAGCACTTTTGCCAGGATCTCGTCAACCGGCAACGCGTTGCTTCTAAGTGAGCACTTGTAACTACCATTACTCTGCCTCGCGATGATAATCATCTTTTCGGGCTGTTCGTAGAGCAGCTCGTTTGACAGGTCGGTAGTGTATGAGTTCTTGTCATCAGTGTAGGTAAATAGCAGCAACGGATCGTTTTCATTCACTTCAACACTAGTCTTGATCTTCTCGTATTCGGACTGATGTTTTTCGTATCGTTTCATGACAAGTCGTGCCTGTCCATTCTTCTTCTCAAAAAGCGTGTTCGGGTCATCGATCCGTGTCAAGATTTTCATTGATGAGAGCACATCAGTCGTCTTGCCCTTGAGATTGAATGAGAAAATACGCGCCAACTCTCCGATTTTTGTATCGAACAGCGCCTTCGCCGGATCGTTCACATCTGCTGGTAGGAATCCAGGATATTGTTTTCTGAACTTCTCAAGCAGTTCTTGTTCGGGCAATTGCCAATCAGAAACAATTCCTACTACTGCTTGCCACAAATCATTTTCAGCGACTTTGTGCGCGAAATGGCTTGTAGCGATATTTCGTTCCGTATCTTCGCATCGTGGATTGAGATAAGTGACTCCTTTTCGGTCTTTGACTTCATGGTGGTCTATCCACACTATCTCTGTTCTTACTTTATCGAGAAATTCTTGTGATACTTCTGCCTTGTCAAGGATAATGACTAGGTCAGGAAAATAATTATTCACTTTTTCTATCATGCGCTCATCAACAACGGATCCTTTCAGTGGAATTCCTTTTCCTGCTCTGACCCTTCGATATAAGATGAGAAATGATGCAAGTCCATCAGGATCGTCATCAAAGAGAAATATTGGTCTCGCGCAACGTTCTAGTTTATGTCTTATTTCTTGAATAGTTTGTTCTTCAGTCACTGTCACTCACTTCACTTTCCTTTGCAATGCTTGCATCCTCGCTTCTTCTCGACATTGCTGTGTCTGATCTCTGTCTTGAACGCGTCAACTTTCAACAATTGCTCAACGTTCTCGATATCAAGCAAGTTCTTGATAGCTGCATTCGCTGCCAGTCCTGCCAAGATTGTGGTGGTCGGACTATACACTCCTTTTTCTTTCAGCTTTCCAAGATTGAGTTCTTCTTCAACACATCCAACACAAGGGCATTTCGCATATTGGTTTCTGTCGATGACAAGCAAGTGTCCTTTTGTTCCGGCATAATTGACTGTAATAAGTGGAATCTTATTATCAAGGGCGTACTTATTGACCATGAGTGCAGTTTTTATATTGTTGCTTGAATCGATGATGACGTCTGCGTTAAGGAGAAAGAGGTTATCTTCGTGGAGTTCTTCATGGAACGTCTTGATCTTGACGTTCTTTGTGATTTCTTCAAGACGTTTTTTTGCTTGTTTTGCCTTGAATTTGCTGATATCTTCTCGGGTATAGAGTGTTTGCCGTGGAACTTCTTCTTCATAGACTCGTTCTTTATCGACTATCCTGAGGTTGATGTTGTTTCGGGCCAGCATTTCAGCTACTGTCGATCCCACACCGCCGAGTCCTACGATAGCGATAGTTTTTTTGTTCAGTTCTTCAATTTTTTTATCTTCAGCGATTCCTGCCAGTTTCATTAATTTCATATGATATCACCTTTAAAAAAACTGATTTGATATGTGAAGAATCCTTATTCACGCTCAAAAGTGCTGGGAGTGATCGCTTCTATATAAATATGAGTGCTTTAAAAAGACTCTTTTTTCTGACACAACATTTATAAACTATCTTAGTGCAATAAACTTATAGAGGTAACGTTAGGTGGTTGGTGTCATTGAGGGCCTTATTTAGAACTAGTAGTATACTCATAGGTATTGTTGTTCTTGTCTCTCTAGCGGTCGCTATATCCTTTTCTTCACAACCATTCACTTCTCCTTCAAACGTTACTGTGGATACTGTTTTCAACTGCAAGTTCACTCCTGACGAAAATGGTCTTGCCAACGTCACATGGTATGTCTATCGTGATGAAGCGTATTGGGAACACTGGACTGCTGATGATGTATCCGCATTATCTGTGAGTGGAGGTTCTGAAAGCTCGGTTTCTGCCACGAATGCTGCTTCTAACACTAGTAAACGGGAGACTTGGTCTTGTCAGGTCACATTGTACAACGCTACTGATAGTGTGACATTAAACTCCACTAATAATGTTTCTATCGTCAACTCTCCACCGTCGCTTTCCAGCTTTGATGATAATGTTACTGTCTATGAAGACACTCCATATTCGAAAATCGCCACGGCAAACGATGCTGATGGTGATAGTATCGTTTCGTGGACTTCTGCCGATCTTAATCTGAGCTCGTATCCTGAAAGCCTCTTCGAGATCAATCCATCCACTGGCCTTATCGAATTCACTGTCGAGAACGAGTCCATGACTGGTAATCATACGATGGCGATCACGATGTATGACGGTGAGAACTGGGGTGGTCGTAATGTCCGTTTCGAGATAATTCCTGTTAATGATTCTCCTGTTTTCGGAACGCTTGAGTTTGATTGTGAAGAATACTCTCTCTGTTCAGGAACTGTTCCTGCTAGTGATGAAGAAGGTGATGATATAACGTATTATAGTAACATTTCATCCTTTATCAACCTTGATTCTTCCACTGGCTCATTCTCATTCACGCCTACTCGTGAAGATGTTGGTGTTCTTCCGGCCTCATTCAACATCACTGATGGTGGCGCTATAGTTTCATCCACTGGTTTTTTCAATATTTCTGCTACTAATCTCGCTCCGAACCTCACTATCATCAGCAGTCCATCAATAAGTCAGGATGAGTCTTCACAACCATTTGTTTTCATTGTCAACGGTAGCGATCCTGATCATAACGATACCTTGACGTTCTCGGTCTCCACTTCTTGCGGTGTCAATCCATGGAATTTCACGAAAACAATCTCTCTCAACGAGACTTCTGACGCGCAGGCGCAAATCAATGTCTCTTTCTTTGATGATGCAACTTGGAACGATGAAACCTCTTCGACGAATGATTTCGTCGCTTGTCGTAATGTGACGTTATCGGTTTCTGATGGACTTCTCACTGACGAACTCAACATGACCTTCAACATCACGAACGTCAATGACGCTCCTCTCATCTTCAACGAGAGTTATTATTCGAGCAATGGCGCTCAGACGAATATCCACAACCTCAGCGGTGCTAAAGGACAGTCTTTCGATTACCGTGTCAACGCCACTGATCCCGATATGAGAACTTATGAGAATGATACTCTTTCCTTCTCTATTTCAGGTGGTAACTCTTCATATTTCGATATCAACTCCTCTTCTGGACTCATCACTGCGGACACTTTATCTGTAAGCGGTAACCTGTCTTTTGATGTTACTGTTACTGATAATCTTGGTCTTAGCGATACTGAAATCATCAATATATCTGTCATTGATAATAATGCTCCTAACATCACTGCTCTTGATATGAGTTCTTGTGATGAAAATATTGTCTGTCTCAAATACCTTAATGCTACCGATCAGGAGAATGATAATCTTACTTTCTTCGCTCTTAATCTCACTCACAAGCAACCGAATGGTTCTATCACTCAAACTGCTTCTGGAGTCGCTGATATTCTCGCTGATTTCAACATATCCATATCATTTGCTAACTTCACGACAGGTCTTGCTGAAGGAGCAATGACTTCGTATCTTCTCAACTTCACTCCTGAAGATGTTGATGTTGGTTCTTACAACTTATCCTTCTCCTTTGAGGACACGCTGGGCATCCGGGATACGGCAATGCTCGTGTTCAATGTCACCAACCATAACGATGCCCCTGTCCTCAATACTTCGTCCCTTGAAGATGCGGTTATTGTCGAGAATGTCCTTTTCAGTACCAACATCACTGCCGTTGACGATGATCTCCTTTACGATCTTGACAACCTGAGTTTTTCATTTGACCTTGTTGATCCTGAAGATAACATCACAGAGTACATTTTTTCGAAATTAAACTCTTCTTCAGTACTGTTCTCTTTTGCACCTAACAGCACTCATCTCGGCAATCACACAGTCAACATTACTGTGACTGATAACTCTTCAGCATCTGACTCGAGAGTCTTCAACTTTACCGTTTTTCCTGAAAGTATTCCTCCGAACATCACTCAAGTCCGCCCATACTACGATACTGGTCTTGAGACTACTGTGTATTCCTATGATGTCCCTGAAGTTGATAATGTGAGCGAAATCTCTGTTATGGAAAATGAGACTGTTCGTTTTGATATTGATGCAACTGATGAGGATCCTTTGTCTGTAGAATGGTATTATGATGGTATGTTGGTCAGTGAGGGTTCATTTTCTGGCGATGGTTCAAACCCTTATGATAAGACCTTTGGATTCTTCGAGAATGGCACTCATTTCGTCACGGTCGTGGTAGAAGATACATATTATGCTTTTTCACAATATACTTGGAATGTGTCTGTTGAGAACACTAATCGTGATCCGCTGTATTTGAATCCTATTGAAGATTATTCCTTCGATAACAATAAGTCGCTTAATGGTTATGCGAAAGTCTTTGATTTTTTCAGGCTTCATTCTGATGACATTGTTTTCCTTGATCCTGATGATGATTACAACTCAAATGGTCGTCTGGACGACACTGAAACTAATACTCTTGTCTTCTCTGCTGAAAGCAATAGTAGCTGTAGAGATTTTCTTGATTTCGATTTCAATGGTGAGGATGTCAGTATAACTCCTGAAGCTGTAGGTACGTGCTACACTCGATTCATAGCAACTGACACTGAAGGTGTTCGTATATATTCTAATAATGTCCGTTTTGATATCACTAACGTCGAGGATTCTTCCAGTTCATCAACTACTACTAGCTCTTCATCAGGAACAAAAACTGTGACTAGAACAATAACCATCCCTCTTGAAGAAGAAGTTGATGTTCCTGAAGCATTTGATTTCATCATTCCGGGCATTGCTTCCATCTATCAGAATGGTACAGTTGTCATTCCTCTTCACCTGAAGAATACTTGGGAGGATCGGATTGACACGATTACATTGAGTGCTAATGCCTCTTTTGATGATGCTGTGAATTTCACGTTCTCTCAGGAATTCATCAACTCTATTCCTGAAGGTGGTAGTGTCGATGTTAATCTCACTATGTCTGATTATCGTTTCGAAGGTCCTTTTGAAGTCAACGTCAGCGGTCATATACAATCGCTTGACTACACCGATACAGCAACTATCTATGTCAACGCTTTGGAGAAAGCTCACGAGGATGTCGATGCTGTTCGTTCACGGATTGGTTTCGCTCGTGATCTCTTGAGCGATAATCCTGAATGTCAAGAACTTAACGAACTTCTTGATGAAGCTGAAAAGAAAAGTGGTTCTGAAACAGCTTTCTCTTTGGAGATGGTCAACAATGTTGTCAAAGGATGCAAATATCTTGTCAATGAGGATACTACCCAACCATCTTCTGAAACTCCGAAATCCTTTATTGGACGATTAGATACTTACGGTAGTGCTATTTTCGACTTCGACGAGCTAGGTACTGTTCTAGGCGTATTATTCTTTGCTGCCTTTATCATAGGCATTCTTACTATAGTCACGCTTAAGCGTATCTGATAGCTGTTTTTTCTTTGGATTCTTTATCTTGAGAACTAGTTTTTGTTAGCTCTTGAGTTTATTATATGTTTTCATGAGCTGATCGTAATATTTTTGTTTTTCGTCTTTGCTAAGACTATTATAGAACTTGAGTGATTTATTATAGAGTTCTTTTGCTCGCATAGCATTCTCTTCTCGTTCCACTGCATTGAGTAGCCGAAACAATTCTTCTTTCGCTTCGATTTCATCCGGTATCATTTCCACTTTCTTTTTTTTGTGGAGTCCTAATTCTGAGAGGATTTTGATGAACCAGTGTGTTTTCGCATGATGTTTGATGAGGAGATCGATGATAGAGTGGAGTTCTGAGAGAAGGTCATGGAGTTCTTCTTGCGAGAATTTCTTGTCAGTATATTCCATCATCCCTACTCTTGTGATGAATATCTTGAGCTTGTCATGGTGTTTCTTATCAAGATATATTTTTTGCAATTCTTCCATAAGTTCTTCGTGAGTGAACTCGTAATCAAGCTCTAGAAGTTCTTTGAAAAATATCTTGACGATGTTATAGACTTCTTTCTGATGGATGTGCTGTTTGGAGAGTGCGTGTTTTATTTTTGATTCAGTTTCTCCTTTGATTGTGATAAGACTTTTTTTCTCTTCTTGCCCGTCCTCTTTTTTCGTTGCCATGCTCGTCATGATTACATATTGAGTTGTTTATAAATCTTACTTCTTATTTATCTCAGAAACAGCGTCACATCTAGTTTCTCTTCAAGAGTGGTGTCATAAGCTATTTATATGTGCTGACCGTTGTATAACAGTATTATGACAGAGAGTGGTGTGCAAGATGCTGGTGAGGATATGGAGCAACTCCTTGACGAGCCGACCCGTAAGAAAATAGCGTATTACGCAAACAAATTTCAAGATGCACGTAAAGAGATAGGTAAAGTCGTTATTGGCCAGCATGAAATGATAGGTCTTCTTCTCGAAGCGCTCATTACCAACGGACACGTTCTTATCGAAGGAGTTCCAGGAATCGGTAAGACTCTTCTTGTAAGGACTCTCTCGAAAATCATAGGTTGCTCGTATTCCCGTATACAGTTTACGCCAGACCTTCTACCTACAGATATTGTTGGTGTAACGACATATGAAGAAGGAAAAGGTTTTTTCACGATAAAAGGACCTGTTTTTTCCAATTTCGTTCTAGGTGATGAGATCAACCGTTCCCCTCCTAAAGTTCAGTCAGCTCTCTTACAGTCGATGCAGGAGCGTCAGGCGACAATAGGTAAGGAAACTTTCGATCTTCCTAACCCTTTCTTCGTGATGGCGACACAGAACCCTGTTGAGAACTTGGGAACGTACAAACTCCCTGAAGCCCAGCTTGATCGTTTCATTTTCAAGTTATTGATGGTGTACCCTAATATCGATGAAGAAGAAAGCATTCTTGATAATAATATGAGTCTTCAGAAGTTCGAAGTTTTTGAAGTCAACTCAATTTTCTCTCCTGAAGAGATTATCGAGATTCAAGGAATTGCAAAGAAGATTCATATGGATGATAAGATAAAACGTTATATTGTGAGGATTATTGATGCGACTCGTTTTCCGGACAAGTACAATCTGGAGATAGGTTCTAAGTATGTTGACTTCGGAGCTTCTCCTCGAGGCAGTATCAGCTTGTTCATAGCATCGAAAGTTCGCGCTCTCATGAATGGTCGTTGGTATGTCACTCACAAGGATGTCAAGGATTTGGCAGTGCATGTTCTTCGGCATCGTATTCTTCTCAATTTCGAAGGTCAAGCTGAAGGGATCAAGACTGAGACGATAGTGAAAGAGATTATTGATCGTGTTCCTTTGCTTTGATGTTCGGCTCTTGGATGTTTGTTCCTGTTATATGTAGAAAATGGCTTTGAAAAAACTCAATCTAGATTTCGATTCTCATCATCCTAATATTGAGATTGTCGGTCGAAGAGATGTTCTTTCTCGTTCTGTTGAAGGTAGTTGGGCAACTTCGTTCAAAGGTCAAGGTATGGAATTCACTGGTTACCGTGCATATACTTATAGTGATGATGCTTCACTCATCGACTGGAGAGCTAGTCTTCGTGCTAAAGAAACCTTGGTTCGTGAGTTTGAAGAGTTCAAGAACTTCAAAGTCGTCTTCTTCCTTGATGTTTCCAATTCCATGCTTTTTACCACAACTGATAAATTGAAAGCGGAATATGGTGCTGAGCTTATATACACTCTCTCGCAATCAGCAGCAAAAGCTGGTGATGCTATCGGTCTTGTCATGTGCAGTGACAAGCTCATAGCTTCCATTGAACCCTCCTTTGGAAAAGGGATACGTTATCAGTTCGAGCGTATTCTCTCTGACCCTAAAAATTATGGTGGTGTCAAGGATTTCAAACGATCCGTTCTCGAACTCAATTCTATTCTTGCTGATAGTGCTATCATTATAATGGTCTCTGACTTCTTAGGTCTTCCCGATGATTGGCAAGAGTATCTGTCTCTTCTCTCTATGCGCCATCATGTTATGGGTGTCATGCTAAAGGATAAGCGTGACAGGGATTTTTCCGATCTTTCAGGACAGTTCGTTCTCAAGGATCCTAATTCAAATGAATCGAAATATATTGATATCAAGCATTATGAAAAAGAATATAAACGTCAAGCGAGAGCTCATGAGAAATATGTTCGTGGTGTCTTCAAGAAATTGAGAAGTGACTGCACACTCATTCTCAATGGTGAACCTTATGATAAATCATTGACGCGGTTCTTTGAAGAACTGTCGAGGAAGAGTGATTGAAACGATGTGGGGTATACAATTTTCAAGACCGGAATTTCTTTGGCTTCTCTTACTTATACCTTTACTCATCGCTGCACACTTCTTCTTCCTGAAACGAACACAGACAAAAGCTCTTCGGTTTGCTAACTTTGAAGCTATCAAGCGTATCGCTGGCGAGCGTTTCGTCACGAAGAATATTACAATTCTCTTGCTCCGTATCATCACTTTCGCTGCACTTATCGTTTCACTCTCAGGAATGACGGTGTGGTATGATGGTGTCCAGAACGATTTCGATTATATTTTAGCTATCGATACGTCCAGTTCCATGGTCAATGATGATATAGAACCGACTAGACTAGGTGCTGCTAAAGATGCGTCATTATCTCTTCTTGCAAACGTTGATAGTTCAGCATCATTCGGGTTAGTGACCTTTTCTGGCGTTACTTATGCTCGCCACCAGCTCTCGAAAAATACCTTGCCTATGCGTCTCACTATAGCTTCAGTCAATATTTCTCGTATCACAGGAACTGATATTTCAAGCGCCATCATCACTGCTACAAACATGTTCCGTGACACTGAACGGGGAAAAGCAATTGTTATTTTCACGGATGGGGTCGATACAGTTGGAGCTTATGTTGATGATAACATCAAGCGAGCAGTGGAGTATGCTAAACGTAATAACGTTGTGCTTTATCCTGTAGGCATAGGTACTGAAGATGCTCCTGTCGGTTACTTGCCTAAGAGCTTCAACCTGACAACCAGCATTGATCGTCAATCCCTTGATTATATGGCTAATGAGACTGGCGGTAAAGCCATATACCCTCAAAACTCTGAAGAGCTCATCAATCATTTCTCTGAATTCGACAGTATGTCTGCAGAATCAAGAATCCCTATAGAGATGGAACAATATGGGCTTGTTGTTGTTGCTGTCCTTCTTTTTATCGAATGGATTCTTATCAATCTTGCTTTCAGGAGGGTGATCTGATGTTAATGTCTTACATTGAACTGAATGGCTGGTTTGCGCCGATTATAGTCTTGATTGCTATTGGTGTTTCCATGGTTCTCTCGCAGCTCATCAAATATCTGATCAATCCTTATTCATTGAAAACCTTTTCTCGTGATGGTGGCATGCCAAGCACTCATGCTACCATTATCGGTTCATCATTGACAGGTATTTTTCTTGTTGAAGGAATATCTATGGTTTTCGTCCTTGCGTGTGCAGTTGGTGTTATCATTCTCCGAGACGCTTTCGGTGTACGTTATGCTGTTGGTGAGAATGCGAAAGTCCTTAAGGAGTCAGTCCACGGTTCTCTTGAGCGTCGCGTCATCATTGATGAAGGTCACAAGCCTATTCAGCTTCTTGTTGGTTTCTTCTTAGGGGTTGCGGTATCTTGCTTGTTTGTCTTTATTTTTGGAATAAGTATATTCTGAGGTGTTTTTCATGAAAGAATTATTCGATTCACTACCTATAACAGCGCAGTCGGTTGATTATTTGCTCGATACTTGTTTTCTCTTCTACATTCTGGAACATCGTCAGGAGAAACGTCTCATACGTTTCTGTGGCGATAACAATGTTGCCCTCTCTACATTCACTATTGAAGAATTTGTTCATCATCATCATCACATGTCACATGAAGTCAAGACTCGTATCCGTCACTTGCTCAATAATGGTCTTTCTCTTTCTGTTGTTGATGTTCCTGTATCTCCAGGTGATCCTGCTGGTGAGCGATCATTTGTGTCGTCTGTTGATGATCGATTATTATCCTTGATTCCCGATCCTTCAGATGCTGTGCTGTTTGCAGTCGCCATCAGACATCATGCAAACCTTATTACTCGTGATAAGCACCACCTTTTCACGACTGTTCTCGAGAATTATTCTCACGATTTAGGTCTCTCTGTGCTTAATAATTTTCCTTGATTCTCTTCTCGATGATTTTAAATACTTGATCATCTCATCAATTATTTATGATCAGTATTCGCGACCCGATCTATAGGATCATCACTTTGGAAGACGAATTTCTTCCTCTCCTCAATCATCCTTTCATGCAACGTCTTCGTTCTATTAAGCAGAACTCGATGCTTTTTCACGTTTATCCTTCGGCAAAACATGATCGTTTTTCTCACAGTCTCGGCACATATTATTTAGCCCTCAAGCTATCTGAAAACGGCGTTGTCCATATGTCTGATGATGAAAAGCGCTCGTTCAAGCAAGCAGCCCTTCTTCATGATATTGGTCATGGTCCTTATTCTCATTTATGGGAATCTTTAGTTGGTGATTATGACCATGAAACGATGTCTGTACGTATTATCCGCGAAGTATTCGATCTCTCCGAAGCAGCAGCGATTGTTGAAGGCAATCACTCTCTCTCTCCGCTTCTATCTTCAGTACTTGATGTTGATAAGCTTGATTACATGGCGCGCGATTCTTATTTTTGCGGAGTGGGCTATGGAAATACTGATGTGGATCGTATCATTGATCATATGGCTGTCAAAGATGGACATGTTGTCATCGATTCGAAAGTCGTTCCTTCCGCTGAGCACGTGATCATGGGTCGTATAAGTCTATTCAGCTCGACATATTATCATCATTCTGTTCGTGCGATGGATGCCTTGCTCAAGAAAATTTTTCTTCGTGCAAAAGAATTATATGTTGCTGGTCGTGATAATCTCTTTGTTGATGATTTGTTAAGTAAATGTTTCGATAACTCGTTTTCCCTTTATGACTTTTTAGGTATTGATGATGCTCTTATCGATTATCATCTTATCAAGTGGAAATGTTCTTCTGATCCTATATTGAAAGATCTTGTCACTCGTTTTCATTCCCGTACCGGTTTCAGCTCCCTTGACATGAAACGCTACGACTTGACAGCAGATGATGTTCTTCCGCTTCCCGAAAACTATGATGAGAACTATTATTTTGGGATTGACGAGATTTCCAAGGGTGTGTATGAGAACGAATTGCTCGTGTGCAAAGTCGATGGCTCGATAGTGTCTCTCTCAGAGTATTCTCCGTATATTGCTAAGATCAAGGACATTCCTCTTGAGAAGAAGTTCCTGATCGGACCGAAGGAAGTCTTCTCTCATTTCAAGAATGGAAAAATCATAGAAGGTGATGGTTCATGGTCGTAACAACTGATGATGGTAGTATAGTACTTTCAGGTGTGTGCATAGTCAACAAGAAGGATGAGCTTCTCCTTCTACTTCGTCGTGATCATGGTCATCTTGAAACGCCTGGTGGTAAGCTTGAAGAGAATGATTGTGATGAAGAAACAAGATCATGTTTTTCTGAAGACGACCTTCAACGATGTTCCATCAGGGAAATGTTTGAAGAACTCGGTCAGGGATTCATTGTTGAAGAATTAGATTCTTTAGGTAGTGTTTCGTTCACTCTTCCTGATGGTCGTAATGCACTTGCCTTCAAATTCTTTACTCGCTTATTGTATGGTGAACCTGCTATTCAAGAGAACGAAATTTTTTCTGATATTCAGTGGGTTCCTGTCACTTCGTTGGAAAATCGAGAGGATCTTTCACCAGATCTTAGTCATTTCATAAATGCTGTACGGGAAAAGGTAGAAAAAAAGTAATCATTTATCTTGTTTATTCAGCAGCATAACGGAGAAGTGCTGCAACCCGTCCCATATCGCGGAGCTGGACACCTTCTCGTGTTTCTGTGCTGATGATATCTATTTTAGTGCTTACTTTTTCTGCTTCATTCTCTAGTTCTTCAAGGTTTTTTTCATCAAGATCTTCTGAAATGAGAATAGTATCTACTGCTCCCATCTGTGTCAGTCTCATCACATCATCGAATCCGTAGGATACTGTTCCTGCATCTTTTGCTAGTGTCTCGAAAAATCGCTGCATAATTTGCTTTTCATGGACTACTTCTTCTTCTGACAGGACATCTTCTGATTTTTCCAGTAGTTCGTGAAGTCCGAATTCGCTCGTGTATGAGAGATCCTTGATAGCAATAATTTTTCTCTTCAGCTGATCAGTGATATAATTGCCTTCTGCAAAGTTGAATTTTGTATGTCCTGGCCCTCCCACTAAAATTCCTTGGATTTCAGTTTGGTTATCAAGGAATTCTTCTTTCATATGATGTGCGATTCGCTTGTAGAAATCAATTGCAGCTCCTTCTCGTAATCGCTCGAACCGCTGTGCTGACTGTCCTCCTGTCTTGTGCTTACCCGGTACTGCTGAGTGCATCGTCTTGAGAGGGATGATTGTTTTTCCTTTGAGAATTGCGATGCTCGCTTCCCGTTTGTCCATAGCGACCAATCCAAAAATTATCTTATCATCAACGAGTTCGCGTAGAGGTTCAAGGACGAATTCTTTATCGCACCGGTATAAGTTCTGGTTGATGCCTATAGGCGGTTCCACACTCCATACTTTGAAGTCTTTTTTCCCCTCTTGTTCTGAAGCATTTCCTGAAAACACTATGAGGCCGTTTTCAGGCGTTTTCTTGAATGTCCTGAGGTGCTGTATCATCTTCTCGAGACTGGAGATGACACTGTCACGGGTTTGCTTACTCTTGATATTCGTCGCTGTGCCTTGCTCGTCTTCTAGCTGCCCAATCTTGCTATTGATATCGTATCCTGCAGGTATATAGACGCTGATAAGTTCTGTATTACGGCCTTTTATCTGCTCTAATTCTTTTATGAAATTTTTTAGATGGAGCTTATCTTTAGCCCCTATTCTCTGCAGTTTATCTTTACTTTCTTCAGACATATCGTATCACAGAATAGTATTCGATTTATAAATATTGGGCATTTTTTATTATTCTATCCTTTTTTTTACCATTGGTAGTTTGCCGTTGCTGTTCTGATTGTATTTTTGTTGTTTGTGTTATCGTTCACTCCGATAATGTTCATTCCTTGCTTGTAGGTGCTGAACTTTTTATGCGCTTTTTTCCCATGTAATGGGTGTATTTTGTCCATATATGTGTCTAGACCATATATTGCTAAGTCTATTTTCCACGCAAGCAGTGTTCCGTTCTCTTTTATTTTCCACTTATCGCTTGGAGTGCCGTCAGTTGGTATTTGATGGATTGTATACTTTTTTCCTGTTCGCTTTTGCGATAGGACTTGTTGCGCTGCCCAGTATGCTCGTGGCATATGGTATGAATCTGTAACAAGCGCTATGCTCGCTTCTTTTTGATCATAGAACGCTGGGCTGATAAGGTCTTGTTCTGCATAATACATCTGTGCAAGAGTGTCAAGACCTTCTTTTTGACAACCGATATCTTCTTCAGTTATTTCGGCACCTTTCGCTTTGGCTATGTTGAGGATGTAGTCTTTCATTTCATTTGCTTGAGCGACTGCTATTCTTTTCGGTTCGAGCGTGTCTTCTTTTCCTGTAATGAACAACCATGGTTTTGTCGCAGGAAGTTCTGTTGAGTTTCGAGTAAGCAATTGTTGTCGTTTGATGAAGTATTGGATGACTCCTTCGCTTCGAGACTTGTGTTTAGGATTCTCTCCTCCAAGCAACACTATTGCTTCCGGTTCAGTGTATGTTTCGATTCTTAATTGTTGGTTTATCATCGTATTATTCACTCTTTTTTCAGTTCAAGCACTGACCTCTTATCTGCACTCACTATTTCTCCTGTTTTCGCATCTATTTTGCAGATGATCATGGAGAATGACTCTGTCACTGCAGTGATATTGTATGTTTGTTTTCCATCAATCACCTGAATGACTATGATCATAGTAGTTATCTTTTCTCTAGGATAGTTCTCTACAGTATGTTCTTTCACAATCGTTCTTGCCTTATCGGTTTTGATAAATTTCTCTGTTTCTGTTAATTCCTCGATTATAGCATGTTCATTTTTCAATGCTTTTTCAAACGTGTTGAATTTCACTGGATCTGTGAGGAATGTCGCTATATTATCTTCTGTTTCAGAATAGAATCCTATTTGCCATTCCTTGCTTTCGTTCCCTTGTTCGTCAAGCTGCACGAATCCGTGCGCCAAATAGTAATTATTATGTTCTTCCTTGAATGTTCTGTACTCCTCTGAGTTAATCACTTTTTTGAGTCGTGTCGTGAAATCATCTGTCATTTGTATCACTCTTCCTCTCCTTTTGCATCTTCGCTTGTAGCTATGGTGTTCTGCTCGCCAAGCAGTTCAACAACATTCTCTGCAAATGCGGTCGCTGCGTAAGGTCCATTCGCTGTGACTATGTTGTTATCAACTATTACATCTTCATTGATGAATGTTACATTATGCTCATCAAACATCGCTTTTGACTCTTCAGTCTCGAACACGGTCGCGTGTCTACTATCAAGTAAGTTGAATGATGCAAGCACCATCGGTCCTAAGCAGATAGCTCCGATGACAAGCTTGTTCTCTTTCGCTTCATAGAGTAGCGTTCCCAGTTCCTTGTGGTTCATCAGTTCAGGACTTCCTTTACCGCCTATAATAAGAACTGCTCTCGTATCATCGTCGATGACAGCGTCCTTGATCGCCTTATCTGATTCTACTTCTTCTCCGAGCATGCCTTTACACGTCCCTTGTTTAGGGCTGAGTATGACTGGCTCGTATGCTGTCGGTTTGAGAACTTCCAAGGGTTCAAGGAGTTCTTCATCTCGGAAATTTTCCTGTGCGATTATCAAGTATATTTTTTCTCTCACCATATCATCACCTTGAGTATATTATTGGTTGATTGTCGTTTTAGGGTTTCTTTTCGTGCTCAGCTCTGCCAGATTGATAAGTGTGCCTTCAGGTCCTGGATTGTGGATAATCGTTTCACCGATCATATCGAACTCGCCTTCACATTCATGGATGTGTCCTACAAATGCCGCTAATGGTGTTGTCTCTTCAAGGAATTGTCTGTAGCTCTCACTTCCTGAATGGTGGTTTTCAAAAGGTATGTCCAAATTGGTATCTGCAGGCGGCCCGTGCAGTAGGATTATTGTCTTATGTGCTGATGTCATGTTTGATTTAAACTCTTGTGCGAGTTCTTCAAACATCTTATCTTTCCGTGAGAATCCGTCGCCCCCATAGCCGATAAGTTCGTACTCGTTGAGAGGGGTGAGTTGCTTATGAATGTATGTGAGATTCTCGTATTCTTTCACTGCCGCTTCCATTTCTTCTTCTATTTCGTGATTACCGTGGATGAGATACACTGGCACTGGAAACTCGTTAAGTATGGCTAGCATGAGCTCGAGATCTTCTCCGAAAATAGTAAGGTCTCCTAAGCAGAAGACCACATCTGCTTGCTCTGCCTTTCTCTTGAGTATTTCGAGCATGAAAATATCTCCGTGCGTATCTCCGAATACGAGTGCTTTCATCTCCATCCCTGCTTCAGGCTTTTTGCACATACCTGTATTCTAGTTTGGATGTTGTTATCATATAAAATAGTTTTCCATGCTCTTTTAGACTCCTAGTTTGCACTGTTCTCTTTTTTTTCAGAATACTTTTTTTGGAGTCTCTTTTGTTATTTAATGTTTTATTTTTTCTTTTTATTCTTTTATTTTTTGTTTTATAGTTTAATTAAGTGTTAAAACTTGTTTTTAATTGTTTTTTATTATTTAAGGTTATTTTTGAGTTTTAATGATTATTTAAATTTGTTTATGATTGTTTTTAATTATTAATAGTAGTATAGAAATATTTATAAATGATATGTTTCAATTATAGTGAGTAACTGGTTGTTATGAGGTGTATTGTCGATAATCCCTACTGAAGAAGAGCTGATTACGTTTCTACGAGCTAACCCTCATCAGACATACACTTCTATTTCTAAGCATTTCGGGATTGAGATGGGGACTGTAAGGGATCTTATCAAATTCCATGGTGATGCGTTGACAGTTCAGAAGATCGGTACTGCCTTGATGGTGGATGTGAAACGATGACAGCTGATGTGAAAGCTCGGAAGCTTGTCTTCATGCTCGCATTGGGTCTCGCGATGTTATTGTTATCCACTGTCGTGTTTGCTCAGATTACTGAGCTTACTGTTTACGATCCTTCTGATACTGCTTGGTTTAATGGTTCTTCACCTATACATTTCAATTTCACGTCCGCATCTGATTCAGATGATTTTTACACTTGTAATCTTTCTGTAGATGATACTTCTGTTCGATCGCGGACTGTGGAGAATAACACGCTGTCGAATTTCACAGAGGATATTTCTGAAGGGTCTCATTATTGGAGTGTTTGGTGTGAAGACTCGGAATCACAAGTGCAATCGATGCCTCGATCATTATATGTGGATAGTACTCCTCCTGAAGTGAACTTAGAATTTCCTGAGAACTCATATAATACCACGTCGGCTTCAATAAATTTCATGTATAACGTGACTGATAATCTGGCAAGTCAGATGAATTGTAGTGTTTATGTTGATGGTGATTTGAATCAGACTCACTCTGGAGTGTCTAACGGGTCAAATCAGACTGCTCATATTGATGGTTTTGAAGAAGGTCGTCACAACTGGAGTGTTTCATGTATAGATAATGTTGAGAATACTGGAACTTCTTCTGTGAATGACTTCACAGTTGATTCCACGCCTCCTGACGTGAATTTGGAATCTCCTGGGGACTCGTATAATACTTCCTCTACTGCTGTTGAACTCTGGTTCAATGTCACTGACAATGTTGCTGAGGATGTTGATTGTGAAGTATATCTTGATGGTGATCTGAACACTACGATGATGGTTTCAGAAGGTAATTCCACATTCCATAATGTCACGGGGCTTCCTGAAGGTCATCATTCATGGAATGTTTCTTGTGATGATGATGTCTCTAATGTGGGAATGTCTTCCAATCGTTCATTCATCGTTGATACTACGGATCCTCAGGTGACTCTGAACGGTCCTGAAGATGATTTCAATACGTCCTCTTCGGATATTGATTTCAATTTCACTGTCACTGATAATCTTGCTACTTCATTGAGCTGTGACCTGTTTATTGATGATTCTAAGAGCAATTCCGATTCGCATGTCGTAAACGATACATCCACTGTATTGTCATCGTCGGGAATAGGTGATGGTTCTCATTATTGGGATGTTTTTTGTGTCGATCGAGCTGATAATGAGGATTGGTCTATCGCACAGGATTTTACTGTTGATACGACACCGCCTACTATAACTATTCTTGACGAGCCGGAGCGTTATATCTCCGTTGATTATTTTGATGTGAATTTCACTTCCTCTGATGAATATTTTCCGCCGATGTTGTGTGATTTGAGTGTGGATGGTATTATGAATGATAGTAATGGTACGGTCATTAATGACACGGAAACGACCCTTGGAGCTTCAGGTCTTTCTGAAGGGGAACGTGAGTGGAGCCTCAACTGTAGTGATACGCTCGGTAATGAAGGCACGTATTCCACAACAACGACAGTCGATTTCTCTGCTCCTGATGTCTCTCTGGATTTCCCATCTCATAATGGTGTGATTACGCCTTCTGATAGTTTCAATTTCAGTTTTGTTGAATCTTCTCCTGTTGATTGTAGCTTGTATGTGAATGGTCACCAGAACCAGACTGACAGTTATGGTGCTGATAATAGTTCTGGTTCATTCTCAGCCTCTTCTTTTTCTGATGGTAGCTATACGTGGTGGGTACGGTGTGTTGATACTCATGGTCACAGTGCGGATTCAAACGCGAGGGATGTTCTTGTTGATAACAAAGGTCCTGATATACGTGTGACCAGTCCTGACGATAACCATTTCATCACGAACGATAATAATGAGACTACTTTCACGTTCTCAGCAGTTGATGACAAATCACAACTTGAGAATTGCTCTCTTTATTTCAATAATACTCTGAACCAGACAAATACTACTGCTAACAATAGCGATGAGATCTCATTCACTGTCAAGAACATATCGCAGGGTACTCATAAATGGTCTGTGGAGTGTTCTGATACTAAAGGGTTTAAGAGTAGTACATCTGAATACACTCTGTATAATGATAATACCGATCCTCAGTTTGAATATGTTGATGCTCCGTCTATTGTTGCTATTAACAATTCTGTTGATTTCGATCTTCGTGTATATGACAGGTTCGCTGCTGAAGTTGATTGTGATTTATTGATTGATGGTTCTTCTGTACAACCATTCACGATTCCTGCGGATAATAGCTCTCAATCTGTTTCACATACATTTGATTCCGGTGGGGTTTATAATTGGTCGTTCACTTGTCAAGATGGTGGTCAGAATTCACAAACTTCTGATAATTATGAGATTAAGATAGATGCTCAACCTCCTACTATTATCAACTCCTCGCCACAAGAGGGTGCTGTGTTTGAAAACGCTGCGACTGTCGAATTTTCTGTTGAGCTTGAGGATGATTACTCTTCCCTGAATCGTATGAATTGTTCCTTTTTCATCAACGGACAGCGTACAGGTGTTAATTCCTCTGATAATGCTGGTCTTGTAGCTTATTCTCACAGATTCGGTGACGATGATGCGTATAACTGGTCAGCAACCTGTTATGACACGGTCGGTAACGAACGAGACGTGGCTTCCAAACAATTCGTTATCGATGTCGGTCCTGATGATCCTAAAATTCGGGATTTGGGTGGTGCTGTTGCTAGCGAGTCTATTTCCGTGGTTGGAATGACTGACACTATCTTTGCTACCGAACCGCTTGAAATGATGACTGCTGTAGTCACTAATGCTTCGGGTTCTTCACGGAGTTTTAACACTACGGATAAATATATGACTTCTCACGAGGGAACCGTGGATGTTGATGGCGCAAATACTGCTGGTGACATTGTGTATGTCAACTATACTTCGCAAGCAGATGATCTTGTTGATTCTACGAGATTTATAGCTTTCAGTTTCCACAATAAATCTGATTATAGGTTTTATAACATCACAGGAGTTCTTGATTCGGGTGACTATTTGGAGGTTAATATTTCCTCCTCATTACCTTCGGACTTGCCAAGTTATAGCGGTGATGGTTACATTTTTGACCGTCCTAAACCTTCCGGTTGGTTTAACATAACGCCTGTAGATCTCTTTTCCGGCTATAACGAATTATCGGTCTTCGGTAAACGGGATGGTGTGAATGGCGATACCTTAACGACGGAGGTCTATTATGATGATCGTGCTCCTCGATTCAATCTTTCCGATTTCGGTCAGGTCAGTTCTGATGGTACTCGTATAACTGATTTGTCTTCGCCTTTGCTGTTCAATGCAACTGATGATTATATGCTTAATGTGTCGACTGTTCTGGTAACCTTCTCTAATTCATCACATAATTTCTCGTATGCTCTCGATGGAAGCGAATATATGGATGGTAATAGTTCTTACACTGACGAATCCTATCATTATAATATTACTTTTGATTGGATTGATGGTGGAGCATTATTCAACTTCACTCCTGAACTTTCTGAAGGAGTGTATAACGTCACTTTATCGATAAATGATAGTTTTGATCATGTTGAAACTCATGACATTGATAACTTCACTGTAAAAACTGTTGTCGATCCTGTTGCGAACCTGACGATGCATAACGATTCCACCACCTATGACAATGAGATTAATGTGACTTGGG
>JBNJHD010000012.1:0-26692 GCA_051819805.1 Nanobdellota archaeon
TATAGTGTTAGGGATCTTGTTATCAGTATAGACTCCATACAAAGGATCCCGTAAGTCATAAATAGGAACTGTTGTAAAATATGTCTTATTGAAACGCCACTTAGCAACGCCTTTATCGTCACGGACTTCAACCTGAGTATCAACATAAACATCAACATGCCATGGATCGGTCTGATCAAGATCGATGGAATTGACAATAGCATCTACAGAAATACCTACTTTGTTAGCGATATGATTGACATTAGACAGATAATCCTGTATAGTGGAACCTTCAAGCACAGAATCAAGACTGCCGTTGACACGACCACTATAAATAGCTATCTTGAAATGTGATTCGAGATCATCAAAAAATACACCTGTTGATGTTATCTGATCCTCAAGAGCAAGCATTGAACGGAAAGAAGCAATATATGTAGCACGAACCATGTCCTGATTGAAATCATGGATGAAATCATTGATTGTTATAACGCGTGATTTATACAATTGCTGTTCATCCTGATAAGAATAATCATTATTGGTGAAAAAAACAAGTAAGAGTATACTAAGCAATATGATTACCGAAATCAGATAAGCGAATCCTTTCTTATTGAACTGTTTCATTCTTAATCCCAAATATTTGTTGTTACCACACTAGGACCCCAGAGATAAGGAACACCACTCACAAGAGAGATAGTGATTTCAAGATCGGAATCAGACAAGTCTATAGAGATAGTACCGTCCTTATCAGGATCGAAAACTTCAAACAGATATGCTGCAGCAGTATCGTAGGCATCAGTCTCATTATAGGCTGTTGAAAGCGAAGTGTAAAAGCAGTGTTTCGTACCATTATAATCAGAAGGGATGAGAAGGTTTGATGTTGAAGTTTCTGATTCAATAGTCCAATTACATCCTTCATAATATTCAACAACTCCTGTTCGTGGAGTTGATGAATTGACAAGTCCTGTGTAGATGACTGAGTTATTTGCAGTACAATTACTATTGTTGTAGGGACTATCACCAAGCGTTAAACTGATAGTATTATTCTGACCTGAATCAAGAAGAGCTGAAGGTATCTGGATGATGAACGGATCACCAAGAATAGAATAATCTTCACCATAATCAGTCAAGTTATAGATTCCGATACCGTTAGCGAAGACTTCTTTAGTCCAATGATTGCTTGAAAAGGATGTGACATACGCATTTGCAACTTCCATACCTTCAGGAATGAAAAAAGTGGTCGAGCAATTCTCGAACTCAGGAGTTTCATATGTGAGATCTATCTTGCTCTGAGGATCATCAATGATAGGATCATAATACAAGTCAATATAAGATTCAGCAAACAGTTTTGAGGGAGAAAAATTTCCGACAATATTGATAGTCTGCGAAGTATAATTCGCTGCTACTAACACTTTACTAGAAATATTCTGATAAATCGAAGAGAGTTCTGTAGCATTTGTCGCATTATAATACAACGTTTCATTACAAGCAATTTGTCTCATCACATCATGACCTTGCTCACTCATGCTCTCTCCGAATCCGATCGAATAGACAGTGATATTATTATCACATGCTTCATTAGCAGCATCAATTGCCCATTGCCGACTCAAGGAGGATGAGCCGCTTGACCCAGTATAATCATTGAGTCCAGAACAATAATACGTAGGTTCTCCATCACTCAATACGACAATGAAACGATTGTTCGTCGAATTAATGAGCAGGTCTCTTGCTCTGTTGATACCACAACAAGTACATGTTCCGCCGTTTGCAGAGTATGTCTCTATCTCATTATGCAACAAATCGTCATTGCTTGTCAAGTCAGTAGGTGAGTTTGCATCATAAGAATAATCAACCAGACCTATTGAATGAGCATAGGAATCATTGAAGATCGTATCAACAAACAAATGATCAGCATCTTTTGCTAAATCTAGAAGTGTTCGGTTGCATGTAGTGACAGTCTTGTTGAAGATTTCATGATTTCGTGTAGTGGAACTACCTCCGCACTCATCAGAAACACAAGATCCAGGATAAGGACACTCCTGATATAACCACCAAAACCAATACTGATATTCATAACTACAATACAATTCGTCATACTGATAATATTCTCCGCAATTATCCATGCTTCCTGAAACGTCAGTGACAAGAAATGAATCAGCTGGCTGTCCTTCAAGATCGACAGTGACATTTGTCAAGTTAGTGGCTCCAAGACGTATAGGGATTTGTGTTGGTGGAAGAGAGAGATCTTTTTTCTGGTAAACAACATTCTGTGTCTCGTTCTTACCTGAAATGATGAAATGAGTCTCATTACCCATCGTAAAATAAGTATCATATTCGTTATAAAACGTTATATTCAGTGTCCAGTTCTTGATAAGGCCTTGAGCACCGATTGCATCATAAATATTGACAAAACCATCTATTTCAGGGAAATAATAGCGCTTGTAACCCGGTTCGAAAATCTCGTTAGCAGTATCAGTATAATATCTCACTTTCAAGAAACCACCGGAAACATAAGAATCACCTAGTTCTGAAGAAGAGACAAGCGTTATTTTATTTTCGCCAGCATGCAAAAAGTTTCCGCAACTAGTGATGTTCCACAAATCAACTGTAGTACCAGAACCATTCATATCATCCATGCAGAGATTATTATTGATCAAAACATCAAACATTCCAGGAGTCTGGAGTTTAAGAATTGATTCAACAAGTTTCATATCAGTGTAATCGTCAGGTAACATCATGGTTGTAGTGATGTTCCCTTGACCGTAAAAACCACCGAAGTAAGAAAATTTCGATGTAGTCTTATTACGGACTTTCTTAAGATACGCTGATGAACTATAGCCTGTTAATGGTGATCCTTTAGCGATTCCTGAAATCATGCGTCTACCAGCTATAAGATTCTCAGGATCAGAATCAAATTTCTCATAAATAGTATCTGAACCTATGTTGAATCGGATGTTGTCAATGTCTTTTATAGTATCATTCAAAATCGAATCCAGCAATCGCTGCGCCTTGTAATCAAAACCAGTCGCCCAATATTCTCCAAGTTGTTCTAGAACGGTGTTATTCGTATTAGTGATACCACCTCCGGCAATTTCAATCTGGACGAATGAATTATTATCAAGCTCGTGGATTTTCAATTCTTCAAATATGGTAAGAACATCTTGAGAAAGATAGTTCTTCTGTTCAATCCGTTGTTCATAGAATGATACATGATATAAGGCTACAACTACGCCTATCAAGAGAAACCCTGCAAGGAGGGCGTCCATCGAGTAATATATTGCTTTTTTTCGTTTCATCTTAACTCCAAGAGTATACGACCATCTTGATAATGGATGAATTAAAGATCAAAAACCGTTCGGTCTTCACGAAATTCGTGTAGGATAATGAATCGAATTGAGGATGACAACTAGAGTTAGTCATGACAGAGTATCCATGTACACATCCTGAAATGTTAATGGGATTTCCACCATCATAAAATGCTAGCGAATAATCACTTCTTATATGTAGCAATCCTTTTGTGCGAGGATAACTGATCTTATCATATTCTTCAAGTTTTGTCTTGTTCAACCGGTTATCGGTCGTGATTCCAGGAATGATAACTGAACTGTCCGTCCAATTGTCAGGATAACCTTGTTGCATCAGCATATCGGTTATGAAAATATTCTCATCATTAAGCAATTTGAAATCATCATTTGGAACGATAGAGACAATCAGCTTAAAAGCGATAAGAACAAGAAAGATGAAACCTAATAAGCCGATGATAAAATCTATCGTGAAGACTTGACCTTTCTTTTTACTAGTTATCGTTCTCAAACTAATCACTCAAGTTCATTATTGTGACACAATTAATGTCCCATTACGCTTCATTATCGTATTAGTGCCAGTTGCAATAACTCCTTCTATTTTTGGGATGACAAAAAATATTTCTTGATTGTCAAATGAAAATATTATGTAACTCTGACTTTTTGAAGTATTACCAGTATACACATTATATATTTTTGAATCAATTCGTTGCGGCAAATAAAATTCTCGTATATAGCCGTCATCAACCTGTCCTGCCAGCAAAAGTTCCTGCTGGACCGATTTACCCAGATCATTGATTTCATAATAAAATTGCTCTTCTCGTTTAGTATCAGAGACTGTAATCAAGATTGCGAGTATAGTGAACAAGATGAAAAAGCCCATGATTAGGAGGATGATGAATTCTGTTTCTAACTGGGCATTCTTATTCGATCTCATGATCAACCATCCACTATCAACACGTTTTCTTCCTGAGCCTTGATTTTCATGACATGCACTCCTTCAAAAGATTGTATTGATCCTGTGAGGTTAAGAGTGGATTCCTTGGTGAATTCATAAATAGTCCCGTCATTATTGACAGTGAATACAAGACCGTAATCAGTTATGGCCACACTCTGTATCTGATCGGGGAAGGTCACTCTGATGGTCTTTTGAGAAGGTTCACCGAGATAATAGACTTCCTTTGAAGTATCGATGATCTCATTACTGAGCTTTTCAAGTTGTGCATTCACTATATTTGATTCTAAAGTAGATGTCTGAGTGATAAATATCAGAATAAGAGGTATTATCATGAAAAATGTGATGGAGAAGATTATCAAATACTCCATAGCAATCTGACCGCGAGCACTAGCACCTCCCATAGCATAGGTTTAGACGTCACTCATTTTTAAAACTAGTGGTTCGAGAATATTGGGAAGAAGAATAAAAAAAGAAAAAAAATAAAGTATTCACATTTATGAATACTTACCGTCAACAGTTCCTGTGTGGGTGATGGTCTGACCAGTCTCAGAGTTCGTGTATTCGAACGTGAGATCAGCCTTGAACTTGGATCCAGCTTCAGGAACAGGAGGAGTCAAGTCATCACAATCCCAAGTCATCAGGAAGTTAGCACCATTAGGGATGGTTGTTGTATCTGCTGTAACGGTTGCTCCACCGGAGGTTGCTGATACAGTCGGATTCTCACAAGTCACACCTGCATCCGGATTGACTGTGCCGTTCAAAGGAAGCGTGATAGCTACTCCTTTGTTGTTCTTAAAAGCGATTTCTACAGAGTTCGTATCTGCATCGACTACTGCATTATCCAAGTTAGGGATAGGAGCAGAGAATGTTGTTCGCTCAGGCAGTAGTTTCTGCGGACTTAATACACCAAAGTAAGCCAGTGCACCGATAGCGAGCAATACAACAAGAATTGCCCAACCATAAGTCATCAAAAACTCCATAGCTGCTTGTCCTTTTCTCTTCATTATTAAAACACCTCTATTCAAATATTCACACACCTGAATCCAATCGGATTCATTGCATAAGTATGCACGTATACACTTTTGCACATTGGAATTTATAAATATTGTTATTTTTAGCCGTATTTACGGGTTAAAACAAGAATAAACTGTTATTACTAGACAGTCATTTCGCCAAGCTCAGCTAATACTCTCTCATCAATAGGAACGATGTTTTTCCGAGCTTGAATGTCTTTGAAAGTTTTATCAAGAACATATGTGAATATGTCATGACCGGTCCTGAACTTCTTGATAGGAACTCCTTTGGAAATCAGTTTGAACAAGTAAGAACGGACAAGCTCTTCAGTTAGACCAAGATATTTAGCTATTTCAGTCAGATCAAGACCTTTATTGGCAGTATATAAGAGCAGAAAGACTTCTTGTTCACGGATTGTAAGAGAAACAGACAAATTGTCATAAGCAGACAGTTCAGGACGAACATTGACAGTGAGTTCATCAACGCGCTCGCTAAGTTTCTCTATCTTTTTCTCTAGCATAGCGATATATTGATATGCAGCAGTAAGTTCAGATGTATTCTGATTGATAGCATCCCTGTGCTCGTCAAGCTCGTCACGGACCTTTTCAAATGCCCCATCGACGCCTTTATCCATCGAATCAATACGTTTCTTGAACTCGTCTATAGTACTCTTTCGCACACCTAATAACCCCCAAAACCGTGTTCATTGTCAAAACCAACTTCTTTTTAAACTTTATCCATTAACAACATATCAATCAAAACATAGGATTTTGCAGTATATAGTTTTGAACACTTATGTGTTCATATTCTTAACTCTTCATCAGGAGAAGAGGTGTTTTGAGGTACTGGATCCGAAGAAGATGATGCTGGTGAGAAGTCATCATCAAAGGAAGACTCTTGATCCGGAGATGAAAAGGGATCGTCAAATGAAGGTGCGTTTCCAGTATCATCGAATAGAACTCCATCTTCAGATTTGTTCTTACGTTTTGATTTCTTATCGAGCGTATCAACATCATAGTCGTCATCATCAGAATCAATCTCATGCTTATCCTTTTCAGGAATGAGTTTCCGGAATATCCAGAAGAACACTTGGAAAAAGACAAACAATGCAAGGATAGAAATGATCATGGGCAGATCGAGGAGTATCTGCTGATACGCGATAAGAAGAACAATAGCTGAGAAGTAATAGATCGGAGTCGGTGAAGCAATAGCGAATTCTACATTTTTCGGCAAGGAATGCTTGAAGGTAGTCACTATTATCAGAAGGCCATATACTGCCATGAAAGCGATAATACTGAATGCTACCCATGAGAACTTCTCAGCACCGTTAGCGAAGATATATTGCATACCACTGATAACGATCCAGAATAAACTGATGCCATTAGCCAGTGCGGTGTTCCAACCGAGTTTCTCTTTAGCATAACGTCCGAAATAAACTTCAAGGACTATCCATACAAGAATGATGGGTGCAAGTTGCCAGAGAAGAGCAGGTTCAGAAAAAAGTGCTTTACCTATACCACCAATATCTTCTAGAATCGACTGTACTGTCAGGCCCATCATTGGAATCACTCATGACTTTCAAATCCATTATTTATAAAAGTAGTGTTGTTGAGACGATAACGGAAAATACATATTGAGTATGCCTGTGCCATGATGTGAAATCCAGCACCAATCAATATGTCAGATGCAATAATACTACATTCGGGAGAAATTCTTTGTTGAGCGTGGGACTTATCACGACCGCTATCTGTAAAGAACAAATTGACTGAAACGAATTTTTTTCGTAAGGAACAACGCAACCTTTATAAATCTTGAACCGTTCGGATGGATTATTCATTTATTAAGAGGATGTAATCTCATGGCAAGCTCTAAAAAGACGACAAAAAAATCAGTGAAGAAAAAGTCAGCGTCAAAAAAGTCAGCTTCTAAGAAAACAACATCACAATCACCTTCTCAACAAGCTCCGGTACAGAAGGAGCAGACAGAGCTCGATAAGGCGTTAGCTCAAGTGCCTGCAGATCAGAAGGATAAGCTTGAAAATATAAAGAATGTTCTTGAATCGTTCAAGGATAAGATTATCAAGCGACTTGAAGGGTATGTTATGGGAGTTTCTCTCCTTCCACCTGACAAAGACGACGATAAAAAAGAGAAAATCAATGCATTGATTCTTATCGATGATTCCGAATCCAAGAAAATATCTAAAGAAGAGCTTCATGAAAAACTCCAGAAAATCAATGATGAAATCGCTACTTCAGTAAATAAGCATCTTAAAGTACAAGTAGTACTTCTCTCAGAGGTCTGGCAGCAATGCTATGACAGCAAATATGAGATTCTTCAGATGATTGCAAGTGGAGCTACAGTCTATGATACAGGAATGCTTGCAGCTATTAAGATCTCAGAAATCCATAAGACTATGGTTCTCAAGAAATTCGAGAAATATATTGTTTCTTATGTTCTTGGCGGAAGTCTCGTTCAAGGGAGGGCAACTCCTGAATCAGATATTGATGTGTTTGTCATTATCGATGATACTGATGTCAAGAAGATGACACGGACAGAGCTTCGCGATAAGCTCAGATCAATAATTGTGGGTATGGGAATGGAAGCTGGACAGATGACAGGCATCCATAACAAGATCAACATCCAAGTATACATACTCACAGATTTCTGGGAGAACATCAAGGATGCTAATCCGGTTATCTTCACATTCCTACGAGATGGTGTTCCATTCTATGACCGTGGCACGTTCATGCCATGGAAACAACTCCTCCAGATGGGTCGTGTCAAACCGAGTCCTGAAGCTATAGAGATGTTTCGTAATTCAGGGAATCAGTTCATGGAACGGATCAATATGAAAATCCGCGATATTGTCATGGAGGATTTATTCTGGGCAATCCTTACACCATCACAAGCTGCACTGATGCTTTATGGTATACCTCCAACAACTCCTAAAGAGACGCCTCAAGTGATGCGTGATGTGCTCGTGAAAAAAGAGAAGCTTCTTGAAGCTGAGTATGTCAAGACACTTGAAGATATCCTTGATATCCGTAAGAAATTCGAGCACGGAACTGTCAAGTCAGTTTCAGGTAAGGAAATGGATGATTATGTGAAGCGATCAGAAGAATACCTCAAACGACTCGATAAGCTATTCAACGAGATAGAAGAACGCAAAGAAGAAGAACGAGTCCTTCACACATACGAGAGTGTCGTGACAATGACCCGAGATGTTCTCCAGCTTGAGGGTATAGAGAAGGTCAATGATAAGGATCTTGAGAAATCATTCAAGGAAAATATCATCAAGAAAGGTTATATCGGAGAGCGATACGCACGACTTCTAGGTGAACTTTTCCACGCGAAAAAGAATTACGATAATAATAAATTGACCAAACAAGAAATCAAGAGCGTTCTTAAGGACTCTAAAGATCTCATGAATACTCTTCTTGAGCATATCCAGAGAAAACGAGGTCAAGAACTCGAAAAGACCAGAATCAAAGTCAAGTATGGCGACTCTTACGGGGAAGTCATCCTTCTCGGTGAACAGGCTTTTATCGTGCATGATATTGATAAGAACGATAAGAAAGTCATGAAAGCAAAAATCACGGATGCAGGAACCTTGATCGATAAGAACGAATCAACTCTTGATGAGCTTGAAGATGCACTCATGAGTATAGAGATTCCACCAAAAGTCTTTGTCAAGAGCAACCTTTTCGATAATCTAAGACAGATTTTTGGCGATGATGTCGAGATCCTATTCAACTATTGAATAATGAATTTTTTTTCTTATCATATTAGATGTTTCTATCTAGATAATAAACTAGTATCAGTATAAATCCTATGCAAACAATTATAAATCAGTTTTCCTTGCCCAAATAAAAACGGGAGGAATACCTTATGAATCTATCCGAATCAGATTCTATGCAAGTGTCAGAAATAATGACACGTAAACCAGTCATTGTCCAGAAAGGAACTACTGTCCGGAAGGCAGCAGAGATAATGAAACGATATAATGTGGGTAGCGTACCAGTTCTTGACGGAAAGAAGGTAGTTGGTTTTTTCACTGGAGATGATATGGTCTTTAAGATTCTAGCCGAAGGAAAAGATCCAAAAAAGACTCTCGTTGACGAAATAATGATTCAAGATGTTATTTCTATCATACCGCAAGATAATGTTCAGAAAGCGATGGAAATAATGTCACAACATGATATCAAACGATTACCGGTCATCGACAGCACGAACAACCTAGTAGGTTTTGTCACTGTCAAAGATATTCTTCGTATCGAGCCGACTATGATGGATATTGCCATAGAACGATTACGATTCAGTGAAGAACGAAGACAGGATGAAATTCAAAAATTTGTTGATGAAGACGATCTGCTTCAAGATATTTAATCATTGTTGTATATTCACGGCGGACATTGTGGGGTCAGAAGAGCGTGATAGACAGACTCGAAAGGAATAGGCAATTAGTGCATATTTCTCTCGGGCTGTTTATTATCGCCATCGTCAAATTCTTACCATACTACCAATATCTGCTCATTATAGGTTTCCTATGCACACTGCTCTGTTCACTACTTTCCAAAAGAGGTATTCATCTGCCGATCATCACTTGGCTTTTTGATGTTTTTGAACGAGAAGATGAACATAAGGGCGTCAGAGCGAAAGGATTTCTCTTTTTTGTGCTAGGAAGCGTATTGAGTGCGTTATTATTTCCTCAAGACATCACATTAGCTTCGATTGCAATTCTCACATTCGGAGATTCTATCTCGCACTTTTTCTGGCCACACGCGGTAATCAAGCACCCACTCAACCAAGAACGAATGCTTGAAGGAATGCTTGCAGGAATCCTTGCAGGAGCGTTAGCAGGATGGGTGTTTGTCCCTTTTGCACTGGCGTTTCTTGGAGCATTTACAGCCATGTTCGTTGAAGCTCTTGAAATAGAAGTATTCGATGTCAAAGTCGATGATAATCTCTATATTCCTCTATTGGCAGGAGCAGTGATGATACTCATAATAACTATTATCTAAAATAAGATAGTGCAGTTAAGAGTTCCTATTTGAACAGTACCATGAGATACAAAATATTATAAAGGAGAATTCTCAGATTCTATGACAACACGGTTTATATTAGGTGGAAAGGGTTATGATAACATACGAGGAAGAATATTCAAAGGCAGAAGATCACGGTCAGGAACACATCTTCAGGTTCTGGAATGAACTATCTGAAGAGCAGCAGAAAAGACTCTTGGCACAAGCTTCAACTATCGACTACAACCTTGTCAAAGAATTATATTCAAAAAAAAATGAAGGATTTCATGACACTACAAGTAAGATAGAACCACCGAAACTCTTTACGAAAGAGGATCAGGGCCCGAAACGTGATGAAGCTCTTGAGCTTGGCGAGAAAGCTATCGAGGATGGAAAAGTCGCATGCTTTACGGTTGCAGGAGGACAAGCTTCACGACTAGGATATGATGGTCCAAAGGGTTGTTTTCCAGCGACACCGATCACGAAAAAGCCGATATTCCAAGTCTTAGCGGAAAAGATACTTTCTGCCGAGAAGGAATACCATTGCCGACTCCAATGGTATATCATGACAAGCAAATCTAACGATGCAGCCACGAAAGCATTCTTCGATAAAAACGATTATTTCGGACTCTCCAGCGACCAAGTGTTCTTTTTCACGCAAGGGATGATGCCTGCACTTGATGAGAATGGCAAGATACTTCTCAAGGATAAGGATGAGATTTTCATGAGTCCTGATGGTCATGGTGGAATATACGATGCATTTGTCAAAAGCGGTTCAATCAAGAGGATGAAACAACATAATATCAAACAGATATTCTATTTCCAAATAGATAATCCTTTAATCGAGATGTTCGATCCGTTGTTTCTAGGATATCATATTCAAAATAATGCCGAGTTCAGCACTAAGGTTGTTGAAAAGACAGATCCTGAAGAAAAGGTCGGACTTGTTGTTAAGAAAGATGGTAAAACAGATATGGTGGAATATATCGATCTCAGCAAAGAGATGGCTGAAGAGCGAACCTCTGACGGTCGGCTAAAATATAATGCCGCGAATATAGCCATGCATGTCATTAATACAGAACTGATTGAACATATCCAGTCAAATAATAAACTCTCATTCCATATCCAGAATAAGAAAGTCCCTTACATCACTGAGGATGGTGTTAAAGTCACTCCTGAAGAGAAGAACGGATACAAGTTCGAACGACTTGTTTTCGATATCCTTCCTCAAACCAACAATAGTGTCACATACATGGTCAAGAGAGAAGAAGAGTTCGCTCCTATCAAGAACGCTTCAGGAAAAGATAGTCCTGAGACCGCTCGGCAGATGCAGATCGATCTCTACAAGTCATGGCTTGAAGCTGCAGGTATCGATAAAGAGATCATCAAGGGATTGGATGCTGTGGAAGTCTCCCCTCTTTTTGCAAGTGACAAAGAGGAGTTCGTGAGAAAAGTCCGTCCTGATACACCTACATGGAATGAACAACTCCAAGGAAAGAACGAATATGTTTTTGATGAGAAGACCTCTTGAGCTTCAAACACCAGTATGGTTTAGTTGCGCTTCTTGATAATACTTATTCTTGTTCCAGTATTCTTATAGATGCCTGTAAAATTCCTCTGGAGTGGAGCGTTGTACTCATCAGTCTTAGGAGAATAATCTTCTTTGCCTACAATATCAAACCATTTATCAAAGTCAATCCAAGTCATCCATTTTCCGTCTTTCTTGAACGATTCCTTAGCTAAGAGGATTACTCGTGAAGGTTCGTGTTCAGTAACGACCGCATAATTTTCAAGAAGTGGAGAAAGTTTTTCTGAAAATTGACGAATCTCTTCATGAAAAGGCATATTATCTCGATTGAGATATTGTTGGCTTTCACCCACATGCATGTAACCTTTCACTTCGATAAAATCAGGGTCAGCCTCTTCAAGAAGATCTGCAAAACCCTCATGGTGATTGTCGTTGAGATGCCTGATGACAGTGATACGGACAGCCGTACGTCCGGGCGTATTACGAATTGCCTTCACGCTTCGCTTGAAACGCTGCCAGTGATCTTCAAAGAGCGGCTTACCGATGTCAGCAGCCATTTTTTCATCAACGGCATCCATTGATAAGTAAAGTTGTGTAACGGGAGCAAGATTCTCTATGCTTTCAGGATACTGACCATTAGTCACAAGAAACGTCGAGATGCGACGCTTGTCAAAGCCGCGAAGAAGCTTGTTGATACGAGGATACATGATAGGCTCTCCAGTCAGGGAGAGAGCGACGTGACGCACGTTCTTGGACTGCTCGTAAGCGTTCTTGTCGGCAGCAGGATTACCTCCGAATCCCTCCAGAAGTTTACCCTGTGCATGAATACTGCCTTCTATGATATCTTCAGGATCATCTACTGCCCACTTCCATTCTGTAGAGACAGGCGCTTTATAGCCACGCCAGCAGAAAATACACCTGTTAGCACAACTCAGGCTGCTTGTCATCTGAAGGCATTGATGACTATTGATACCATAAAATGCTAATTTATAGCACCCGCCAAGTCCTTTAAGGAGATTTTTTGTCCAACCACAGACCTTGACAGCACTATGGCTACCAACCATACGATACTGTTGATTTTCAAGTTCCTGTTTCGCTTTCTCAGTAAGCATACAAACAAGAAATAATAGACGTATTAAAAAGCTTATGATAAGAGAAATATCTTGAAAACAACAACATTTAGGACATATATTTAAAAATAAACACGTATTCTTGTTTTAAGCTTTATATTAGCACGAGCCATAGTGATACTTATGACACAACAATTCAATCTACAACTACACGAGGAATTCCTCACAGGAAAACACGCAGGAGAACTTGTTAAATGGAAAATTGATTATCTTAAATCACCAATCATAGGAGTTAATGGTCTCAATGGGGAGTACTTCTTTGAACTTCAACCTAATAGCAATGTAAAAAAACATTTTCTCAATCATCTTCTCATCAATGGTAAAGCTAAGCTTACCACGATAGAAAATGCCCGAAAAATCTTGACTCACGAATTCAATTCCTATGCTTCAACAATCCTAGAACATGATCAGGAACATTCACAAAACATCATATCCAGTGAAATCGAACGATTGAATAACCATCCTGATCTCCAAGGAATTTCTGAGTTTGAAGAACGTCCTCAAGATACTATCGCGTTACATAGAAGCAATGAAACCGTCATTAAAGCAGCGTATCTGTTCAGAAACCATTACGATCTAGAAAGGCGTCTGGATTCTATAGAGTCAGCAACTTCAATGATCAACCGATTCCACGCTGCAACCATCAATCTTCCCGAATTCCAATCAAAATATTTCGCTGTTGAGATCATACCATACTCCTCGATTTCAAACAACAATTCGTACTTGCTTTTCAAGACGGATAAGAACACGTCGAAATTCCCAGTATATTCGTATGTGAAGAATAATCTTCTCAATGGTAGTTTGAGCGGTCTGAAAAATATTCTTCCAGAACATCTGAGAAAAGAACAATTTATTGTTCAAGACTTCAATGTTACGACTCTTCCTGATTCTAAAGACTATGTCAATGTTTATGAAACAATACAACCAAAAAAACTATCTTGAAACGTACAACAAGATCATTATATGTTTTTAATTAGAGAATTGAATTCCCTACGGAATTCACTATCTTGTTTATACCGATCGATAATCTTTTTAGTCCGTTCTATAGAGAAGTCACCAGTATCAAGGTCAGCCATGAAATAACGGATATCATTGCTCTTCTTGAAGCGAGCGATCTCTTCTTCTGAGAATTGGTGGCTCTTGAACAGAAGTTCCTTGACCCTGTCGAAATCACAATCTGTACTACCGCGATCAGGAAGGTCGTATTTCTCACTTAAATCAACAATACTTGGTTTAGGGCGATAGGTGAGATTTTCAGAACCAATATCGATGTGACTATCTATGGTTCGCTTCTTATCTTCAGCCATATGGTTCCAATAGATGAGCTCATTTAAAAATATTGGGGCAAAAGAACCGGAAGAGGAAGTAACGTTTATAAAACAGCCATGGTTAGTGTGAGTATCATGGCAGCAGATCCAAAAGAACATCTCAAAGAGTTATCAAGCTACATGCAAGACAAAGGATTCATCTATGGTCCATCACCTGAAATCTATGGAGGACTGGCTGGTTTCTACGATTATGGACCTTTAGGTAAACTTCTCAAGAATAATGTAGAGACGGCTATCAGGGAAGTGTTCCAGAGAGAACGATTTTTCGAGGTCGAGTGCCCCACAGTACTACCAGAAGAAGTATGGAAAGCGTCAGGACACTTGGATAACTTTACCGATCCACTTATCAAGGATACGAAAGGAAATATGTTCAGGGTCGATAGCCTCATCGAAGAACATTGCAGAAACAATGATATTGATACAGAGGATCTCATGCTTGATGGCATGTCAGATCAGGATCTTCTTGATACGATCGAGAAATACAAGGTCACGAGCCCGACAAAGGATGCAGAGCTCATCATGGAGATCAAGTACCATAATCTTATGATGGAAACGACCATAGGCCTCGATCGTAAAGCATACAATAGGCCGGAAACGGCAACGACTACATACCTTCCATTCCTCCGCTACATGAATTTCTTCAGGGATAAGTTACCTAATGGTATCTTCCAGATCGGAAAAGCGTATCGTAACGAGATCAGCCCACGGCAATTCCTGCTCCGCTTAAGAGAATTCACACAAGCAGAAGCGCAGCTATTCATCTTCAAGGATCAGAAAAATGATTTCGAGAAATACGAGGAAGTCTGTGAGACGAAACTACCGTTATGGTCAGCACAAGAACAGGAGAAATACGGCTATAGGGAGTTCGTGAAGAACTATCCTGAAGGAATCACTCTCAAGGAAGCATTCGAGAACAAGACGCTCAAAAATAAAGCGTATGCTTGGACGTTGTGGCTCTCCTACGAACTCTTCAAGGCTATGGGAATACCTGAGGATAAGATGCGTCTTCGACAGCATAATGATAAAGAGCTCGCTTTCTACGCTGATGATGCATGGGATCTTGAAGTCAATCTTACGACCTTCGGGTGGACTGAAATGTGCGGTGTCCATGATAGGACTGATTATGATCTCTCCACACATGCTAAAGCCTCAGGTAAGGATATGGTGGCCCAGAAGCCGGATGGCACAAAAGAAATCCCTCATGTTCTTGAGATCGCATTTGGTACTGATAGGCCGACGTTCGCTTTGCTTGATCTCTTCTATGAAGCAAAAGAAAAAAAAGAGGGAAAAACAACCTTCAAGATTCCGTATGTCATGGCTCCACTCCCAGTCGCGGTCTTTCCACTGACGAACAAGCTTGCTAAAGAAGCTGAAGAAGTGTTCAAGACGTTGCAGCGGAAGATGATGGCATTCTATGATCGTAGCGGTAGTATCGGAAAACGATATCTGAGAGCTGATTCTATCGGTATTCCATACTGTGTGACTTACGATTTCGATACCAGAGAAGATGACTCTGTGACTGTCAGGGATAGAAATACTGGTAATCAGAAAAGAGTTCCGCTTGTCAGGCTTTCAGAAACGATAAAAGGTCTTATCAACGGAGAAATAGAGTTCAACAAATCATGATTTTTTTATTCCTTTATGTTCTCTGCTAGCACATAGTGAGTGAAACTAAAAATAATCACTTATTAGGAGATACACAAGAGATGAATTTATAAAGTTCAACTCTCTACTGATTCTGATGGCTGAAAATGAATCATCTACAGGTTCTCTCGTCAACGAGATAGAGCAATTGCAGAAGAAACTCGATAGAGTGAGTCCAAAGGATATAAAAGAAAAACGGCCCGCTAGATTACCACTATTCCTTCCGCAATTGTTTTTAGGATCCATCTTCTTCATCCTGACACTTGTCCTGCTCTATAGCGATGATACGATGCTGCGAACTGTAAGTGTAGTTCCATTTCTTATTACTGTTCTCTCGTTGATATATGCCTGTTCAGATATATTCTTGCGAAGCAGGGAAGGGTATTGGATGATTATAGGGAGCTTGATGATAGTCCTTATGGGTGGACTGACAATTATGTTATGGGAAATTGTATTAGTAGCGTATTCTCCGATACTTCTCATCATCATGGGAGTTGCATTGTTACTGGAAACGATATGGTTCTTGCTGCACGCATACTTGGGATTTCTCTATAATAAGCTAGGTAGAGAAAGTGAAATCACATCACTGCTTCTCATCGCAAGCTGGATTCTCCTTGTTTCATACTGGGTCTATAGTAGTGTAATACCATTCCTTCTGCTTCTCATTGCGATTATCCTCTTCGGAAAAGCAGCAATTGATTTCTCAAAAAGATTTGTTAGAACTTGAAGTCGCTATCTTACTCCTATCCACTTACCAATATACTTTCAAACTAAGAATAAGTAAAAAAAAGAAAAAAAGAAAAATTATTTTTTCTTGTTACCGCTGTTTTTCTTGGAAGATCCCATCTTCGCCTTGAACGCGGTGATGAGCATTTCCATGGACGCAGTGAGTTCAGAAACTTCGTCCTTGCTCTTAGCTTCAGGAAGCTTGACATCAAACTCTCCCATCGTCACCTTGTCAGCAGCAGTCTTGAGCTTTTTGATAGGAGTACTGAGACTGTGTGCGAACAAGATAGTAACAACAATCACTACAAGAAGCGTCAAAAGCATACTGGTAAGAAGAGTTGCTTTGATATTATTTGTCGCTTCATCAATATTTGTTTTCGTATCAGATACCTTAGAATTGATTTCACTTGCAATCTCAACAACAGGTTGCGAGAACTCATCAATATAGGTCGTTGCAGCAACAGAGAATGTCACTCCATCAGCAGTCTGTGCATCAGCAACAGCGACATACATGTACTTCTGCTTTATAGAACCATCAGGTTCCTCCCAGTCATAATACCCTTCAGCTTCATTTCCACCGAGATTTTTTTCAAGAATAGAATAGAATCCAGGTAATTTTTCTTCAAGAACATGAAGATCGAGATTAACCGTTTTATCCTGAGCGTGGAAACGATTAATTAAAGATTCAGACTCATGAACAGCAGTATATCCTGTTTCACCGACTTGCTGGACTGCTAGTTCATTGAACTCAGGATCATTCTGAAGTTCCTCAACTGTCAAGCTAGGATTCTCTTCAATATAGATCTCAAGCTGTTTTGCCACAGCTTCTGCTTTTTGCATGATAATCTGTTCGCCAAGAGATTCCATCGATTCAGTACTCTTGAAAATGACTTCTTCACCCATCTCCTCTGCATTAACAGTTGCTGATTCTCCAAGAGAGTCAGCCTGAGTAAGAGCCAAATAGCCCATCACACCCAAGGGAATGAGTGTCAAAATAAGCATTACCACTAACAATTTAGATAATATTTTCATTATAGATACACCTCATATTCGTTTACAATCGCTCGTCTGAGCTTAAATAGAATCAAACTCAGCAGCCTTATCTTCACCAAGAAGAGCTTTGACCTTTGCCTTGCATTTATCAACGCATTCATCTTCAGACATACTATCAACAAGTGCTGCTGATGCCGGACCGAAGAATTTGCTCATGAGTTCTTTACATTTCTCTTTTTTTGACATTTGTTCACCTACACACAAAGATTCATTACTAATTTTTGAAAAAGACCATTTATAAACTTTTTTATTTTTTGATAATAGAACAGCAATTTTTTCAACAAGAAAGAAATGTAATTGTATTGAGTATAGAATAAAATCAGTATAATGTGAAACAGATCATAGAAAAAAAAAGAAAAAGATAATCGGATTATTTCTTCTTTTCTTTAGAAGATCCCATCTTCGCCTTGAACGCGGTGATGAGCATTTCCATGGACGCAGTGAGTTCCGAGACTTCATCCTTGCTCTTGGCTTCAGGAAGCTTGACATCGAACTCTCCCATCGTCACCTTGTCAGCAGCAGTCTTGAGCTTCTTGATAGGACGGCTGATACTATTTGCGAACAAGATAGTAACGATGACCACGATCACGAGAGTGAGTAGTATGCTAGTCAGAAGCGATGATTTTATTTTACCAGTCGCTTCATTGATGTTAGCTTTAGTTTCAGCAATCTTCGTGTTGATCTCATTCTCTATTTCCATAACAGGTTGCGAGAACTCATCAATATAGGTCGTTGCAGCAACAGAGAATGTCACTCCATCAGCAGTCTGCGCATCAACAATTGCAATATACATATATTTCTGCTTTATAGAACCATCAGGTTCCTCCCAGTCATAGTAACCGCTTGATGCCTGACCACCTTCACTAGCAGACATGACTTCAAAGAATCCAGGAAGTTTTTCTTCAAGAACATGAAGATCGAGATTAACCGTTTTATCCTGAGCATGGAAACGACAAATCAAAGTATCAACGTCAGTGATCGCAGTATACCCCGAATCGCCGACTGGTTGGACTGCTAGTTCATTGAACTCAGGATCATTCTGAAGTTCCTCAACTGTCAAGCTAGGATTCTCTTCAATATAGATCTCAAGCTGTTTTGCCACAGCTTCTGCTTTTTGCATGATAATCTGTTCGCCAAGAGATTCCATCGATTCAGTACTCTTGAAAATGACTTCTTCACCCATCTCCTCTGCATTAACAGTTGCTGATTCTCCAAGAGAGTCAGCCTGAGTAAGAGCCAAATAGCCCATCACACCCAAGGGAATGAGTGTCAAAATAAGCATTACCACTAACAATTTAGATAATATTTTCATTATAGATACACCTCACACATGTTTTTCAACTTCATTTCTGAGATACTTTGTTTATAAAGTTTTTCATTTTATGTTAATAATAAATGTTTAAAATTGACAAAAATAAAAATTATTTTGACAAAAAATAAAAAAAGCAACTTGAAGGGACAAATAGAAGTCAATAATGATCAAGAAACAGAAAGAAGAAAGAAAATTAAAAAAATCAACTATCAAGAGTTGAAGAACGCTTTGTAGAACTCATAAGAACTGTAAATGTCAGCCTTGCTCGTGAGTTCCATCGGCGAGTGCATAGCAAGGATTGAAGGACCAGCATCCACACAATCCATGCCGTATCGCGAGAGGAACATAGCGATCGTTCCACCACCACCCAAATCAAGCTTACCCATCTCACCAGTCTGCCAGGCGATGTCATTCTTATCGAGCAAACGCCGGAGAGCAGCCATATATTCACCATTAGCATCATTGGTGCTGTACTTACCGCCACCACCACCATATTTCTCTACAGAAACGCCGTAGCCGAGATGGGATGCGTTGCTTTCATCATGCACTCCCTTGAAATTAGGATTGACAGCTGCAGTGACGTCAGCAGAGACTGCTTGCGAGTTTTCGAGAAGTGTACTTACATCAAATTTCAGACCAGTCACACGCTTGTAATCATACGCGAAATTCTGCAGGATCATGCTCGCTGCACCAGTGTTACCCATAGAACCGATCTCTTCCTTATCGACAAACATGCCAAGAGCAGTATGCTTAGGTGCTGTCATGTCAAAGAGTGCCTGAAGAGATGTGTAGACACACACTTTGTCATCCTGACCATAACCAGCGACAAGACCGCGATCGAGACCTATATCGATAGTCTTAGCAGCAGGAACGAACTGGAGTTCGGCAAAGGCGAAGTCCTCCTCGATAATACCGTAGCGATCATAGAGTTCTTTGAGAACGGTGAATTTCACCTGCTCCTTGATATCATCATCGTTGACAGGGATACTACCTAATGTGATTGACATCTCCTCACCCTCGACGACTTTTGAGCCGTTCTTTTGCATCTGATCCCTCGCCAGATGCGGCAAGAGATCGGTGATGAGGAATTTCGGATCGTCATCTTTCTCGCCGATATTCATGATGAGCTCTTTACCATCCTTTGTGGTAATGAGTCCTTGCATAGAGAGTGGAGTATTAACCCACTGATATTTCTTGATACCGCCATAATAATGTGACTTCATCTGAGCGAGACTAGCATCCTCGAATAGCGGCCAAGGTTTCAGATCGAGTCGTGGAGAATCCATGTGACTTCCGACAAGACGGAATTCATCAGTATTCTTACCGACGACGATAGCCAGAACGCTTTTGTTCTTGAATGCTTTAAAGAGCTTGTCACCAGGTTTTGCGGACTTGACAGAAGCGATGTCCTTGAATCCTTTCTGCTTGAGTTCCTTAATGATATTAGTGGTACATGCCCGTTCAGTCTTTGACGTGTCAAGAAATTGCTTGTACTTGTCAGCGAAGGTCATGATCTTCTTACGCTTCGCATCAGAGAAACTATGCCATGAGTTCTTCTTTTTCATGAACATCTTTTCCTGGAGTTTCTGATTTGCCGTTTTTGGTTTTGAATCAGAACTGTTTTCCTTTGTACTGGTCTTTTTTGTCGTTTTTTTAGTAACCATTTTCTATAACAACCTCGTTTCCGATTTTATAATCGTAGAATGTGAATATGAAGTGTTGACACACAAAGAACTTTATAAAGCTTTTGAAGGAGAGTTCCAAGACAAAGTATCTATACTGAATTTTTCACAAGGAATTTAAATCAGGATGAGTTAAGAAAATCTGTAACTATGAAAAAAGCATCACACCTCAAGAACATATACGTACTCGATCGGTTAAGAGAGTATCAACACCAACTTAATATCAAGCCAGATAATATGATTGATGTAGTCCCATACCTAGCACAAGAGATTTCTGATAATCGCTATAAGACTCTAGGACAATATCTCCATTCAAGAACACAACACATCGATCAGGATATCGCTACTTTTGACATGAAATCAGTCATCTACTTACATCCTATTCCTAAAAAGGTAACGCAGAATCAAAGGTATATTCTTATCAGGGATGTCATAGGGAAACTGGAGGAAGATGAACAGACCAGAGGAATTTATCGAAGAATCATTGTGGATAACAATTTTTCGGAATTTATCGATAATAAAGAAATCGCTTTAAATAATGCTATCAACCAAACATTTTTCAAGAATAGGCTCAGAAATAAAAGAATTACTATCGATAACATCTGTTTTGAAGAAAGCACGACATACACTCATTTTATTCTTGACACGGATCATTTTCTAGATACTATACATCCACTTCTTATCATGACTGGCGAGATTGGGTCAAGAGACTCATATCACATCGTAAAATCATCTTCTAAATCAAGATTCAAATCACAAAACAGATGAGGACCTGAAAAAATCCGAGATTTTATAAATATCGCCTTTTCTCTCATTGAGTGCAGATGACGCCAGAGATTACAGAAAATGTTGAACATATAGGAACACAAGATGAATTGGAAATCATGTGCAATAAGCTTTCTCAACAAGAGATTATTGGTGTTGATTTCGAGTGTGAGAACAACCTACACCACTACGGAGCGTACCTCACGCTCATACAGATTTCTGATGGCGAGAAAGATTATATCATTGATGTCATCGAATTGAAAAACATCAATAAACTTCTTGATATCTTTGAAAATGAACAAATCGAAAAGATTTTTCACGATGTCAGTTTTGATCTCAGAATGCTAGAACACCAGTTCAAGACAAGTGTCAACAATCTTACTGATACGCAGATGCTGGCACAACTCAATGGTGAGCAGAACATAGGACTAGGAGCACTTCTCGAAAAATACTTCGAGGTCAAGAAGAAGAACAAGTTCCAGAAAGCGGACTGGACAAAACGACCACTGTCCAAGGAAATGCTTACATACGCTGCTGGAGATAGCAAATATCTTATAGGGTTGAAAGAAAAGCTCGAAAAAGAGCTAGAACGAAAAGGACGTCTAGTGTGGGCAAAAGAAGAATGCAAGCATCTTGAGACTCTTGATTATTCTTATAAAGAACAAGCGGCAAACGATATCAAAGGATATTCCAAACTATCCGGAGAGCGAAAGAGCATTCTGACAGCAGTCTTTGAGCTTCGCGAGAAACTGGCAAAACGTGTTGATATGCCACCTCATTTCATCATCAATAACAAGAAACTCATCGAGATAGCGAACAACCCTCCAGAAACACCTAAAGGGTGGGTGAAGATGAAAGGAGTGCATCCTATCGTCAAGAAATATGCAGGCATGTTCACGAAAAAAATCAAGGAAGCGAAGAAAAACCCTATCAAGACGGTCAAGAACCGATCTAAACGATATTCTCAAAAACAGAGAGATGAATTCACACGTCTCTCGGATAAGAGAGACAATCTTGCTGAAAAAATAGGCATTGCAAAGGCACTCATCCTTTCAAAGGATCAGATGAAAGAAATAGTGACGACACAAACATATGAATCTTTAAGAGAATGGCAGAAAAAGCTTATTCTTGATAACCATATCTGAATACTATATCTACAACACGAGTTTTTCTACTCAATAGGAGTTCCATAATAACAATATTTATAATAGTAAAGAAATATATATATGCTTATATGGGGCTTGAAAGTGTTATTCGAAGTGTGACAACGGCAGTGAAAGAATCCCCTAAACTACTCCTTGCAAGCGCGTCGATATTTCTCACACTAGAGCTTAATGCTCAGGACAAACTAGAGCCGACAAAAGCAGATATTGATTCGATAATCAATTCTTCATGGTCAATCAGTTCTTTACAACCAGAGAAAACGATACATAAGCTTGATAGTGCAATCACTCTTTCAGAAATGATCAACTACGATAAAGGCCTCGCTGATGCTCATAAGGATCTCGGATTCATCTATTACTCTCAAGGAAATTATGAACGTGCAAAACATAACTATCTCAAACAAATAAAATTATCACAGCAACTAGGAGACACGCTTTCTGCCCTTGATGCGAAATTCAATCTAGGCATGGTCTTTGAAGGTCAAGCAATGACTACACAAGCAATCGATATATTTACTGAAACCCTTGAAAACTATAAGCAAAGAAAAGATACTTTCGGGATTACCTATGCAAATACTCAACTAGGTAATGTTTTTCTCAAAAAAGGTTCAGATGAAGACATAATACAGGCGAAAGAATACTATTTTCAGAATAGAGCACTGATCAAATCCCCAGTGAAAAAAATAGAAAACCTCATTAATATCGGTGTTGTCTATGAACTACAAGATAGCTTGGTAAAATCAAGAACGAATTATGAAAAAGCTCTAGAACTTGCAGAAAAAACCGATAATAATCAAAAGAAAGCATTAGCACTGAACAATATAGGAGTCATTCATAAAAAAGAAGGAAATTATGATGAAGCAATCACATTTTTCAATCAAGCGCTTGCCATAGATAAAAAGATCGATAGTTACAAGGGACTTGTTGATCGACTCACTAATATCTCTGAAATACATACTAAACTGGGGAATAGCGATTCAGCATTATCATATCTGCATAAAGCCCATCGGATTGCAGATAGTTTGAACAATAATTCTCAATTATTACCTATTATTGAAAATCTCTATACATATCACAAATCAAAAGAAGATTATAAAAAGTCCCTAGAATATATAGAACAATATCACCTGATCAAAGAATCCATCAAAACTCAAGAAACCAATCAAAAACTCAATGCTTTACGGACACGATTAGAAACTGAGAAAAAAGAAGAACGAATAACACTACTTGAAGAGAAAGATCAGATTCAACAAGAAAAGCTCAAAATAAAGAATTATCTGATAGGAGGAGGTGCTGGAGCACTCGTTCTCATCACAGGACTTTTTGCGTATTCATACCGGGAAAACAGTAAGAAGAAAAAAGCTAATGAAGAATTATCCTATAAAAATTTCATTATAGAACGTCAAAACAAAGAGTATCAGGATAACTTAAAAAATGCTAGTCGACTGCAGGAGATCCTACTTCCATCTAAAAAGATAATCGATAAGACTATTGGGAAGCACTTTGTGTTCTACAGACCAAAAGACAGAGTATCAGGGGATTTCTATTTTGTCGGTAAAAAAGACAGATATAATTACTTTGCAGCTATCGACTGCACAGGACATGGTGTCAGTGGAGCATTCATGAGCGGTATTTCAAACACATTGATCTATCAATCAATCTATAAGAATGATATTATCTATCCTGACAGCATCCTTGAGAATGTGAGGAATAATCTTATCAAAGAGTTAGGAGCTGACAAAGATAATAATATGAGATTAAGAGACGGGTTTGATGGAACGATTTGCATGTATGAAGATGGAACTGACACTCTCTATTTCGCCAGTGCAAAAAATCCAGTATATCATGTGAGAAATGGATCCTTAAAAAAGTATAAAGGAGATTATGCCCATGTTGGATATGACGAAAATCCAAAACCATTCACCAGACAAAGCCTTAACATCTTCAAAGAAGATATGGTCTATCTCTCTTCCGATGGGTTCAAGGATCAATTCGGTGGACAGGATGATAAGAAATTCATGGAAAAACGCTTACAACACATCTTTCTTTCAATTCATGACCGACCCATGAGATATCAAGAAGAATATTTGAAATTAGCAATGAATAATTGGATGGGTACTACTGAACAGATTGATGACATGCTTATTTTCGGTAAGCGGTTCTGAATATGTTTCAATCACACATCAGAAATATTTATAAAGTCTGTATTAAATAGTAGTTAACAAGTGAGGTGTAACTAATGACTAAGAAATCAATGTTCATATTCGTGGCTGTACTTATTATTATTGCAATTATTATAGCACTTGTATTGACTAATGGTGGTGAAGAACAATCTGAAAACAATACTTCTGATGATAGCACAACAGGTAATGTCGTTAAAGAAGATAACGTAAAATCAGGAACCACCAGTAGTACTCCAATCAATAGAGACAGGGATGAAACCAAATAACTATTTTTTATTTTTTCTGAACATGATTTTCAGAGGTACGCATCATGAAACAAAGAATAAAACCACACATCATTCTTGCCATACTCGTTATTGTCATTATCTTTCTGGTCATCATAATCTCAGGATCAGGAGATATAAATCAAGATAATGAAACGAGTCCTATCACAGGAGAAGTCATCAAGAGCGATGATGAAGGAGTTTCAAGTTCCACTAGCAGCACTCCGATAAATAGAGATAGAAATACAGTGAAATAGCTTCACATCATAATTCCTTATTCTTTTCCATACGCCTTCTCGACAAGTTCTCTGAACTCATCGTTATCACAAGCGTTACGGATAGGATCGAGAAGCCGATTGATATACGCTGCAACGCCCATCTTCAGATCGAGCGGGTGAAGCTCCTTGTCAGCGAACTGTTTTTCAAGCTCCTCATAATTCTTGACAGTAATCGGTCCGCCGAACTTTTCAGGACGATCGATGATGAAATCCTCATCGTTATCCTTGAGAAACGGAAATAGGACAAGCCGGGAGAAATCAAGGAAGAAGTTCTCTTCGACATTTCCCTCTTCACAAAAAGCTTTATTGAGCTTTTTCTTGACCTTCTTGGCACCGTCAAGAATGTCGATCTTACTATTCTCATCACTAGCGCTCATCTTGTCCCCTGTCAGACCACCGAGCATAGGGTTCATGAGATGGATCTGCTTCGAATACCCTACTTGAGGAAGGAATTCCCGTGCGAACATGAAGATCTTACGCTGATCGACACCACCGTACTGAGCATCAACTTCCAAGTATATCTCATCAAGAGCTTGCAGGATAGGATAGAGGAGTCCTGACATCTTCGGCGTGTCAATCTGCTTGACGACGTCAGCGCCAGCACGCTTCGTGTCACGAGTCGAGGAGAGAGCTGAAATCTTGTACATGTCAAGAGTGAAATTCTTGTCAAGCTGGTAATCGGATCCTTTGATGAATTCGAGTTTCGAGATGTCTGCACCGACGCTCTTGAGCATTTCCTTGATGATGATCTCGTAGTACTGGGTGCGGTATCCCACTTGTTCCCAAGTTGATTTCATGTTATCAAGAAACGCGTGGATGTCAGCGAGAAGGATCTTGATCTTGCAACCGGCGTTGAGCATGTCCCTGATCTTGAACATCGGAAGAAAATACCCAGTGTGGATCCGACCAGTAGGAGCAGCCCCATAATAAACCGCTAAATCTCTTTCATTCAGAATCTCTTTGAGCCTGTCGCCATCGACGACTTCCTGCAGGTTCCTCGTGATGAGGTCGTATTTCTCTTCCGGTGTCATTGTAAGAATCAGGCAGATAGTTCTCACTTATAAATATTTGCTGCAGTCGTCACTAGATTTAAATATGCAAAACGCTTATAGGGGATATGTATGGGAGAGAAAGCAAGATTCTACGAAGCGTCAACGGATTCAGAAGTAGTCACGTGCACAGCCTGTGCGTTTTACTGCAAGCTCAATCCTGGGATGAAAGGGCTTTGCGGCGTGAGACATAATGAGAAGGGCGTTCTCATGAATGATGTGTACGGCAACATAGCAGCGCTCAATATCGATCCCATCGAGAAGAAACCATTCTATCATTTCAAGCCGGGAAAACAAGCACTCTCTGTGGGCACTGT
>JBNJHD010000013.1:0-1965 GCA_051819805.1 Nanobdellota archaeon
GTTCCAGTCAATAAAGGGAATTTTTCTTTCATTGTTGATTATAATTCCTTTTTTCCTTGAAATATCCTTTATCTTTCAATCCAATAGTGCATGCTCCGCCTGTACAGAAACTGCTGCAACTTCCGTTTTGATAAGCGGTAGCTCCCTGATAATTACTGTTCCAGAAAGAGAATTTCTTCAATTCCTTTGGAATTTTACTATTTTCTACAATATTATCAACTGTCATGATATCAACCTCAAGTTTGTTCTTTTTGATACTTGTTATAAACTTTTGGTTGATTCGGCTCTGTCCAGAAAGGAATAGATTTGTATACTAAACAAGAAAATCGAATTAACGTTTGCTCTATAAATGGAAGAAAAACATCTCAACGAGAGGTTTTGGGGAGGTTCGGGGTGCTGTAGTAACGTGCAAACGTTCCCACGTGGTCATTCTGGACAGAGCCGTTGATTCTTGCTGTCAGTTTTCAGCTGAAAATAGTTGCTTTTTTCATATAATTCTCACTATACAATTATCTTGAAAACGGATGATATGTTATGCTTTCATCCCAGTTTCCGAAACGCTTGACACGAGAGAACATTCCTGTGCAAGAGAATTCTTTACCGACCAACTGAGTCAAATCCTGATTCTGAGCAGACTTCTCAAGAGAGAGGTGAGGCGTGTACTGATTTTCCACAAGTTGATACTGACCGGACATTTTCTTGATATCATAATGGCCTTTATGCAGGAACCGTCCTTCATACGGGCTTCCAGCAAGTAAAAGATAGTTCATCGTCCTCTTATGCAAACCGACCATGTGTCCGCTTTCAATCGTGAGCACAGGAATATCATTATCTTTTCCGAAATACTCAATGCCTGAAAACATTCCCTTGACTACTGGCTGATCTTTTGTAACTTGAGAAACATAGAATCGGAATTCTTCAGGAGAGCAAACACCTTCAAAGGTCCGTGATAAGGTAATGCCTTTCTTTGGCTCGATCAACGACCGATATTCTTCTTCAATAGGCCTCAAGAAGGTGTAATAGATGATATGATCGTTTTCATCACTATCCATCCGAGAGATCGCTTCCGGTGATAGGAGTGGCTCGCTCATCAAAGGAGAAGAATCAATACGGTTTAATAACAGTTTCGAATAACTGAGAACGAACAGAACTCTACACTTCTACGATCTTATACTTACCACAACATCCCAAGTTATACACTATGGTCTTGCCCACCTGTGAAACACCCTCTCCTTCGTGGATGTGGCCGCAGAGCACGATAGGAGGATGGTATTTCTTGATGGCTTCAAGAAGAATCTTCGAACCGGCGTGAAAGCCTCTTTTCGACCAGTCAAGAACCTTGTATGGTGGTGTGTGAGCGAGAACGATAGGATCATCACTTTGCTTCAACAATGCATCCAATCGTCGTCTGCGATTATCATTATTTCGCAATTTCCGTTTGATGATGGTATTATCAGGAGTATAATGCTCTTCCCAGATCATGTCAAAGAAAACGAAATCTTTGCCCTTGACACGTAGCTTACCGGTCTCCTTGTAATGGATGTTGCTGTACTTATTGATCTCGTCAGTGAATATCTTCTTCGTCTCACGGGAATTATACATGTTACCTTTCAAGACTAGGACAGGGAGGTCCAAAGAAGCCAATTTCCGGAGGATGCGAGCCTGGCTTTCAGAATCAGTCTTTCCGGAACCATCCTTGAAACGCTTGACACCAGCAAAATCACCCGTGCAGACGATGACATCAATATCTTCTTTCAAGAGACGGTCAATGTCATCAGGGAGCGTGCCGTGAGGGTCTGAAAGAGCTAAGATTCTCATGAGAATACTCCTATGGCACTTTCTATTTAATGATTTTGGAAATCACAAGAAAGTCTCGAATCACACGAGAGACCCAGAAAAAGCCTTGCTTTTTCGATGCCGTGAAGCTGGTTCAATTAAGAAATGGAGCCCCCGGCGGGAGTTGAA
>JBNJHD010000013.1:2065-14252 GCA_051819805.1 Nanobdellota archaeon
GAAAGTCTCGAATCACACGAGAGACCCAGAAAAAGCCTTGCTTTTTCGATGCCGTGAAGCTGGTTCAATTAAGAAATGGAGCCCCCGGCGGGAGTTGAAGGTTTGACGCAGTCAAACTCGGGAAAAGCGAAGCTTTGACCATATCGCGAAGCGGGTTCAAAGGAACTCAAATTCGAAGGATTTGAAAAAAGCCCCCGGCGGGAGTTGAACCCGCGACCTCCTGATCTCTTTAAGCATGCAGTGAATCTGTCCATCGGACACCCATTGCATGGTACAAGTCAGGTGCTATAGCCACTAAGCCACGGGGGCGAAGAAAAATCCGTGTGCAGAAGCCTGCTGCATAGAGCTCTGCATTACTGGCTATACCTTCTCGTGAATTCAAGAACCATTTAAAAAACTTTCTTTCTCTACTCGTCATCCTCTCGAAAAACACCGCACATCTTCGTGCAGCGACCGCAGTCAATACACTTGCTCTGATCGACCTCTGGGGGACTACGCCAACTTTTTTGCGAAATAGCACCGGTCGGACAGGCATTGACAACAGGACACTTGTGATTTTGAGGACAGAATTCTTCGTGAACGAGTATCATCAATCCTGACTAATGAGGAACTTTTTTTAAAGAAATAGGAGTAGTGACTATATCAAGCAGTTACTGTATAGTTCTCAAGGCAGGATCAGTGATCGTGATAGGGGCCTGATTCAGGACGTCAACCATGGCACCGATGTCCTTGTTGGAAAAGACTCTGGTGTCGATCTCGTTGACAGAACCTATCAATTCATCCTTACCATATGGTTCTCGACCATATAATGATAAAATTCCTTCTTTTGGCTCGATACCTATACTGATGAGCCTATCATCGTCAAGACCGAGAGGTTTACGGGTCTTGCCATGACCGCTGAATATAGAATAGCTCTTGTTCTCCTTCTGAGAACTCTCTATAAGGTGATAGACCGAATACATCTCGTTGACTTCAGACCAGCGACCGTGAACACCAAAGGATGGATCGACAAGCACAGGATCACTTGATAGTATCTTGTCAATCATAATATTATCTGAAGTTCCTCCTGGTTTGACAAAAAACGGTTCTTCAGAACCTATAACTACAAAATGCGTGCCTGAAGGATAATAACGAGATTCATGACACTGAGCCAAAAATATGTTCTCATAGGAGCCTTTCATCAAGAGAGCTTGATAGTTAGCAAGTTCGCTACACGTTCCTTTAGTAGCACTATGCATATGATGATAATAATTATCGATTGTCAATAGATCTTCCTGAGGAACATACTCTATCAATACCTTATTGTCAAGAAGACTGTATTGACCATAAGAAAATAATTCTTTTGAATTCATCACTTTTCAGGAGATAACATTTATTTATAAATATTTCTTGAGATAGCATTTATAAATCCTTGCTGGTTTCTGACATTATCATGAAGCGAAAGCGATTCTGCCCGCGATGCGGAAAACAAATTACGCAAGGGACGTTCTGCGATGAGTGTCAAGAGAAACGGCTGGAGTACGAACCACCACTCATCCAGATATCAGAATTCGATCGGACATTCCACAACGGCACATGGCATCGTTTCACGGACATCGAAGAGCTGATCAAGTCACGAATACGAGAAGCCCTCGATGATAAGACAGCAAAAGTAGATATAGAACCATTTGAATTCACTCCCCGAAAAAAAGAGAAAGCGACAATAACAGCACAGGTCACGACAAACGATACAGAATACGAACTGACAGCAACGCTTGCTTACCGCCAATGCGATTATGGTGAGAAAAGACACTCGAAATACTTCGAAGGAGCACTCCAGCTACGAAACGTTTCTGACAGTATGAGACCGTTCATACAGAAACGATTACAAGACATGGAACATAAAGGGGTGTTCGTGACAAAGACTGTCGAGCTCAAGAAAGGAGTGGATCTCTACCTCACTGACAAGACAGGGATACAACAACTCGCAAGACAAGTACAACAGAAGTACGGCGGGGAAATCAAAATAAGTCCGCAACTATTCAGTCATGATCACGTGCGATCGAAAGATATCTATCGGGTCAATGCTTTTGTCAAGCTGCCCGACTACACAGTAGGTGATGTCATCTACTACACGAAGCCAAAATCACCTGATCTGAAACACTATCTCCTGATTACACGCATGGGAAAAATCATTATAGGAACAGACGTTATGACAGGAAAACTAGGTTCTTTCGAGCCAGGGCACACAGAGGAGATACAGAAAATCAAGCAAGAACGTACAACAATCATGTCAACAAGACCTAAACTTACCGTCATGGACCCGATTGACTACCAAGAAGATGAGGTCATCAACATAAAAGCTCTCCATAAGGACTACAACAGTGGTGACGACGTATCAATCGTCAAGACTGAAGATGGTGTGATGATTATAGAATAAAAAAAATACGTTCTTATCACATAGGGTTCTTACGTTCGCGATCAAGCAGTTTCTTCACGACCAGAAAGACAACTAGAGCAAGCAATGCGAACTTGATAAGGGAACTCACGAACAAGCCCCAACCGAGAGAAATATTTCCTATTGAAACTGATGCAGTCTCCCAAGTCCCCCCAGGAATAAGAGGGTCGAGAAGCGGCATGAACAGATTATTGACAAATACTTTGACAACATCGTTGACGGCAGCACCCATAATAAACGCGACCGCGACAGATACTACTTTGTATTCTTTGAGAAAGGCACGAAACTCATCCCATGTCTTTATTTTACGAGGCTTTTTCTTCACAGCACTTTTTTTCACTTTGACCATATGGTGCTTCAGGACAACTGAGTTTTTAAGTCTTATGCAATCACATAATACGCAACGGGCAGAAAGTTTTATAAAGAGCTTCCCACCCGGTTTTTTGAAGTGTAAGTGTGAACAGGTGATGCGGTGACACGGATTCTACGTATGGAGATGAAAGGATTCAAGTCCTTTGCTACAAGAACAGAAATAGTCTTCGGAGACAGCTTCAACTGTATTCTAGGACCGAATGGAAGCGGTAAATCAAATGTTCTCGACTCATTATGTTTCGTTCTGGGAAAAGCGGGAGCGAAAGGATTGAGAGTAGAAAAATCCGGAAATCTCATTTACAATGGCGGAAAAACAAAAAAACCAGCCAAAGAAGGATCAGTATCCATCTGGTTCGATAATAAAGATCGCGTTTTCTCCAATGTCGATACTGATGAAGTCAAGATTACACGAATAATCAAGGCCAATGGTCAAGGAATCTATAAGATCAACGATGAGACCTCAACACGAACGAAAATCGTCGATCTCCTGTCAATGGCACACATTAATCCGGACGGATATAATATCATTCTACAAGGAGATATTGTACGTCTCATCGAGATGAGCCCGAATGAGAGACGCCAGATTATCGAAGAGATTGCAGGAATTGATGTTTATGAAGATAAGAAGACCAAGGCGATCAGAGAACTCGAACGGGTCGAGGGAAAGCTCAACGATGCAGACATCGTGCTCTCAGAACGAGAATCATATCTCAAAGAATTGAAAGCGGATCGTGATAAGGCACAGAAATACAAGGATCTCGAAGATATGAGAAAGAGAAACAAGAAAACACTGCTCATTCAAGATATCACTAAAAAAGAGGCGGAGAAAGAGAGTACTGAAAAAAAGATCTCTGCTAACAAAGAACAGATTGAGAAAATAGAAGGTAAGATCAAGGAACTCCGAGAACAAATATCAAAAGACAAGACTGAGATTGATGCTATCAACAAGGAAGTCGAGGAGAAGGGAGAGACCGACCAGGTGCGTATCCACAAGGAAGTGGAACAGCTCAAGGTAGATCTTGCCGTCAACAAGCAACGCTTACAGACCATAACAGGAGAACTCGAGAAGCTAGAAGCAAGAACGAAAGAACTTGAGGAAAGCAAGAAAGAACTTGATGAGAAAACACGGGACCTTCAAGCAAAAAAGACTGAACTCGAAAAACGGATCAAGCTGCGAGAAGAAAACAAGAAACAAGTAGAGGAGAAGATTTCAGAGTTCAAGAAAAAACATAACCTTGAGGAAGAAACATCAACTGACGAGCGTATCGACTCGATCGACAAGCAACTCGAAGAGACACAAAACGAGATGAACACGTTGCGAGAAGAACAGCAGAACACCTTAAGAGAGAAAGATAAGGTTGAGATGCAACTCCAGACCATTGATGATAAGCTTGAGAAACTAGCGTCAGTACATGAGGAGCACAAGAAAGAACTAGAGAAACTCAGAGAGAAAAAATCCCAATTCAAAAACGCAACTAAAGACCTTAGCAAGGCATTATCAGATTCATCCGAATATGCATCGCAATTATCGAATGCCAGAAACAAGCTCGTGGCACGACAAGAAGAGCTGGCACGACACCAAGCGCAGCAATCAAGCATTCTCGAACACCTCGGCGGAGGAAGCGCGCTCAAAGCGATCCTTGAGAAGAGAAAGTCAGAACCACGAATCCACGGCACAGTCGCGGAACTCGGAAGCGTTCCAGAAGGCTTCGAGTCAGCACTCGAGATTGCAGCAGGCAACAAAATAAAATCAGTCGTTACCGAAGATGATAAGGTGGCAGCTGATTGTATCAAATACTTGAAAAGCAACAAGTTAGGCGTTGCGACATTCCTGCCTATGAACAAGATACGATCTCCTGCAATAAGGGATGAGCTACGAAACCTCAAGAAGTCAGGAGTCAAAGGACTTGCAGTCGATCTCATGAAGTTCGACAAAAAATACCAGAAAGTATTCGAATACGTCTTCGGTAACACGCTCATTGTCGATTCAGTAGAGACTGCACGGCAATTGGGAGTCGGAAGTGCTCGCATGGTCACGATGACAGGAGATATTGTTGAAGCGAGTGGTGCGATGCAAGGTGGCTACAGGCAGCGGAAATCGAAGGGAGGACTTTTTGGACAGGAAGAAGTCGCCAAGAAGATTGAGAAACTCAACAACGAGATCAACGACACGCAAGGAGTAGTCAACACGCTCGAGCAGAAATCAAGAGATAACGAAGAACTCATCTCACGACTACGGACGCTCAAAGGAGAGCTTGAAGGAGAAATTGTCAAGATAGAAAAATCACTCCACCTAGACAGTGATGATGCAAGTCTTGATCAAAACAAGAAACGAGAACTCCAGCAACAAGATAACGAGCTTGATCAGAAAATCGACGAGATACAAGATGAGATTTCTGAAAAGAACAGGGATTTCGCAAAGCTCAAGATGGAACGGCAACAGATGCGAGACAAGCTCAGCGAACTGAGAAACCCTGCAAAACTAGCGGAACTCAAATCCTTCGATGAGAAGAAGATGGAACTCCAACAAGAGATTATAGAACTACAAGGAGATCTCAAGAACACCAGAACCGAGATAGAGACCATCATCGGACGCGAAGGAGAAAAGATTGAAGAGATCCTCAAACAACATCGGAAAGAGAACAAAGATTTCCAGAACGAAAAGAATGAACTTGAAGAGAAACTAGCACAGCAGGATAAAGAGCTCAAGGAGAAGGAAAAACAACAAGCAGAATTCCATGAGCAATTCAAAGAACTATTCACGAAACGATCAAAACTCAACGATCAGGTCAACAAGGCTGAAAACGAGATTGCGAACCAGAATACGAAACAACGCGAAATCGAAATGAGAAATAACGCGTACTCGTTAGAACAAGCAAGGGTCAAAGCAGAACTCTCAGGATTATACGAAGAAGATAAGGAGTATCAAGATGTCGAGCCATATAATGATAAGACTAGGGAGAAAATACAACGAGAACTTCGAGAGTTCGAGAAAATGAAAGAAGACCTCGGTGCGGTCAACATGAGAGCGCTTGAGATATATGATGAAGTCGAGAAAGAATACTTGCAACTCCAAGAGAAAAAAGATACCTTGAGAAAAGAACGAAGCGATGTCCTGGTCATGATCAACGAGATCGATAGTAAGAAAAAAGTCTTGTTCATGAAAACATTCGAAGCGCTCGAAGATAATTTCAAACGAATATTCGCATCACTGCTTGTCAAAGGACAGGCAGGACTCGTGCTCGAGAACTCGGAGGATCCGTTTGCAGGTGGTGTCGAGATCAAGGTACGATTATCGGGGAAGAAATTCCTCGATATAAGAAGCTTATCAGGTGGGGAGAAGACGATGACAGCTCTTGCATTCCTCTTTTCAGTACAGGAATACCAACCGGCATCATTCTATATTCTTGACGAGGTCGATGCAGCGCTTGACAAGAAGAACTCAGAGAAACTCGCTGATCTTATCAGAGGTTATGTCAAGCACGCACAGTATGTTGTTATCAGCCACAACGACGGTGTCATCTCAGAAGCTGACAATCTCTACGGCGTCTCGATGAACGAGCATGGGATGAGCAAGGTCACGACACTCAAGCTGTAAAGAATTCTTCATTCCTGTTCTTACTTGTACAATAACGAGCTGACAGTTTCAAAGGAATACCCTTTATCCGAAAACCGCTTGAGAGTTTCTTCAAGGATGTAAGGCAATTGACGGTTGAAACCCTTATCGCCGTTATCATGGAGGTTGATGATAGAACCGGGTTTCGTGTGACGATTGATGTAAGAGAGAACCCTTTTTGATCCATCCTTTTTCCAATCGCGAGGATCGACGTCTGCCATGATCGTACGATATCCTTCGCTTCTAGCCACTCTCAACAACTGTGGCGATAGATTACCATACGGCGGGCGGAACAAGTCAGGAAAGATGTCAAGTTCATGAAGGAGCTCTTCAGTAGAGACAAGTTCATCACTGATAATTCCCTCATCCTTGAAAGTGAGATTCTTATGGGAATACGAATGATTGCCCACTTCAGAACCCTGAGCGTCAATCGCCTTGACAAGTCCGGGATCCTGTTTCACATTCTGCCCGAGGACAAAAAACGTCCCCTTAGCATCGTATTTCTCGAGAATATCCTGAATCTCGCCAGTCTGCTCGGAAGGGCCGTCATCAAAAGTCAAAGCGATACTATTGACATGTCTCGAACCGTGAAAATACACGTCAGGCAAATGATTCAATAGTGCTGCAAGTTTCGATTCAAGGAACATGAAAAGAGAAAAATACGGATGTGTTCATAAACTTTGCTTTTCAAGGAAAATCGAAACATTCTTAACTCTGAGAATTAATGATGAAGATAGTGCCTGTGAGGTGAGGTTATATTATGGAAGAAACATTCGAGCAAAAAGTCATGAGAAACGTGCAGGGAAAGTTCGCCATTTATAAGACGCCAGCGGTAGTCGGTGACACGACGAACATGCCGAACGTCGAGTGGGAAGAAGGCGATGATGTTGATAAGTTCTTCATGTTCGCACGAAACCTCGGAGCGAAAGTCATCTATGTGACAGAAGGGGAAGAGACGAACGAGGAGAATGGAGTGACCACAACTTCGATCATACAGATAGGATTCCTCTTCCAGGGAGTGATGCACCACATCAACTACGCTGATGATAGTGATGAGGAAGAAGATGATGAGTATTATGACGAAGACGATGAGAGTTCTGAAGAATACTCTGATGATGATTACGAAGAAGGTGACGGCGATCAGGAAGTGGTTGATTATGATGAAGAAGAACGTGACGACAGAGAGCACGAAAACAGCGACTCCGAAAATAATGAAGAGTCAGAATATGAAGACCCTTCACCACGAGACGAGACTCCGCGCCAGCAATCACAGTTCTTCTGAAAAAAAGAAGAACTCATTTTTTATTTCTTTTTTTAACTCAACCGAAGAACTTGTTCAGATTAGTCTGTCTGGCTTGGTTCTGCGTCTTCTCAAGATCATCCAATGTGGATGTCACTCGCTCTTGCGAGAAATCATGCTTGTTTACAAGAAGCTCTTCAATCTTATCACGATCGACATCGCTCCACGATAATTCATACTCGGAAGTGGTCGGCATGTCACGGATGAGATCGAAAATACTCTCCCACGAGATATCCCAATACTTCTCCCACTCGACCTCTTCAAAGATCTTCTTGAAGTCATCACCATGCTCTTTGACAAGAGCAAGACCTTTTTTCGGACCGATACCTTTGACACCGCCATAGTTGAAGTCAGTACCTACAAGGATGGAGAGGATGCGAAGCTGATCGAGAGTGATGCCAAGCTTTTCGAGAACGTCATCGAGAACGACAACCTCGGGCTTGACGGATTTGTAGGTCAAGGCGTTGATCTTCTTGCGACGCTGGCCTATGCTTAAGTTACGGACCACTTTCGGAGCACCGTACATGAGACAATCAAAGTCCTGAGAAGCGACATAATCGCAATCGCCACGCTCAACCATGAAACCAGCTTGGGCTTCACCCTCGCTAGGAGCTGTCATGCAGGGAATACCTAGTGCCTGCAAGAGTTCCTTGCTTTCATCTATCATCTCACTAGTGACTTTCGACGTTCGCGACGCGTACTTTTTCATGGCCTCGACATCATTAGCGCTTTCAGCCTCTTTGAGAGAGGTCAAGGCCTGCTGTTTCAAGGCATCACGACGCTCACGCTCCTTACCCTTGAGGTCAGGCATCACGCCATCGAAAACGAAAACTAGGCGAATACCATAACGGAGAAGACGGGTGACTCTCGAGAACAAACCGGTGAGATGGCTGGTGACATTACCATTACTATCTTTTAACGGCGTACCATCATGCTGACGGATAGTAGTCACGAACTGATAAATCATATTCATGGCATCAACAGCGATGACAGACCCTTGGAACTGGTTCAAAGAATACTCAGAACCCTCGATGAGTGTGCGTAGTGAAACTCCCATAATACTACTCATGAGATGCTGTTCACATAAAAACTTTTCCCAACGACTGATTTTGTTCAAAATGGCAAACATGTAAGTTTGCAAATTACATATTTTCCCTATCCTCCCCATAACTTCTCTTTCGAGAAGTTCTTTTTCCAATAATAGAGTGAACTTATATTTCACTTTCTTTTTTCGCATACGATTCTGCTCTTTTTGGGACAAGCCCTAACGACCACAGAATTTATAAACAGAGCTGTGATTCACACTACTCTATGACGGCAAAAAAGACTGCGAAAAAAGCAGCAACGAAAACGGCTAAAAAGGCAGCAAAGAAGGCTGTCAAGAAAGCATCCAAAAAGACAGCTAAAAAGACAGTAGCTAGTAGCACGAAGAAAGAAGATAGTGACTCTCGAGCAAAAAAAACTCCAGTCAAAAATCTTGAGAATATCTCCTCGCCAGAAATTACTGTTGTTGATAATGCTGCCAAACGAAGCCGTAAGAAACCAGTCATACACACATCATTCGCCCGAGAGCGAGTGCTCACTGAAGTTTCAGACCAAGCCCGAGAACTTAATAATAGGGGCGCGTTCGGAACCTTACTTGAAGACGGTAAAGTACAATTATCACTCACAGAAGCTCTCTATCTTCTTGAAAAGAATAAAATAGTTATCGTGGATGGAAATAACAAGCTGTTTGATTTTGAGAAATTCGTCCGTAAGGCCAGCAAGGTAGAGCCTACCTTCTGGATCAGATATGCAGTCTATAAAGACCTCCGAGACAGGGGATATGTCGTCAAGACAGCACTAAAGTTCGGAGCAGACTTCAGAGTCTATGACAGAGGAATCAAACCCGGACAGGATCATGCTAGATGGATTGTCTATCCAGTTCATGAAGGAGAACGATACACCTGGTTCGATTTCGCAGCGAAAAACAGGGTTGCACACTCCACGAAAAAACGACTGCTTATGGGAGTTGTCGATGATGAGAATGATGTGACGTACTGGGAAATAAAATGGGTCCGGCCGTGAGCAGCGAAGCTGGGAGCGGAAGTCGGAATTCTGCTGAGCAGCTGCGCGGTGTGCGGGAGATGGTTGGACAGGGCACGGTTTAACAGGGTTCTGGGCGCAATGATCGGCTGTACGAGAGTTCTGCGATTAGGGAGCGGCTCCACAGGGAGCAGGAATATGGGGTTTGAAGTGTCTGCTGTACTGGAACTGCTGCACAGATATCTGCAATCGGCGGTATGGGGACGGAAGGTGTTTTCGTTCACATCTTCTTCACGAGCATAATCTATAAAAACAACCCTTTCTTCAGTATGAGTCGGAGAACCGCAAAATGGCAGTGGACAAGAACGATATCATCACACTTCTCAAACAGAAAGGACCATTAGTGCCGACAGAAATCAAGAGCAAGGTCGGCGGTGATACTATCATTGTAGGAGCGATACTCTCAGAACAGACGTCAAAAGGAGTTATCAAGATATCGCATATGAAAAGAGGTGCAAGTCCCTTCTACTACTTACCCGGTCAAGAAGCGCAACTCGAAAAGCACAAAGAATTACTTGATCCGAAAGACCAACAGACCCTTGACATGCTTCGAGAACGGAAAGTACTGCAAGATGCATCTCTTGAATTATTCCATAGGGTCAGTCTACGACGACTCAAGGATTTCGCTAAAGAACTGAACGTGAACACTATCTATGGAGAATTATTGTTCTGGAGATACCATCTAACCCGCGAACAAGAAGCTTTGGATATTCTTGAGAAACGATATGGAAACCGAGAAGAGAAGACAACGAAAGCAACTGCTCCTGAAAATGACACTGTAAAAGAGCACCAATCTCAACAAACACAACAAGAAGATAATTCTCAACAAGCAAGAACTGATAATGCGAAATCAAGACACTCAGATACTGAAGAGTCAGATCAAGAGTCCGTGACCACTTCACAATCGACTACTGCTCAAGCAAAACCAATATCGCATCGTGATACACGAAGACCATCACATTCAAACAATGCTGACACCCAACAAGAATTATCTGGTCAGGAGTTCGAACAGACAGCATTCTATCAGAAAGCGATGAACTACTTCTCGAACAAGAACATCAAAGTGCTTTCGCAAGCGCAAGCGGCAAAAAACAGAGAATACGATTTCACCATACTTGTAGGAACGGATGTCGGAGAGCTCAAGATGTTCGCTAGGGCAAAAAGCAAGAAGAAACTCAACGAAGGAGATGTGGCACCGGCACTGCTCAAGGCAAAGACGAAAGAACTACCTTGCTTATTTCTCACGGACGGGGAGTTCACGAAGAAAGGGCTCAAGCTCATGGAACACGAGTACAAGGGACTGATGATCGACCAGCTTTGATCAGCTTTACAGGGAGTAGGGGACAGAAGTCAGGGTTCTGATGTCTGCTTTACTGGGAATAAGGGGTCAATAGTCGGCTGTTCAGGAAATAGGGTTCGGAATTCTGCTTCTTCAGGGTAGAATTTATAAATATTGGGCGGTTCTGAGACATGTATTATGAAGATAACGTTTCTGGGAACGTCAGGGATGGTCCCGACAAAGGATCGTAACGTGCAGGGCATCCACATAGAATATCGAGGAGAAGGAATACTACTCGATTGCGGCGAGGGAACACAGCGACAACTGACCATTGCGAACATCAACGCCCAGAAGATAACAACTATTCTCATCAGTCACTGGCACGGAGATCATGTATCAGGACTCATAGGACTCATACAGACGCTCGGCAATTTCTCAGGTGGTGAAAAGACTCTCCGCATCTACGGTCCGAAGGGCACGAAAACGCATCTCAACAACCTGCTCAAGAGCTGCCTGTTCGAGACGAACATCGATATCGAGGTCAAGGAAATCGATGCGCCGGAACTGACCACGTTCTACGAGAATGATGTCTACAAGCTTCAGGCAATCAATCTCGAGCATTCAGTACCATGCCTCGGCTTCCGATTCACGAGAAAGGAATACCGCAAGATCAACAACAAGAAACTCGAAGAGCATGGTATCAAACCAGGACCGATGGTCGGACGCCTCCAACACGGAGAACGCGTAACCGTCAAGGGAACGACGATAGATCCGGACATGGTGTCGAGACTCATAGAGCAGGATCACATCGCGTTCATACTTGACACGCAACTCTGTGAAGGATGTTACACATTAGCAGAAGATGCAAGGCTGCTGGTCAGCGAAGCGGTGTACACGCACGAGCTCGAGGACAAGGCGAGGGAGTACAAGCACATGACAGCAAGGCAGGCAGCACAGGTCGCAAGCGAAGCAGGTGCGCAAGAGCTCATACTCACTCATTTCTCGCAACGATACAAAGATCTGCAACCATTTCTTGATGATGCGAAAGAACTCTTTGAAAACGTGAGCTGTGCGTATGATTTCATGACGATGAAACTA
>JBNJHD010000013.1:14352-23807 GCA_051819805.1 Nanobdellota archaeon
TTCTCGCAACGATACAAAGATCTGCAACCATTTCTTGATGATGCGAAAGAACTCTTTGAAAACGTGAGCTGTGCGTATGATTTCATGACGATGAAACTAAAACTCTAGAAGAAGGATTTCTAATAAAAAGAAAAAAAATAAGTTTATGATTTCTAGTGAGAAGCGAGACGGATATCTTCTGCCTTGACGGTCTTACGACCAGCATGAGCAGCTAACTTCGTAGCTTCCTCGCCGATCTCGATAGAGATATCCTCAAGAACCTGACGGAGAGCGACTTTCGCTTCTTCAGATACACGCTGAGCGCCTGCTTTTTTCAGGATACGCTCCATTGAAGCAAGTGGAATAGCATTTTTCATCATATATCACCTGTATAGTCAGCTTGAACGAACAAATCATTCTCTACTGATTCTAATTATAACAAATAAAGGGCAAAGAGGTATATAAATCTTTTGAAAGGCTTCAAAACGTCTTTTTTTGCCTTCTGCATTCTAATACGAGCACAGGACAAGCCTGCCAAACATTTTTAAATTGCACATTGTCAGAGATACAATAACAATGTCAATGAAAAGCAGAGGGATAAATGCAGAGAGAGCGCTGGTGCGATCATTCTGGGAATCAGGATGGGCGGCGATACGAGTAGCAGGATCAGGATCGAGTCAGTATCCAAGTCCGGATCTCCTCGTAGGAAAGCGAGGACGACGACTCGCGATAGAGAGCAAGATCACGACAGAGAAGAAGAAATACATCCCGAAAGAAGACATCAGGCATCTCAACTATTTCTCACGAGTATTCGGAGCGGAAGTGTGGATAGCGATAAAATTCTACAGGCAGGAATGGGCGTTCTTCGCACCGGAAGACATGCTTGAAAGCGACAAGTATTATTACGCGACGCCGAAACTCGCAGAACTCAAAGGATTATCGTTTGAAGAACTCATCGAATGATCCTACTTATCTTCCTGAAGTGATCGGAGCGTTTCTGATAACGGGGAACTGCATGGTTCAAACACGTAACTGATCTTCTCATCGAAATATCCGCAACGGAAACGGGAAAGCGGAATACCGGTGCGATACGAGAGCATCATCGCATACACGAGCACCTGAGTATGAGCATACTTCTCACGATGAGCCTTGGGCTTGAAATCCCAGATCCAGATAAGATCATCCTCGAGGCGAAGCACATCGATATGACCTGAAAGAGGACCCTTATCATCAAAAAAGAAGCCGAGCTTACGATATTCCTCATCATCAAGCCAGATAGGAACTTCGACACCGATAGTGCCGGGATCATACTGGAGCATGAAAAGCTGGACATTACCATGAGCGCTACCCTGCATTCCCCACTCGAGGCCTTGTTTGGCAAAGGATGTGACAGCGTGATGCTTGACTGTTAACATCTCAACACAGGGATCGAGTTTCAACGCGCTTGACCGAGGGCCGTCAAGAAACTTATCGTGAGGGCAGGATTCGAACATCGTCATGAGATATTCGTGAAGACGATAATCAGTAAATGATGCAGAACCCTTGCGATCAACGTAATAATGATACTTCCAAGGATGAGACAGAACAGTATACATTACATCATGATGGCGATGCACTACTACTGAAGTTCTCTGTCTGCTCATGACATTTCACGCAAAAAAACTAATATCATTATGGATACTGTATGAAGATAAAGAAAAGACTCAAGAAAAAGAAAAAAAATCCTCGCTGCTTAGTCTTCTTGTTCTCCTTTGTAAGAAGGAATTGCAGTTTTGGAAATGATCATGATATCGCCTACAGCCTTAACAAGTTGATGCGGAACGATAACTCCTTTAGCGCTACCAAGCACTTTATTGAGAAATGAATTTTTAGTAGCACGGACCTTCCATCCGAAAATCTTGCTTTGAGTAAGGATAGATTCTTCGACATCACCAAAGTAATCACCAGCATCCGTGAATACCCTCATATCATATGTTTCGCTGATACGCTTCATCTTTAACATTGAATATCACCTAAACAACCCTGTTGAAAAAACACTCTAAACAGCGTTCCTGTAGATGTTTATATACCTTTCGTTTAAAAAACTTTCTTTTATCGCGTACTCAAGACCCTCCAAAAACAAAGCGTTAAGGGCGATAGATTTAAATACTATCATTTATAGGTTTGTATCAAGACGATTTTCATCAATAAAGAGGTGACGTAAGGTAAAATGGCTGCAGATTCTGTAATCCTAGGAATTATCATCGGCGTACTCGCTGCAATCCTTTACAGTTTGCGAGTGCTCATACTCGTGGAACGAAGGATCGCGCGACTAGATCTTAATCTAGAGGCGCTAGTCCAGAGAGTATTTCAGGAAGAACTCAAGATTGAACGTGAAGAAGAAGCTATTGAGAAGCGACTCGGCATGAAGAAAGGCTCTTCAGGATCGAAACGGAAAGCTTCAACGAAGAAGAAATCTTCTCCGAAGAAAAAATCCGCAAAGAAGTCCTCTTCAAAGAAAAAAGCATCTTCGCGAAAGAAAACGACCAAGAAGAAGCGTTGAGACGCGCTCTCACTTTTTTATTTTCCTTTTTTCACTATCCACTTCTCGTAAACTATAAAAACCCTGCTCTGTTTTTCATGTACTGATGATGGATCCATCAAGGAAAAACGGGCGTTCAGAAGCGTTCTCGAAACAACTTTTTGTCATGAACGCATGGAGGCTATTGTTTTTACTTATCATAATAGTGATGGTGGTACTGCAGACATACTTTGTTCTACAAACTGATGCGCCTAGTTATGAATCGTTCTACAGCATGAGACAGGTTGAGCATATCAAGGAAACCGGACTTCCTATCATCAACGACGAACAGAGTTATCAAGGAAGGATGCATGTGTCTTATCTCTTCTTTTATTATGTGCTTGCAGCATTGAGCCTTATCGCTCCAGGATTTGTCCTTTTCAAATTCTTCGGAATACTCCTGTCTGTACTAGTGACATTTATGATATTCTTACTTGCTAAACACTTGTTTTCCAAAGACTGGATAGCGCTCTTTCTCGCAGTGATAGCTGCGTTCACTCCAACGCTATTCGTATCCCAGATAAATACACTAGTTCCTGAAACGCTTTTCGTGCTGATATTCCTGCTGGTAATCATGACTTTCTTCACTTCAAGCAAGCGATCCTCAATGATGTGGTTTATCATACTCATGATATTAGCGACACTCATCAGTCCACTATCTTTAGTTGTCATAACAGGATTTCTATTTTACTTCCTCTTGCTCCGTATAGAAGGAATGACTGTTAGAAAGAAAGAACTGGAATTATTGCTCTTTTCAGGATTATTCGCCATTTGGTATCATTTAGTGCTCTATAAGAAACTCATCTCACTTCACGGGCTGCAAGTCATTTCACAAAGTGTTCCGCAAGAATTGCTCTTAAGTATGTTCAAAGGACTTAATGTCCCGCTGATTATAGGTTTTGTAGGTGTGCCACTTATAGGATTAGGTCTTTCTGGAATATACTACTTGCTCTTTGATAAGCGAAACAAGAAACTGCTCCTGCTCACTGCCATGACATTCGCATTCGGACTGTTCACATGGATTGGATTCATACCGCTTGCTACAGGACTACTGTATGCTACTGTAACATTGGTCCTTATTAGCGGCCATACCATCCAACGATTGAATAGCATGTTCGAGAAGACTATAGTGCCGAAAACAAAGATTGTTGTTTTCGTCTTTTTCATACTCATATTGTTACTCTCATTCATACCGCTGCTCGTCTATCCCGAAACAATCACTGGAGAATCACCTTCAAAAGAAGAACTCCATACACTACGATGGATACAGGATACGGTGCCTGCTGATGCGACCGTACTTGCAGACATCACTGACGGGCATTTGCTTGCTGCACAAGGAGGAGTGAAAACATATTATGATACTAACTTCATCTTTGCACCGCACCCGAAACAACGCTTTGAAGATGCCAAAACAATGCTGCTCTCACAATCAAAAGTTTCAGTTCTGAATCTCATGAATAGATATAGTATCGATTACATATATATATCTCCCACCTTGAATCAACGCTTTAAAGATCCCACCAAACTCTATGAGGAAAGTGATTGCTTCACAAAAGTCTATCACACGACAACAACAGAGGTGTACAAAAGAGAATGCAACAGTCTCAACTGAACAAGAAACACATCCTCAAAACAATCCTTTTCATCTTACTAGCTGTGCTACTCATCTCGATCATACTCGTATCCCGAACACAGGAAGGGATTATCGTACCTTCTGGAGAAGAAACTTATCAACACCTCAATTCAGCACAAGAAATCACTGCACAAACAACAACTAGTTATTTGTTCTACGATGTATTTCTCAGCTGGATACTTAACTTCATGTCTCTTTCCACTGCGATAATCCTTGTTCCAGGAATACTTCTCGTGATAACAGTGTTCTTGTTTTCAGAGATATTACGGTTCGAGAATATAGATGATGAACACATCACCTACACTCTAGCGCTTCTTGTTCTCTCACCCGCAATACTCATGATGTATGTTGGGTTTACAGCTTATGCTTTCACGATAACACTGGTCATGTCAATCGCTTACTTATTCTTCAGAAAATCCTCCTGGTACTTTGCACTCGTACCATTCTTGTTCTTTGCAGATAAGATTACAGGATTATTGGCTATCATACTGCTGATTGTCCTTGAAGGAACAAGAAAAAGAAAACAACAATCAGTCGCTTTGGGGATGACTGCAATAGCTCTTTTACTGCTTTCAGGGTTCTTCCCTGCATTATCCCTACACTCCTTAGCTCCATTCTTCTCGATTCAAGGTAATGATATATTCTCTTTTTTTGGAGGGCTTTATGGATATTCATTCATTATCATATTCTTAGGCATATTAGGAATGGTAGTTTCAAAACAGGAATTCACTATTTCAAGCAGGCAATCAGTTATCCTACTTCTGCTAGCACTCTCGCTTTTCTATGATCCCTTACGATTACTGAGCATGTTCATACTCGCCTATTACGGAGCGATAGCGTTCAAATACTTCATCTCCAGAGAATGGACTGTGAATTTCATCAAGCAACTGACGATACTGCTTGTCATCTGTATACTGATATTCTCAACGAGCACGACACTTAAAGAGACCATCAATCAGAGTCCGCGACAGTATGAGGTTGAAGGAACTCAACTTTTAGGAAAGATTGTGGAACTCAATCCTGAACTGGGGACTACGAAAGTACTGACTCACCCATCATATTCTGATCATGTCGAATTCTATTCTGGCCTCAATGTCATTTCCCAAGAACAAGTGTCGTACTCGTTGCTTGAATCACAACAATACAGTTTTGTCAAAGAACAATTACAGGAACATCAAGTATCGTTCATTGTGATAGATAAATCTCGGAAGGCAGGAAACCTCTGGCAACGGCCTGACCAGGGAATTCTCTTCGTACTCCAGAATAATAGGCTTTTCAAGAAAGTGTTTCAACGAGGAGAATACGTCATCTATTATTATACTGAATGGGATGGTGATAAGTTTGATGGTGAACAACTTAATTCTCTGGCTGACTAAACAACTATTCACTTCTTCTTATTCAAGGCTTTCTTGAGAAGATCGCCCATCGTAAGACCTTCACCGCTACTGCTTGAAGAATCATGAATGATATTTTCAGCTTCATTCCCACTAGCAACATTCTCGATAAGAGTTATGCGAAGGAAACGCTCAATTTTACGGGCGACTTTGAAACTTGGTCTCATGTGTCCTGACTCGAACTTGTGAAGAAGCGATTCTTTCTCATTGAGTTTCTTAGCAAGATCCTCCTGTTTCAGACCTAACTTTTCACGAGCCTGTTTGATACGACCGGAATAATCAGGGGCGATACGCTTATCCTCATCAGGATAGCTCTTGTACTGACGACGACGAACCTCGCGCTTCACGTTAGTAGAATACGTATCGCTATGATCGGTCAGTTTCTCACCATACTTGGAGCAAGCAGGGCAGACGTTCATCTCAACGCCTTCAACCATAGCCCTGACGGTAGTCGTACCTTTTTTTCCGCACATATCACAATCTGCCATTGTAGAAAACCCTTATTACCCACTGGATCTAATATAGGATACTCGTATTTATAATCATTTTGCTTCCTGAAAATAGAATGAAAATCCTTTGAATCGCTCAAACTGTCATTTGCACTACTCTTCTTGCTCCTGCGCTACAATCTTCTCAAGTCATCAAGAACTGAGAACGTCTACTATATTTTTTTTCAGAAAGATTTTTAACCTATGGGGTCAAGAGAAGGTACACGATGAACAGACGAAAACTAGAATTATTTCTCGAATTCCTCATTTTCGGTATCGTAATGGGTGTTGTTGAAGATCTTATAGCGGTAAAAGTAGCTTCTGGAGAAGCAATCACATGGAATGTCATCTGGGTGGTGACACTTGTTGCTATACCTTTTGCGATCATAGGTGAGCTTATCGTTGACAGAGTGCATCTTATTCCTCCAGAGAAAAAATCAGGCAAGGATAAGAAGTCAATGAAAGTCAAGAAGAAATGATTTATTTCAATCCCACTGGGCAGGCTCTTCAGACCGCTTTTTCAAGATGACAAGCTCGTACTCCTGCTCGCCACTATGCACGGTAACAGTTTTTTCGACTTCTAGATTATGAGGCTTTGCAGCTTCAAGAAGCAACTTCGGCTTGATAAGAAGAACACCGGCACGTCCACTGGGTTTGAGTATGTGACGGATCTGATAGCAGAAGTCATCATAGAGTTTAGCGATCTCCTTGTAATTGTTTGCTTTACGATTCTCCTTAGGGGGATTCGTGATGATGATATCAACAGAATCCTTATCGAATTTCATATCAACCCAATCAATATCGACTTTCGAGATCGTGACAGCGTCCTTGACGTGAGCGAGCTTTGCATGCTTTTTCGCTTGTGTCATGACTTTGAACTGGTTATCATAGCCAATGATCTTGCCACTGACAGTGTCATTCTGGTCGCGAGTCGATTCGCGGACCTTCTCGAAGGAACTCCTGAAGAAAGGAATGTCAAATCCCTTGAAGGAATTTTCTAGACGAAACGCAGAGATGCCATTCTGGTATAAGCCTATCTCGATAGGGATGGTGCCGCTACCACAGAACGGATCGACGACAACAGACTCTTTTGTGATGCCAGTAGCTCGGGCGATCGTGTAGGCCATGACGCCATTAAGAGAACTTGGGTACGGAAGGAGCTTGTACGGGCGCTTGGCAAGGTCGAAACCGATGACATCAACGCCGAAAAAACATTTGTTTTCAGTGAGCACTGCATGAACCGGTAAGTCAGGGTTTTCAAGATCCACCTTGAGATCGTAAGAGGATGCTTTTGCGCGATCGTGGTACCAACCGCCGATGATCTCCTCTACATCCGGAGAAGGAAGGTCTGAATGGACTGTCTTGGTGATGCGAAGAGCGAACGTATCTGCATCAGTGAGAAGTTGTTTTTCCTCAGCGCTGAGGTCTTCAGAAACCTTGTTGTTCATGTGATCTGCAAGTCCATTGATGGTGAGATCTGTCTTTTCGTCCAAGAGAGAACACTCTATAGAGAAAAATAACGGGATAACCCTATGTGCTGACTGGCAGTGATAGGATAGAGTGGCGATCTGCTCGTCAGTGACGTTGTGAGTGATGCATACGGAAGGCATGATAGTGCATTCCTTGCCGATGAGGTCTTTAACATCCTGAGCGCAGATTTCAGGAAGATCCTTGTTGCAGAGTAGTAAGCAATCCATGATTATCCAGAGGAACAAGACTGGTTTTATTAAGGTATTGGTGGATAAGCTCTGTCCAGTATGACTGTGTGGGCGTTGCACGTTACCATATTTACCCCATTCCACCCAAAAACATCGTCCGGACAATGTTTTCCATCCTATTCTTGAGCAACGCACACACGAATCACCTTTTCACGATACGAATATGTGCTTTCACTGTCAGAGCTTGTGGATAAGTTTATAAATTCCTGCTGGGTATACTCAAATCAGGGTATGTGCTTCTGGCACACAGCGGGGAACTATCATGAAAAAGACTGTCAAAGACTTGTTCAGACAAGCGTTACCGCTCTCGAAAAAGCATAAGAGCGATATGAAACGGTTATCGAAGCATCTTAATGAGGATCAGACTAAAGATATCACTTACCTTCTTAAGACAAAAAAGATAGGTATCGTCGATTCAGCACTCAACATATCGAAATCACTATCATCAGTGCAGAGCGTGCCGCAATTCAGTACACTTGTTGACGACCAGCCAGTGTCTGCACTCATCAAAGATATAAACAAGATCATCAAAGAAGGGCTTCTCAGGGAAAGCTATACTGATTTCTCCTCACACGCACCAAAGAAAATCAAGGAATTCGTCGCACCCCACATCCTAGGATTGGAGACGGTGAAAGAAGCGTCGATGATACAATTGTTCGCAAAAGAACGGTTTCACATACTGCTTCTAGGAGATCCTGGAACTGGAAAAACAGATATCATCAGGAGCACGAGCGAGCTGGCGCCGATTTCTGTATTCGGTCTTGGTTCAGGAACGTCAGGGGCGGGTCTGAGCGTGTCATACTCAGGAAAAGAGATGCAGAAAGGATTATTGCCACGGGCACACAATGGGATCTGCTCGATTGATGAACTTAATCTCATGAAAGGACGAGACTCAGCAGCCTTGTATTCCGCGATGGAAAAAGGGATCGTGACCTATGATAAGGGTGGGAAACACGAGACGATAAATGCGAATGTCAGGATACAAGCGACCGCAAACCCGAAAGGAGACCGCTTCGTGGGAAAGAGCTTGTCCATATTCAAGGAACAGATACCTTTTGATAGTGCGCTATTATCTCGATTCCATCTGGTGTTTGTCATCCGCAGGCCGGGCGTGGATGAGACTGTGTCCATAGCGCGCCAGATAGCGACAGACAGCGCTCCGAAGAAACGAAGGAAAGAAGATGTCGAATACATACAAGGCTATATCGAGCACGCGATGACTGTTGATGTGAAGTTCGACAAGAAGCTCGAGCCGATGATAACAAGTTTCATCGAGGACGCGAAGAGAAGCGAGGAAAAGTACGTCATCGAGATAGGACCGAGGACGGTGCACGGTGTTATGAGGATTTCACAAGCGCTAGCACGATCGCAACTGCGAGAGAAGACAACCCGTGATGATGTTGAACGAGCGCTTGAGATCATGAAAGAATCGTTTCACATAAGCGGAATCATTCGGCCTTGAGAGAAAAGAAGTGGCCTCAGACAATTGGTTTCATCATTGAGATCAGTCGGGAATAACTTCTTCATCGGCCGAAAGGAGAGAGAAACAAGTTCTATTTAAACAATGGGTTTTTTTTCAAGAACGAGGTATGTGGCTTCTAAAACGGAAAATCATCTTCTTGGTTTTTTTGTTTGACATACCACTCATCATAATTCTTGTTTATCTGATTGACAACTTCCCGG
>JBNJHD010000014.1:0-22158 GCA_051819805.1 Nanobdellota archaeon
CTATCCACCACCCACCGGCTGCGCCTGAATGATGCCTCGATCAAGCTGTTTCTAGGTCTCACTGAAGAACCCATCGAGTGGGAGAAGCTCTTCCTCACCTTAGAAATTAAATTAAACGATAAATGGATACGTTTAGATTGTTCTAATGATTCTGAATTGCCATCATATATTATTTGGGATGGAAAATCTAATTGTGACATTGCTGTAAAATATACAAAAATATATACTCCTGAGGAAAGTAAAAAACTTGAAAATGAAGAAAAAGAGGAATTCAATAACGATTTTAACAAGTATAAAGAATTCTTTCTTTTAATGAATGAATTTCTCCAAAAACTCAGGAGAAAATAGTTCTGAACTTAACTCTCAAGATTTTCTACTTTACGTATTAATAGTTGTACTCACTTTTCATTCTTTTTTCTTGAGATAGAATTCGAGAAGACGCTTCTTGCTCTCTTTGGTCTTCGCTCTCATGATCGATTCCAAGGTTTTGATGAGCTCACTGTCAAAATACGTGTCGTCGTCAAGACGGGAGAGGAGCCGGATGCCATTCAATCCTTCTACAACCTGACTGATACTTCGCAAGGATTCCTTGACAGTATTTCCCTGACCGATGGCAAGACCGAAATGATGATTACGCGACTTTTGGGAATACATCGTCACGAGCAGATCGCCAAGACCTGAGTGATCGATGAATGTGTGTCGTTTCATGCGCTTGATGTTCTTACGATACAACTCCCTGTACGCTGTAGTCACAAGAGCGGACGTCGTGTTCGTACCGAGACCAAGCCCTTCACATACTCCGACCATGATAGCAATGATGTTCTTATAGAAACCAAGCAATTGGATGCCGAACTTATCACTAGTAACCTTCAAACGAAGAGTCTCTGTAGAAAGATCGTTTGCAAGAGTCCGACCGAGACGCTTGTTACCACCGAGTACCATGTCAGTCAACGACCTTTCAGCAAGCTCCCTGGCGATACTAGGACCTGAAAGAGCGAAGATCCGTTTGGGGTCAGTATCCAGATAGTCCTCAAGGATAGAAGTCATCGTGCGACCATCACTAGACAATCCTTTAGTTGCAGAGATGATAGGAGTATTTCGTGGAAAAATTTCTTCCAATTGCTTTGCAATGATGCTCATAGCGTGAGAAGGTACTGCAATGATGAGGATGTCACTTGATGCCACGTCATTGATATCAGTTGAGGCCGAGATATTCTTCGATAGCTTGAGACCTTTCATATACTGTTTATTACGATGGTTATGGTTGATGTCATCAACAACAGCACTATCTCTGTCGATGAGAAGAACCTTGTGTTTTTCAGCGAAGGTCATTGCTAGCGCTGTACCGAAACTACCAGCACCGATTATACATATAGAGCTCATGGATATCAACTATTGGCTTGTTCTGTCACAGCATTCCAGATGGTCTTTCCCGTGAAAAGTAGAGCGATCGTGATAAGACCAGCATAGACAAGAAAGATTCCCATATTGAGGAATGTCAATAAGAATCCTGAAACGAGGAAACTGATCGAAGAAGCAATACGACCGATGGACATATAACTGCCGAAAGCCTTGCCCTCAACGTTATGTCGCTCAGCGATATCAGACATGAATGAGAGTGCTGACACGTCCCACAAGGCGCGACCGAAGGATCTGAGTAAAAGGATGATGAGAAGCCAGGTGAAGTTAGGGGCGAAGAATAAAGCCACCAAACCACCGACATTGACCGTTTGACCCAGGATGATGCTTTTTCCCTTACCTACCTTGTCAGCAAGAGTGCCGAGGATGAATTCGACGACAAGCGCGGCATTCATGACAAGAAGCGCGATACTCAAGTGAGTGTTTGACAGGTCGAAGGTCGAGATGACAATCATTGGAAGGACGACATTCTTGATAGGGATGGTAAAATTGGCTGCAAGACCAAGAAACGATAATGACTTCAGTTCTTTGAAGGCGAAGATCTCTTTGACATTCTTGAAAATATTGAACTCGTGACCTTGCTTATTCTTCGTTCTCTGGTTCATCATCGCTTTCTTCTCATCATAAAAGAAGATGTCATACATGACGATACCGAGCAGTATGACAATCATGAACGTCTGAGCGACCTGGAACATGTCAAGATACGTATAATAATCAGCGATGAGACCACCGATGATAGGAGAGATCATCATAGCAGCAGAAGTGATCGATTTGAAGATACCATTACCCTTGCTTCTGACCTTATCATTCTCGATCGTATCATTGATACGGGCGAACGCGCTGATAACAACAGAGTTGAAGGCTACCGCTCCTATAATTCGTATCATCATGAGAACGACAGGATCAGTGATGTAAATCAATCCTGTGAGAGCCAACACTTCAAGGATCATGCCGAACATCATCATCTTGAATCGACCGATACGGTCAGACAAGGCACCGACGATGGGGCTTGCGAAGATGCCGACAATACCGAAGAGCGCGAAAAACAGTCCTTTGAGCGGCTCGCTCCAGCCAATCGAAGATAGGTATGGCGCGAGGAAGGGCACGTACAAGTTGACAGCGAGATAGTAGAACGCGTCTATAGCAGTCGTCTTGACGAACTTGTTATAGAGGAACTTGTTATGATTGATGATCATGTAGAAAAAGCTGCTGACTGATATTTTTAAAGGTTACTCGTATCACTAAGAAGTTGCGAAGCACGTGCTACGGGAAGTGACTGGAAGCGATCGACCTGCTCGAGAGACTCAATACCGCACTGGTGAAGAGTTTCGACCATGCGGTTAAGAATGCCGACTGTGGCTTGGACATCGCTGTACGCACGGTGCGCCTCATCGTTACTGATGCCATAATGCAAGCAGACATGGCCTAATTTCTTCGATGGCAGCTCTTTGAGGATGCGACGGGCCAGCTTGGCAGTACAGATAGTCGGATTGGACAGATGCTCACCGTGATGAGCGAAGAAATTATGTCTGAGAAACTTCATGTCGAAACTGGCGTTGTGAGCGACGATTGGATGTTCCTGCAAGAAACTTTTGAGAGATGGCAGTATTGCATTGATAGTCGGCTCGTCACGGACCATGTCATCATCAATACCGGTCAATCGTGTGATGAAAGGAGGAATAGGAACTTCGGGGTTGACAAGCGCCTGGAATGTCTCGATGACCTTACCATCAAGGACTTTTGCCGCTGCAATCTCTGTAATGCGATGCTTGTACGGCGAGAGACCGGTCGTCTCCAGATCAAGAACGATAACAGGCGTGTCTTTCATCAATACCAAGTGCATCTCTTTCTCTTTAAAATCTTTTTGTCATCACTACAGTCTTGCACAAGATATATAAGCGATGGAATCTATAGGATAGAGTATAATGAAATGGAATGTGATCGTATTCGGAATGATTATAGTCGGTCTTCTCCTATTGACAGGTTGTACGTCAACCGTTGATGATGTCAAGACCGAAGAGAATGTCGGGGAGACTGTAGCAGTGAAAGGGACTGTCAAATCACCAATCAAGATAGGGGATCTGTCCGGCTATACATTGGTTGACGAGACTGGGTCGATAATAGTGGCTTCAAAAGATCTGCCTGAAGAAGGAGAAGAAGTCGTTGCCAGAGGAGAACTCAAGAAGGAAGTCCTGATAGGTTATTACATTGATCTGAATGAGTGATTGCTCACTCGTCATCATGCTTGCTAGGAAGCTCCCATGCTTCCTTATGGATATTCTCTTCAGAAACGTCTAGCTCTGCAAGTTGTTCTACTATTGCTTCAGTCATGCCCGGAGGACCACAGATATACCACTGCGTATGTTCGCTCATGACACTTTTCAGATCATCCTTATCGATACGCTTGTGAGTGTAGATAGTATCTGGCTGGTGCGTGATGAAGAATTTGATATCAAGCGAATCATTTTGTTGTGCAAGTTCTTCAAACTGCTTTCTGAAGATGATGTCATTCTCAGTACGGTTGGAATAGAGAAGTGTCATGTCTGATCGTGAAGCGAATGATTTGATGCTAGGGTAGAATGGTGTGATGCCACTACCTCCTGCGATGAACACGATCCTGTCCGAGGGTGGTTCTTTGATGCTGAGCTTTGAATCCTTTGGCAGTGTGATTTTAAGGGAATCACCTGTTTTGAGCTTGAATAACGCGTTTGTGAACTCGCCGATCTTCTTGATGGTGAAATCGAGATGGTCCTGTTCTGGCGTGCTTGCTATCGTGAACGGACGTGGACGGGAGAAGCCCTCAAGCCAGAAAAGGCAATACTGTCCCGGGGAGAAGTCAAAACTATCCGGACGGATCGTCGTGAACGTTTTCGTATCGTGAGTCTCGTCAACTATCTCTTTGATGGTCACTGTAAAGGTCTGCATTTTATTATTCCTTCTTCACGAAATCACTTTTCGGAGTGCCGCAGACAGGACACACCCAGTCGTCAGCAAGTTCCGAGAACAAGGTTCCCTCTTTTGATTCATCATAGACATAGCCGCAGGTTGTGCATTCATATTCAGCCATAACAAGTCACCATAGGATATTATGGGAAACAGAGTTTAAAAGTATTGCGGCAGACTTTTTTCGAAAACTATTTGGCTGTTCTACTTAATGAAACGATTTTTTTAGAAATGAGAACATTTGTTGAGCTATCTAGAAGAACTTCTGTGACTCATCCCTGACGCAGATGCACATGCTTCTTCTTACCATTGAGATGCGTCTTGAGATAAACGGCTGCAAATACTAGAATGGCACCGCCGGTGATGATACGGATATCAACTGCTTCACCAAGAAGAAAGATAGCGAAGATAGTTGCTGTCAATGGTGTGATGATGTTCGTGATGAGATTACCGATCTCAGCCTCAACACCCTGGTACCCGAGATTGTAGAAGAGATACGCAGCTCCTGTGGAGACTACACCAAGAGAGACGATGCTCCAGTTGAGCTCTCCAAAACCAAAAATGAATGGCATGGGAAGCAGGAATATGGATGCGAAGAGAAAAAACCAGAACACATTACCTATTGATTCTTTCATGTTGATTTTTCTCATGAGCGTGAACATGAGACCGCCAGTAGCAACCACAACCAAGGCGATGACGTTACCCCACAGACCTTCCGGACGAAGAGGGTTGAGAACGAATAAGCCGATGAGCGCCAGGATCAAGGTGATGACTTTCGTCTTGGTGATCTTCTCACCGAGGAGGAAATAAGCAAAGATGAGAACGAAGGCAGGAGTCATGGCGAGGATGAACGCGACACTCTGCATGGACGATAAGAGATAGGCAATGTTCGTGCCGGTGAAATTGAACGCGAACAGGAATCCGATGAGAGCGTTCTGCTTGAGATTCTTATTCTTCGTCTTGATAGTATCCTTATCGATGAGAGGGGTGACTGCAGCGATGATGAGAAAACCAAAAAATACCCTGTAGAAACCGAGAACGAAAGGGTTGACACTGCCACCGCCGAGGTTGACGAAGAGACCTATCGTACCGATAAAGACTGCAGCCAGAGCGAAAAAAATGTAATGGATCATTGACATGTGATTAGAAAAAAATGATATAAATATGTTTTTATAATTTTGATCTAAACAAACTGATAATAATATATGTTATTGCTCCTATTTTAGGGAATATCAATGGAATAAAAGGCATTATTTCCGGAAGTTGTTGCTTTGTCTCTTGAATGATATTCATTATATGTATAATGCATTCTTCATGATTTTTAAGTTTTATTTTTTTCCGGAAACTTTCCGGTGAATGTTCCATTCAGCTTTTAATGATGTCTTGCCGGATTGTATTCTTGTATGTTACTCGAACTCATCATCGCAGTGCTTATGGGTATCTCGTGTGGAATACTCACCGGACTCATCCCTGGACTCCACGTCAACCTTATCACAGCCATCGTTGTCAGCTCCGCAAGCGTTCTTGTCGGTGTGAACCCTTTGCTGCTCGCTGTCTTCATACTAGCACTAGCGCTCACGCACTCCTTTCTTGACAGCATCCCTAGCATCTACCTCGGAGCACCGGATGCAGACCAAGTCATCAGCGTCCTGCCCGGACACCAGATGCTCCTTGAAGGAAAGGGTCATCACGCTGTGACCTACACGCTAGTGGGCTCTTTTGCAGCGCTCATTCTCACGATCATCTTCTTTCCCGTGGGATTGCAAGTCCTCGAACCTGCACAAGCGTTTCTCGAACCCTATGTCGGCAAGCTGCTTCTCGCAATTATCATCTTCCTTCTGATCATGTCAAAGAAATTCCTACTCAACGTAGTCTTTTTTCTCACAGCAGGACTTCTCGGACTGCTCTGCTTCCAGCTAGTCCATCAACAACACATTCTCCTGCCGCTTCTCTCAGGCCTGTTCGGAACGAGCACGCTACTATTGAGCCTGAACGCATCCTCGCACCTGCCCGAACAGGACAAGTCTACACTCATTCCTCTCACGTTCAAGAACATAGAGAACACAGTATCACGAGCGACACTCGTTGGCATGCTCGCATCATTCCTTCCGGGCTTCGGATCAAGCCAGGCGGCGATCGTCGCCAGCGCTACGATGAAACAGAAAACGCCACGCGACTACCTGCTTCTCGTCGGCGGTATCAACACGGTGAACTTCGCATTCTCACTGGTTACCATCACACTGCTTGGCAAAGCGAGAAACGGAGCGGTGCTTGGCATGTCAAACCTGCTAGAAACGATAACAACCTACCATCTTCACATCTTCGTACCAGTACTCCTCGTGACAGGAGGCGTGGCAGTGCTACTCGGTCTTACATTATCAAAGAAAATGTCATACGTACTCCAGAAAGTCGATTATCACAAGCTCGTCTCAGGAGTCATCATCTTCTTGCTTCTCATCGTCATACTCCTGAGTGGCTTGCAGGGACTTCTCATTCTCATCACTGCGACTGCACTTGGAGTTCTCGCAGCACAGTACGGCGCGCAGAAGAACATGCTGCTCGGATGTCTCATACTGCCAGTAATACTGTATCTGTGGTAATACGGAAGATTATTTTATCCTGATAATTCCTCTTCCTTCATCAGGGTTCATTTGGAGATAAGTTCTCATTCTATTAGCAAGGCTTATCACTGTAGGGTCAATTTCAAAGATACCTTCTTGGAAATGATCATATGACCCTGTAATCACATTATAGAAATCAACAGGATGAAGAGACGGAGTATATATATCGTAACTACCTTCGTATTCTCCTTTACCAAAATCGTCAGCAATCCAAAAAACAGACTGTTTTTTTGTTGATTGAGGGACTTTGACAAAACCGAGATTTTTATCAGTTATGATTCCTGTCAAACCGAAATCCTCTTTTTGTTCAGAACCCTTACCGATAATGAAGTTATTGTTGATAATATATATCGGTAACTCATACGTTCCTTGACTTCCAGTCTTAGGAAAATAATTTATTTCTAATCTTCTTTTCACGAAATTGTTCTTATTGATTTCCATATCACTATCAACTCCTATCCTATTTCATAAAAATCTTCCCTTCTCCATGATTAGGTAGAGGTAACCTATCATTTCTTAATGCATCAGTAATATTTGTCGTGAGAATATTGACTTCATTCTTGCCCGAATCAAGAGATTCATATGATGCAGCAATCTGTTTATAGATTTCCATAGGATTAATGGTGAGTGGAATAAAGCCGAAAGTACCTTCATATTCTTTATTCGCTCTAGTGGTCTTCCAATAGGTGGCGTGATACTCCGGAGAATTAGCAATTTTCAAAAAATGTATCCTGTCAGGTTCAACTAATCCTGTCATGCTCACATCAATACCTTGCTCAACAGTCTTTGCGACAAACATCTGGTATTCCTGAAGAATGTAGATTGGACTTTGTAAAGAACCTTTTTCACCAGAATTCATTTCATAATTGATATGCATGATTTTCTTTTCCAATTCAACAATATGTTTTTCCATTATAGAGTGATGACTAAAACTCATTTATTATAAATTTTTTGGAAGTGAATTACAAAGAACGATATAACTACTAGTCAAATGTATGGAAATACTTTGAAAGACGAGGTCCTCTCTGGTACTGGTAATTATTTCCACTTGACCCATACTTGTTCTTAGGAACACTTGTGTTCTCAAAACACTCCATCAAACAAATCGGCTGGCCGTGATAGACAGTCGTGACCTCGTGAGGCCTGACTTCAAGAACACCATTAGCACCTTTAGGCATGCCAAAACCAGGATCGAAGAAACCAGCGTAATGGACGGTCAAGTCTCCCAGCTTCGGATCGATAGAAACCATCTCAAGAGAATACTCTTCAGGAACGGCAACCAATTCTTTAGTAGATAAGATGTAGAAGCGATCCTTCTCGAGGACGAACTTACCGGTCAGTTTCGATTCAGGACGAGGATCGGCAACCAGTTTTCTAAAGAATTTCTTCGGATTGAGTTGTCCTTTCTTGCTCAGATCAATAATCTCATCAGTTGATTTGGCTTCATAACCGATAACCTTACCCGGCTCGACATCAAGACTCAAGACCAAGCGGCCACGATAGGTCGTTCCTATTTTCTGTTTACCCTTCTTATCAACGAGAAATGGTTGTTTCGTAATATCGAATTTGGATGGCTCACGCTCATCAACAACACGAAGCTGAGCGAGAGGAATACCTTCCTTGACCTTGACATTAAACGATTGTGGTGTGATCTCAAGCCATAACTCTCCATTTTTGCCAGGTGCGACAGTGTCGTATAAGTAATGATTATCGACAATCGATCTGACTCTTAGATCGATTCGGCCTATAGAACTCTTTGGGCTGATGATACAAGAAAGATGATCTGGGAGATCGAAAGTCAAGCATTTGACAAGATAACTCTGACCCTTATAGAGGTTAGCACCACTTTTAAGATCCACTTTCTCAATACAGAGTTTCTCAGCAACAGTCTGGATGTCATTTGAGAACGGGATGAATTTCTGCTGTAGATGGTATGCTTCAGCACCGAGCGGTATATCGATACTAGCTGGTTGGATATACTTTTCCAAATCCTCTTCTGACTGTATATATCCCTTATCGATCAAGTCAGGGAATTCCTTATCAGTCAAAGTCTTTACCATTGCCGAAGTAAAAAAGCAGCTCATTTAAATACTTTCCTCGTAACGCTATATTCAAATCAGTATTTTCTAAACTCTTGTTTAACTGATTTTAATAATGTTTCGTTGATTTGAACCTCTCAGAACACATTTATTACAGTTTATAGAGGATGATGTCTTGAAATTTTTCGGAAATCTTCCGGAAAACTTTGAGAATAACTTTTGAAAAAATTCTTATGAAATCACTTCATAGTCAAATCACCAAAAAATACTCTATTATTTATCTTGATATCAATTTTATCGTCAAACTGAATAAAGAAGCTCTGATGATGTACTTTGAGAAGAAAGCCTTCAAATTCAAAAGTCCTGATCGGGATACGGGAAGATTTTTATTATGAAGAAATCAGGAACTGAATCAAAAATGGTATCATACGACAATTCAAACGATTCAAATAAGGACTATCAGGCTGATGAAAGTGATAGATTCATCCTATCAGAATCTTCTGCCGGTTTTATCCGTATCACCAGATACGATCCTGAATTGGTTCGAAAAGTCGCTTCAAGACATGAAAAGTTGTTGAAAGCGGTCGGACGGCTTTGAAATACTAATGACATCATCTCTTTCTCAATTATATTTATAAAGAAGGCGCCACCACATCAACGACTGGTACGATGGCTGACAATATCGCAAAAATAAAGGAACTGGAGGAACGGATAGCGACTACTCCATATAACAAGAAGACACAGTCAGCCATAGGACTATACAAGGCACAGATCGCAAAGCTCAAGGATAAAGAAGAAGCGAGAAGCAAGCAAGGTGGTGGCGGAGATGGCTGGGAAGTCCGAAAGACTGGTGATGGGTCTGTGATCCTTGTAGGATTCCCGTCAGCAGGAAAATCAACGCTTCTCAACAAACTCACTGACGCTGAATCGGAAGTCGGGGCGTATGCGTTCACAACACTCACTTGTGTGCCTGGAGTAATGAAGTACAGACATGCAAATATTCAGATACTTGATGTTCCAGGTATTGTCAAGGGAGCGGCTAGTGGTCGTGGTCGTGGAAAGGAAGTCTTATCAAGCATGAGAGGGGCAGATCTCTGCCTTATACTCCTTGATGCTACAAAACCTCACGAGCATGACACGATCGTCAAGGAAATTTATGATACGCACATCAGGCTCAACCAGAAAAAACCCGATGTGAAGATCAACAAGACGGCAAAAGATGGTATTCGAGTAGGTGCTACAGTAAAGCTGTCATATCTCAATGAAGAGACGATCACGCGCATCCTCAAGGAATTCCGTATCAACAACGCGGAAGTAGTGCTACGTGATGATATCACTGCTGACCAATTCATCGACTGCGTGGAAGCGAACAAGAAATATATGCCCGCGATCACAGTGATCAACAAGGCGGATCTTGTTCTGCCTGAAGAGCTCGAGAGGATCAAGAAGAAGTACAAGGCAGATATCACTATCAGCGCTGAAAAAGGAGAAGGGATTGACGAGCTCAAGGAGATGATCTTCCAGAAGCTCGACCTTATACGGATCTATCTCAAGGAACCCACTGAGAAGCCGGATCTTGAAGAGCCACTCATCATGTTCAGGAACTCGCGGATACGGGATGTGTGCAACAAGCTCCATAAGGATTTCGTGAAAAAATTCCGGTTCGCAAGGATATGGGGTCCGAGCGCGAAGTTCGACGGTCAGAAAGTGCAGGATAGGCATCGGCTCAAGGACAATGACATCCTCGAGATACATTTGAGGTAGGAGTAGTTCTTATTGTTTCTCTGCTAAACGTTTATCAATCATCATCACAAAAAGTTCTAACGCATCTGCTGCTTGAAGATAAAAATATTTTTCTAAGGTATTTTGAGCAATAGTACTACTTTCCTAAAAACAATCTCCAACTATGATGAGAATTCCATTATAGTGTTTTTTCAGAACTGATGGCTCATCGTTTCAAGCAATTCTTTCACGTTCTCATTATCAACAGAGTGAGCGACCTGCTTGAGACGATGCTTGATGATATGCTCGTTGGTCTTCTTGATGTGTTTGAGCGTGCTCACTACCTTCCCATGCTCTTCAAGAACTTCTGTATAGTCCTTTTTATCCAAGAAATCAATAGTAGGGATGGCAAGCTCGATTGTCCCGAAATACAATCCTAATCCTTTAGCAAGAATCTCAGCTTCATAAGGACCACTTATTTGTCCGATAAGCTCAACAGAGGGTTCGATAGAGTGCTCAAGTTCTCGTTCTAGAGAAATGATTTTTGACAGATAATGATCTGCCTCTTCAAACAATGAAGCGATAGCACCTTTATGTTTCTTTACCTTGCTGCCTGCGAACGTATAATAATGATCGAAATATTTTCTGAACAGGTGCTTATCACGTTTGAAGATCTCTTTGAAGACAAACTCCGAAACATGATCGAATTCCTTCTCACCGACTTTCTCATCAATCTTCAGATGACTCATCAGTATAAGTCATTGTTTTCAGCATTTATATCTTTTACGAATCAAATTACTCAATGATGGAATTTAAAGAAAGAGTGGTCTTTTTGCTCTCAGCAACAATTACCATGATAGAAGCTGATGCGATTTCTTATAGACTGTATAAAGAATTCCCATATCTTTAGCGGCTTTACCGCCTGCCTTACCTTTTTTCTTATCATCGCCTGTCTTCGGCTCTTCTTTTTCCATCTTCTTCTTATCAGCTTTTGACGCTGAAAAAAATGATTTAGCAAGCTCTTCAAGACCTTCACCCATACTTAAGAATGGTTCCAAAGGACCCCACTTCCGATATTTATTCTTCTGCTTGAAAAGCTCTCTGGCATCTTCTGCTTCTTTCTCTTTTTTCTTCTCGTTTTCAGACTTCTTCTCAGTCGTGAACTCTTCATGGGCTTCAGCAAGATACTCTTCAAACTCTTCACCGAGATAATCGAACGCACCAGAAATATGTTCGTCAAGAGCTTTGAGCATGTCAATATCCTGACGGTCACGCATTTTACGATATGCATCAATATCAGCATCATGCCAGCCGTATGAACGGAATGTTAAAGTGCATTTTCCAGTATGAGCGACAGCTTGACTCTGGAAACGTTGATCGTAGGTGAGTTTAGGCTGAGTAGTGTATTTGAAATTCAGGAGTACACACCTATAATGACCATCATTCTTGCTCATGCTATGAGGTTTTTTAGCTAGGACTTCAATCTCGAGTCTGGTTGTATCGAAAGCGTTGATGATTTCAGGACTCTCGAGATGGTTAGGATTACTTGCCAAGCGACGAGCAGTTCTGATGTATGGCTTGACCCAGGACATATAAAGTTGAATTATCTTCCAGTGTTGACGTAAGTATTGTAGCAAGAACTTACGACGATGATAAAGCTCTCGTTCAGTTTTCTCTTTCCAATTGAGGAATTGGTACAATTTACGCTTGAGTACAGTGCGGACTTGCTTATTGAACTCTTTGGTCTGACCACTATCAACTTCCCTATCGACTTCTTTGATATTGTAGATGTGAGTGTTGAAGAACAGATCAGGCAAGACAGTATAACCTATACGTTGCGCTAATTGGTAGACAGTATCAGGACTAGGATTTTGAGGAGTGCCTTCGGCAAACTGTGAGAATACTTGCTTGAGCGTGATGTCAGCACTCTTGCTCTCTTTCCAATCCTTATATGGCTGGAGCTTCTCATCGATGACACGAAGTTCACGCACCAACTGGAAAAGTTGTTTGACGAACTGACCGATGTATTGCAAGTATTGGCTCGCCTTATCCTGCTGGATGGTTTGCTTCTGACCGGTATTACCGAACTGCGCACTCGATTCAGAAGCGCTGAAGACATCATAGATTTTCTCGATCATAGGATAACCGAGATCTGATCGTAAGAAATCAAGACACCAATAATACATCTCCTCAAGACTAGCGCTTTGCTTTTCGATAGTCATATGAAGACGCTTGACTGGTTCAGGATATGGATCCTCGTCGCTATTATCAGCAGTCTGATATCCGCCAGCCTTGATAGCATTGACGAACTCAAGCTTCTCCGGCTTCCACCCGAGGTCTTTTCCGAAATGAGTGACCATGTCGGTCTTCTTATCGAACTTTTCAGTAAGTCTCATTGTTGCCCTGGTAAGAATAAGCAGTATAACTATTTATAAATGTTTCCGCAATGAAATGATTAGAATCAGGAATAAAATAAAACAAAATAGGATAAGAATGTGTCTACTCCTTCTTATCTTCAGAAGACTCTTCTTCCTTAGGTGCTTCAATAGGGTCCTTGCCCTGCTTAGTCACTTTCAGGTTGATTTGAGCAGTCTTCTCGTGGATAGTGTTACCCGCAACGAGTTTTCGTTTTCTCATACCTTTACGGTCGCCTTTTTTCATGCCGACACCGCCAGTGATGAGGATGCGCTTACGAGTAGGACCCATGACATCACGTCGCATAGGGATACCAGTACTGTCACTTCCGCCCATGATCTCAAATTCGTAACCTTGTAGTTCGAGAATATCGCCTTTGATAGTATCGCCGATCTTCTTGCCGATGAACTGGTTCATCTGCTCTTCAGAAAGAGTCTTGTTATAGGTCTTTTTGGTCTTCTTATCGCCAATATTGACTTTAGTTTCTGCCATTTGAATCACCTTTTTCCGAAAGCGCGCCGCCGTAGCAGCATGGATGCGCTCTCAGTCAAGGGTTCCAGAGAATCAAGTTCCATTTATAAAATTTGCTAGAAATTAATCTGATGCTCTTTGTTAACACGATCGTTGAATCGCAATACTAGTGCGTATGTGCGGTTGAATTTCATTATTGCAGAGCCAATTATCATAACTCCTAGTCAAAACCCTTCCGAATAACACCTACTAGTCAACAGATTTATAAATAATAACTTCGATATGTAGAATTGATGGTAACGGTTTTTGGCTATGTGATTGAAGGTACGCTATTGAGAGTCACCTATATAGTTCTTGCGCTTCTAGCAACATTTCTCGCTCACAAGATTGTTATCGGACTCATCAACCGACGACTGCGTAAGACTAACCGGAAGGTCAAGATCGATGACACTCAGTTCATGGTGCTCAAAAGGTTGATTTCTGTTCTTATCTATATAGCAGGTATTGCTGTAGCGATCTCGTTCATACCATCGCTGCGCACTGTTGCTGTCTCGTTATTTGCAGGTGCTGGTGTGTTGGCAGTTGTCATCGGTTTTGCTGCACAGCAAACATTCAGTAATATTATCAGCGGCATCTTCATTGCAGTCTATAAACCATTTCGAGTGGGAGATATCATCAAGTTCGGTGATAAGGCTGGTGTGGTTGAAGATATCAATCTCAGGCATACAGTCATCCGTAACTTCGAGAACAAGAGATTCATCGCACCGAACTCCATTATCAGTAATGAGGTCATCGAGAACTTCAATATAGGGGAACAGAAAACTTGCAGGCATCTACAGATCGGAATAAGCTATGATTCTGATATCGATAAGGCGATGAAGATCATGGCTGACGAGGTAGAATCGCATTCTCTTAGTATCGATCCGCGGACAAAGCAGGATATTGCTGATGGTATTCCTAAGACTCTTGTCAAAGTATTGGGTTTCGGCGATTCTTCAGTCAACCTCCGGGCTTGGGCCTGGGCAAAAACTCCTACTGATGCTTTTTTCATGGGATGTGATCTCAACAAGAGTATCAAGGAACGATTCGACAAGGAAGGTATTGAGATTCCGTTTCCGTACAGGACTGTTGTCTACAAGAAAGATTTATAAATCGCTTCTTGACTACAACTGCTCACTCAACGATTCAGTTGTAGGTTGTACTGTGAAATGATAGGAACTGTCCTTATACTCATTGCTCTTATTGTCCTTTCAGGCGTATTCTCAAGTACTGAGATTGCAATATTCTCCATTTCAGATATCAAACTCAGGTATTATATGAAACGTGGTAATTCTAGTGCACGACTACTGGACAAGCTTAAAAGGGATTCCCATAAACTTCTCATAACTATTCTCATAGGTAATAATATTGTTAATATCGCTTCAGCGTCAGTAGCGACAAAACTCGCACTTGATTTGTTCGGTAATGTTGGAGTGGCGTATGCTACTGGTGCTATGACTCTGCTCATTCTCGTTGTCGGTGAGATCAGTCCGAAAGCATTCGCGACCAAGAACGCGCGAAAAATAGCCTTTGCAATGGCAAGACCACTTAATATGCTCAAATACTTGCTTTATCCATTCGTCTATATTTTCGATAAATTCACGACTCTCATTATTCCTGCAAGTACTTCTTTTGCTCCTTCACTAACTGAAGAAGAAGTCCGTGATATTGTTGCTCTTTCAAAAGAGCAAGGTAGTATCAAGATGCGTGAGGAGAAGATGATCCAGAATATTTTCAAGTTAGATGATACGAGTGTCGAAGATATCATGACTCCACGTCCTGATGTGCTCGCTTTTGAACATTCTAAACGAGTCAGTGAAGTTATCGATACTATCAAGGAAAAAGGATATTCGAGAATCCCTGTCTTTGAAAAGGATATGGATAATATTATTGGTATTCTTTATGCTAAGGATCTGCTCATTGTTTCTGATCATCAAATCTTGGGTGATATCATCAGACCTGCATTTTTCATTCCTGAAACAAAACCTATAGATTCTCTTCTTATGGATTTCAAGCAAAAGCAAGTCCATATCGCTATTGTTGTCAATGAGCATGGTACTATGACTGGCATTGTCACTATCGAGGATCTTCTTGAAGAAATTGTGGGCGAAATCTATGATGAGACTGATACTGGTGAGCAGGTGACTAAAAATGCTCGAAAAGTTTCTGATACTGAGTTTATTTTCAAAGGGCGTTGTGAATTGAAAGAAGCTTCTTATTATCTTGATACTCCTCTTGTTGATAGTGGTAGTTCGACTATCTCGGGATTTATTATGAATAGTTTAAAACGTCTTCCATTTGAAGGGGAGATTGTCAAGATAAGTTCTCTCAAATTCGAGATAAAAAAAATAAAACATCATCGTATTGATCGTGTGATTGTCACTAAGTTAATATACTGAGCTTTCAGCTTAATTGTTTCGATAATATGCGTTTTCATCGTTGATACTACTGGTTGCTATTTTCGCAGTTGAATCTTTTTCGTTGACCATTGTAGTATATCCTTCTTTGAGTTGACTTGTTAATCTACGTACTTTATCTTGAAGTTCGATGACAGAGCATGTCGGTTGATAGTGATGGGCTTGTTCATATGTGATCCTATATAGATCACCTGTTGTTTTTTCGAAGCGCCAGTATTGAATTTTATCTTCTTTTGTTTTTTCGAACGGTTCGGAATCACTCATTTTATAACGGAACATATATGACCACCTGTTGTTAGCAATACAGAGTTCATTTATAAATGTTTTTATTTTTATCATTAATGAGTGGTTAATCATATATGTGTGAACACAGTAACTTTTTTAAGCCACGATGAGTTGCTCTTGACTTATGACGCAGAAAGCGAGAAAACTCTCTCGAGCTGAGAAGGAACGAAAACGGGAACAACGAAAGCAACGAACTATGAGTCTCATATTGGTATTTCTCATGGTAGGTGGTCTGGCAGGGGTAGCGACCTTCAATATGACAGGAAATAACAATGAAATCAGTGAGATTGGAGGATATGATGTCACAATAGGACAATACGCTGACTTCTATGATAGGAATTATCAGACTCAAGTATTGTTCTTAGAAGTAGATGAATCTAAAAAAGTTCCTCTATACACTTATCCTCAAGTATTCTCTCAATTCACGATGTCAGGAAATATGACTGAATTACTTGATAATGCGAATTCAATCATACTTTCAGGATATAGAGATAATGAAATGGATGCACAATTGAATGATCTGCTCCGCTATGATATTTCGAATAATATTGATATACCTGTAATAGGGGCTATTGCACATACTACTGATTCTTCACAATTACCTGTCATCACATGTGAAAATTCCACTCGTGAACAACCAGTCGTGATTCTTGAAACAGGAAACAAGACAACTTTCATTAGGAATAACACTTGTATAGAAATCATGTTCCGACCTGAACAGACACATTATGTCAGAGACAAAGTACTCTATGCTATTTATGGTGTTGAAGTATGATTGGGTGAAACAAAAATGGCGAAAAAACATCGAGCTCACAAAGAAAAGAAAACATCAACCGCTATTAGCAAATCGTGGTTTATCATCATCATTATCATTGCTGCAGTTATCTTCTCAACAATCACATTCATCGATTTTGGAAATGATACTGATTATAGTACATACAATCATTATGCATTTGAATCTGTGGGTGAAAAATGGCAAACACAAGTAGAAAAAGAAGGGCAACTCTTTAATGTTCCTTCCTATCACCATCCATATGATCTTGAAAATATAAGCTACAATGCTGAAGTCACTACATATATGATGACAGTTCCTCATGCGGGTTTTATTATCGCAGTTGATGACGATGGATCAAAACCTGTGATTGCAGCAGTCAATATAGCGAGAATACTAGGACAACGATATTATGGCTTTCCTGTTAAAAGTGCCATCTATGGAACTGCTCCGGCAAATACCACTAATGTGACTGCAGATATCAGCTACAAAACTTGCGATGATGCTTCTGAACTTGTTCCAGTTATTCATGTATCAACAAACCAGTCTGAACCTATGGTTGACTTCCAAGGTAATACTACTCACTGTGTCCTTGTCGGGGGATCTTCAGGTGACGACGTAATCAAATCAGCTGATAAACTAGTATTTCATTTGCTTCGTATCATGAGATAATCCTCTTTACTTGAGAATACCTAAGGAGAATGGCACATTATTATGAAGAACAACAGGATTCTGAACTGAAGGAAGAAGAACTTCGATTTTCCATCCGTAAAAAGAGTTATTCGATGATTGCAGCAAGTGGTCTTTTCTCCAAAAAGAAACTTGATAATGCTACTCGTGTACTTATAGAAAGTGCTGATCTTTCCGATGATGAAGATGTTCTTGATCTTGGTTGTGGTTGGGGACCTGTAGCTGTTGTTCTCAAAGACATCTATCCTCATATTTCTATGATTGCAAGTGATACGAACCGAAGAGCAATAAAATACACTGTACACAATGCTAAACGTTATGGGGTACAAGTCAAAGCAGTAAAATCACACTTGTTTGAACATATAGAAAAAGATTATTTTGATGTAATACTGACAAACCCTCCTTATGTTGCTGGAAGGAAAATCTGCTTCTCATTTATTGAAGAATCTTATCGTCACCTTAAGAAGAATGGGCGGTTGCACCTTGTAGCGAGGCATTCTAAAGGAGGTAAAGTTCTTTCTAAAAAGATGGAATCTGTTTTCGGCAATATGAAAGATATAGCTAAACAAGGTGGTTTTAGGGTATATGTCTCGGTGAAAAAATAAAATTCAGTTGGATTCACTGCTGATGTTTAACATATTCGAGGACGTTTGTTCGTATTTCTCGATAATGTTTATCCGCATTATTGAAGATTTCAGGATGATTAATGAAATCTTCTGATCGTATATATTTCTGAGCTTTCTTTTCATCAGTCAATACATCTATATATACTGTTTTTGGTGATTCTTTTCGGTATACTGTATCTTCGGGAGCAGTTCTGATAATGATTTCAGGTGTGGCAATATATACTTTAAGCGTGTCATCATTAAGATATTCAACACGATGCTCATTCGCTAATTCGTAATAGCGAGTTATTTGTTTTGGACCATGTATTCTTTCATACACTTTTCCTTCGAAATCCTTGACTGTAACAAGAGGTAAATATTCTTCCCTGAATTTCTCAGTATATCTCTGGTTCTTGATACTCGAAAATACGATTCTTGCTTGGTATGTGTCGTTGTTCACCTTGAGAAATGGTTTTTGTTTTCTATCAACAAAATATGGGATAATACAACCTTCAAAGAGACGTGGGTCCTGAGGGATCTCCATATCGTGATACTTGCCTGGTTTGAATCTATCTCCTTCAATCTCCTGCACATATTGTGATAGTTTCGCTCCTGCGCTAGCAATGAATGCTCCTAGTGATGGTCGTAAAGGACTTGCACGACTACTGATTTCACCGTAATAGTTTGACTTTTTCGCTTTCTGATCAATGATAACAAGAATCTTGTTGCCGTATTGGTAGATTCCTGTAGGGTTAAGAGTGTCGCTTCGAAGTGTTCGCAGTGAAATACTGTTATCCTGTTCTGATTGCAAATTAGTGTTCATTTCATCATATTCGTTCTTCAATTGCTGCTTTTGGACAATACGGCTTGAGAGCATATTCATAGTCCTTTTGAATTGCATTCCTGATACATTTGTATTCAATAAACTATCGTATGTAATGCATGTTCGTGTCGCTTGTACTGCCTTTTCATAGAACGGTATAGAATCTTGTTCAATGATCTTCTCGATAGATTTCGAGAATTGACGGGAATTACGGGTCATTTTCTTGATGTCGAGTGTTGATGTATCATCAATAATCCATGCTTTCAACTTATTCTTGTAGTGTTCCAAATAATTCGCTTCAATGCCTGTGTTCTCTAATTCAGTATAATGGATGCTTTTCAGGACTAATGACATGCCTTCTTGGAGATCTTTTGAATCTGGTTCGTGAAATATTGCTTTGATGAATCCGTTCTCTCCAATTGACCTATTGAATTCATTTTTGAATGTTTTTTCATCAGATAACATATCTTGATAATAGTTGTTCATGAGTTTGAGTCGTTTATGAATATCCTCATAATAGTCTTTCATGAATACTTTCTCGTTTGACATCTCTTGTGCATCAAAATAACGTGTTTCAACTATCTCTTTTGCCTTGTAAAGTTCTTCTTCTTGGACAAGACGTGCATATTTAAGTTTGAAAGCATTATTATTGCAAAATGAACACTCTCGAACTTTCTTTTCAAGAGCTTCAACATCAAGATTAATGTTCGTTTCAATAGTGTCCTGGAGAAAACCGATAGATGAAAATTCTTCGCGACTTCTGTCTTGATTGAGGTTCATTTCAGCACTGATAGGAAGATAACTGGCTAGAGTAACTGCTGCAGTGGCAACGAATTTCACGATTCCTGAACGTCTCATGAGAAAAAAGAGAAAGATAAAATAGTATTTAAAACTACTTCTTAGTGATGCTTTTTCGAGTACTTATCCTGTGGATGAGGATGGCAAGGAATCCGACTACTGCAGCAACAGTAAAAATAGTCGTGCAACGAGTACATGTTTCACATTCTTCTGAATTGAGGTTGCAGGAGCCTGTGTGAGAATCGATTTGCTCATCAGAGACATATGGGTTTCCTTCATACATCGGACCTTCAGCTGCTTTAATGTGCCCTGTGCATTGCACCATGACTGCAATGATGATGCCTATGAGTGCAAGTATCAACAGGATAGTGGCAGGGGAAGTCAATCGTTTCTTGTCAGCAAGCACGAAAAACGAGCGTAATAAGATAATGAATGTAATGATAAGCAGTGCTCCTGCCACGATGGTATCCCATATACCGAATGACTTGATCGTGATGAGTAGATAAGTTCCAATTCCTATGAGAAGGGCATTCATGACCATATTTACATAATGCATGACTTTAGTGGCTTTCTTCGTTCTTGTGAGAAGAGACATGCCAAAGATTGAGAAGACGATGGATGGAATAAGAAGGCCGATAGCAAAGACAAGCATAGTTGTGATCATTTGTGATGATTGCGCTGCTAAGACTCCAATGTATGCTATAGTGCAAGGGTTTATCGAGACGATGAGTGCAAATATTATTCCGAACAATAAAGGATTTTTAATGAGGGGGAATTGAAGAGGGTTGAACTTGTTACGTAGTGCAAGAACTCCTAATACGATAAATAATATTCCTACGCCTAGCTGGAACCCATATTTTATTGTTGATGAAATGAGTTGTTCAAGAATAAGTCCTGTAAACAGAAATGTTGATAAGAATGCGATGCTAAATAGTATTATCTGTACTGTTTTCCTTGATTCGGATTGTGAAAAACGATACATGAGAGCTGGAATAAGAACTATAACGCATGGTGTGAATGCTGCCATGAGTCCTGCTATTAGCGCTGTTCCTACACTCATTCTATCTTCACATCAACTGAATAATCGTTTAAGAAATGGTTTTTTCTCACGTGCCTCTTCCTGTTTTTCTTGAAGGTCTTGTTTTCCGATAGCGATATTGATGTATTTATTGAGTGTTTCATCAGATTGAGTGCCTACAAGTCCCATAGGGTTTTCGTGACTAGGACCGTAGATTATGAATGTCGGTACTGATTGGACGCCGAATTGTTTCGCGAGTTGTTGCGCTTGCGGTTCGTGCATCATCATATTATGGAATTCTGTATCGTCTCGATCTTCGCTCACTTGCTCAAAAACCTTTTTCGCTTGAGGGCAATGAGGACACGTCATTGATGTGAATAGGATTGCTGTTGCGGGTTCCATTGTAGTTGTATAGGGCGTTTGTCTTATTTAAATCAGTTGCGGATGTGTGCTTAATCGTGCTTATTTCACTCACAGCATTAAATATATATTTTTTAATTTTTGATAGTAATTTTTATTTAATTGGTTATCCAATATATTGTTCATACAATAAATAAAAATATTTGGCAAAAACTAAATCTATTGAATTATTTATGAATTATAAATTTTAAGCAAAAATTAAAACTAATTGAATTTAATGATTTTAAAAAATGTAAGCAAAAATTAAAATTATGAATTACTGAACGCCTATACATATGTGCTCTTAAGGGAATGATTTTCGTTTATTGTATAACCAATAAATATAAAAATAAAGCATATGTTGCTATGCTCATATGGCTGGAGAACTACAAAAAAACATTCTTGAGTTCAAGGGATTTTTATCATTTCTTGTACTTCATGAGCTCAATCAACGCCCTTTGTGTGGTGAAGATCTTGCTAAAAAAATAGGTCGACGAAAAGGATCTCAACTCACTCCTGGAACAATATATCCTGCACTGAAAGAACTACGGAAGCAGAAGTTAGTGGCTTATCGGCGTCATGGTCGTAAGAAAATATATACTTTACGTATTACAGGTAAAGAGGAATTAGAGCGACAGCACATTCTATTTGCAAGATATTTTTGGGGATTGAAAACATTATC
>JBNJHD010000015.1:0-2094 GCA_051819805.1 Nanobdellota archaeon
TGTGTACGGCAACATAGCAGCGCTCAATATCGATCCCATCGAGAAGAAACCATTCTATCATTTCAAGCCGGGAAAACAAGCACTCTCTGTGGGCACTGTCGGTTGCAATTTCGACTGTGATTTCTGCCAGAATGCAGGACTATCCACATGCACGAAGGCAGGAGCAGACTCCCTACGAGTCATCGACCAACAGTCAGATACGATCACAAGCGAGGAGGTCGTCGGAATATGTGAGAGTAGGGATATCCCCATCATCGCCTACACGTATAACGAGCCGATCATCAATGTCGAATATGTCATCGATACGGCAAAGAAGGCAAGAACGAAAGGCATCAAGAACGTGCTGGTGACAAACGGACATCACTCGAAAGAATCACGAGAAGCGCTTGCTCCGATAATCGATGCTGTCAACATCGATCTCAAATCATTCTCCGAAGATTTCTACAGGAAGCTCTGCAAGGGAAAACTGCAAGCAGTGCTTGATACGATCGAATTCTATCAGCGAGAAGGAGTATGGGTCGAGGTGACGACACTCATCCTCCCAGGAGTGAATGATAGTGAACAAGAGCTAGGAGAGATCGCCAGGTTTATCGCAGAGCTCGATCCGAACATTCCGTGGCATGTGAGCGCGTTCCACCCGTACCATCGTATGCAGGATCACACGCCAGCTACTGCAGAGCATCTGAAAAAAGCGCATAGTATCGGAAAAAAGAAAGGTGTGAAGCACATCTATCTCGGTAATGTGTACGATCCGGAGTATGCAGCGACGTATTGTCCTGAATGCGGAGCAAAAGTGTTCGGACGGATACCGATGATTGAAGGTGCGGTTGACGGGACATGTCCGGAGTGCGGGTATGACGTTGAAGGAGTGTGGGACTGATGAGACAAGTTAAATTCGCTGGAATGTTCTATCCAGATGATAAGAATGAACTCACCGAGATGATCAATGGTTTTCTGGAAACGGTTGAGCACAACAATCATGAAGGGCATCTGAAAGCGATCATCGTTCCGCATGCAGGGTATGTGTTCTCAGGACAGACTGCCGCGTACGCATACAAGCTTATTCCTGAAAGTATCAAAAGAGTCATACTCATAGGACCATCACACCAATATGCGTTTAGGGGAATAGCGAGTTCAGGAGAAGACTGGCAGACACCTCTTGGCAAAGTCAAGGTCATACCTCTGGAAAACGATATGGTTAAGATCGATGAAAGACCTCATGATAAAGAGCATTCGCTTGAAGTGCAACTGCCTTTCCTGCAACGGATGATTGGTGAAGATGTTGAAGTGATGATGCTCTCGACCAATGAGACACACATCTCGCGGGCTGCAAAGATGCTTGAAGAGATGCTTGATAGCGAGACGTTGCTTGTCATCTCAACAGACCTAAGCCACTTCTATGATGAAGAGACGGCCAAGAATCTTGATGATCAGACGAGCAAAGATATACTCCAGAAAAACCTTGATGCGCTCGACCACGATGAAGCGTGTGGGCTTGAAGGAGTGAAGATCGCTGTCGAGCTTGCTCGAAAGAACGACTGGAAAATAAAAGAACTGCACAGGAGCACCTCAGCAGATGTGACTGGAGATAGAGAGAGGGTTGTGGGCTATGGAAGCTACGGGATATTCACAAGAGGATAAGAAGGAACTGCTTAATCTGGCGAAGGAATCTCTGCGATACTATCTGACCTACGGGCACATGATGGACGTGCCGCTCTGGGCTGAAGAGAAGTACGCTACAAAGCAAGGTTGTTTCGTGACACTGCACAAGCATGGGATGCTACGTGGTTGCATCGGCACTATCGAACCGGCCTATGCACTCTATGAAGGTATTATCAAGAATGCTGTCGCTGCAGCGATGCAGGATCCTCGTTTCCCACCAGTCGAACAGGATGAGTTTGAAGAGCTGGAGTTCGAGGTTTCTATCTTAAGCGTTCCTCGCGAGCTTGAGTATGCTGATGCTAAGGAGTTAGTGCATAGTCTCAAGAAGCAGAAGCCAGGTGTGATTATCAGTAAAGGCATCCATTCGTCAACATTCCTGCCGCAGGTGTGGGAGCAGTTGCCAAAGCCAGAACAATTTCTCGATGAATTGTG
>JBNJHD010000015.1:2194-21671 GCA_051819805.1 Nanobdellota archaeon
ACCTTACTCTCGTGATTATCCTTCTCGATCCTTATGAGATGATCAGCCAGCGATTCCATCTTCTGCTCGTGACTGACGATAATGAGCTGTTTCACACCGGCTTGGGAGAGGACTTCGCGGAGCGTGTCAAGCTGCTGCGTGGAGAAACCGTCAGTAGGCTCGTCAAGGATGAGAAGACCAGTGGTCTTGAGCGAGCTGAAGTATTCGTTGAGAACCTTGTTGAGAGCGAGCCGGTAAGACAGTGCGACACTCGTGCGCTCACCACCGGAGAGATTCTCGATGCCAGTATCATAACCGTTCTGCTCGAGAAGCGGCGTGAACTCCTCATCGAGACGGACATCAAGCAGATCATCTTCAACGAGCTGGGAGAACCAATCGATGAAGTATTGGTTGAACTCGTTATAGACCTTGAGCATGACCCGTTTCTCGACAGTCTTGACCAGAGGGACAAAGAGTTCCTGCATCCAGTTACGAAGCGAGGATAGTTTCTCTATACGCTTAGCGATTTCCTCTTTCTCCTTGATAGCTTTTGATAAGGTATCAAGCATTCTCTTGGCAGCATCCAACTTACTTTTCAAGTCCTGGAGCTTGAGTTCAGCTTCACGCTCCTGACGACGCGCCTTATCGACGTCCTCTTTTTTCTTCGAATCATCGATCGTTTTCATCTGTGTGAATCCAGTTTTTTTCTGCTCGTAGTGTTTCTGAAGTTCAGCGATTTTCTTATTCTGCTCATCAATCTTGTTTCTCGCATCAGCCAATTGTTTCTTATCATGATCAAGACGTTTTTTCTGCTGGACGTATAATGAATAGTTCTTCTCGGCTTCAAGGAGCTTGTCGAATTCCTCTTTACGAGCGTTCTCTTTATCCTGAAGTTGCTTGTAAAGCTCGTCCAGTTTCTTTTTTTTCGCCTTGACCTTATCGATGATGGCTTGTTGTTCTTTATCGATGTCTTGCTTGTGATCCTTAGTCACGTCCTGCTTGCACATAGGACAGACAGTGAGCCGATCAATCTTTTCCATGAGTTCTTTCGCTTGCGATTCCTTGGCATGTATCTGGCCGTACTGGTTATCGAACTCAGTTTTCTTTTCAGAGATCCTGTCAAGAGAGTGTCTTATCTTCTCTTTTCGTTCCTTGTCAAAAGATACTTCCTTGATAGAAATCTTGTTGATCGTCTCCGAAAGTGTTTTTTCCTGGCGCTTGTGCATGTCAAGCGTGTTTCTCTCATGCGTGATCTGATTTTCAAAGTTCTTGAGCTCGTGACGTTTCTTCTCGAGAGCTTCCTTATCCTTACGCAGCTTTTCCAGTTCTTTCTCGAGAGCTTCACGAACTTTTTTTTCCTCGTCACGTTTCTTCTCGAGTTCGGGTTTCTGCCCGACGAGCAGGGAGTATTCTTTCTGCTGTGATTCATACTGCTGCTTGAGGGTCTTGACATCATCAGTCTGGCCATGAAGACGAGCTATACGCTCTCTCAAGTCAGTCGTATAATGAGACGCATTGTCAGCGACACGGCGATACTTGTCAATGGCGAAAATCTTTCTGATGATATCTTTTCTCTCCTCCACAGATTCATGAAGGATGGCCTTGACCTGCTCTTGAGGAGTATAGACTGTGTAGCGGAAGAGGTTGGTGGATCGTGAGAGAAGCGATTCGGGATAGCCGAGAAGCGACAGTATCTTCGCTTTCAGTTCTGTAGCTACCAATGTTTCTTCAATGCCATCAAGTATGAACTTACCAGGTGTCTGCATGATGTTCTTACCCGAGCGTTTGAGACCACGAATGACTGTTATATCATGATTGTCAATGGAGAATGAAAGCGATACAGTTCCTTCTTTCGAGCCATGGCGAAGGAGTTCTGCAGGGCTGGTCTTACCACGGAGGATGCCGAAGAGCGCGAATTCCAGAGCGAGAAGGATGGTCGTCTTGCCGCTGCCAATGTCGCCAGAAAGAAGAGTAGTACCATCACTGAATTTGATAATCTGGTCAGTGTAGCTGCGGATATTCTTGAGATGAAGTGTTCGTATCTGCATAGCCCTAATCGCCCTTATCAATGATAATCAGTTATTATTTTTAAATGTGATGACTGAGAAGAGAAAGAGAATAAAAAAAAATAAAAAGGGGCAAAAACAGTGTTGTGGTGGGTTTCTGCCCCTGGTGAGGTGTTTTTCCTTAGCAAGTAAGGAACGTGATGTGATCTATGCTTATTTACCCCATGCTAGGAGTCCCCAAAGCACTAAGAGCCAGACCTGACCAACTATCGGAATGATAGTAAGGACTGAAATCCAACCAGGGAATTTCCTTGTTTCGCAAATCTTCCAGAGCCAAATGATCTGGAACACCACGAAAGCGAGCGCAAGCAGTTGACCAACGAATGGAATCCACACGAACGCTAACATGAGAATCGGCCACCAATGCATCTTAGCCATTTTTGCAACAAGCACATATTTCACAATCGGAATCCACGCTAACCACGCAGGTTCTGTCTTGAGTCGCTGTGCTGTATGCATCATAGCAATCGATGTGTAGATATAGATGACAAGCCAACCAATAAAGAAAGCAAACGCTCCCATAACGGCTATCGCTCCAAAAATTCCAGTTGGATCTGTTGTTCCAGCAATCTGGGTAGTAGCTATTGAATCTAATGCCATAATTTTCCGAACCTCCAAAATCCCAAAATCTAATTACTACTTGAGAAACTATTATTTATAAAGTTTTCTTTTTTGATAAGAAAAAGTAAGCAAAAGAAAAGAGAAAAATACTAAATCTTGAATTTCTGCGTAATCTCCTTGAGCTGTTGCGAGCCTGAAGTGAGCTCCTGAGCGGACTGCGAGAGCTGTTGCATAGCAGAAGAAACTTCTTCCACCGATGCGTTGACCTCTTCAGAACCTGCTGCATTCTCCTGTGCGATGGAACTGACACTATTGATAGAGCTATTTACCTGCCCAACCAACTTAGGGATAGCTTCCATTGCAGCGACTGCCTCTTCAACAGCTTTAGAGCCAGTAGAGACCTTATCCTTATTATCATTCATCGCATGAACACTTTCTTGAATTTCGTTCTGGATCTCTTCAATGAGTTCGGCAATATTGGAGGACGCAGCATTCGATTCTTCAGCCAAGTTACGGACTTCCTCTGAAACGACAGAGAAACTTCGACCTGCCTCTCCTGCACGAGCAGCTTCAATAGCGGCGTTGAGCGCCAATAAGTTCGTCTGTTTGGAAATGTTCGTGATTGTCTCGACAATACTACCTATTTTTTGGGATTTCTCACCGAGTTCGTTGATATCCTTAGCTTCATCGTCAGTACTCTGGCTGATGAGGTTCATCGTTTCACGGATGTTCGACATGGACCCACCGGTCTTTTTAGCGTGCTCTTCAGTCTCTTTAGAACTCTTTTCAGCAGACATAGCATCGTTAGAGAGCTTCTGAGAGCTTTCAGCCATCTCCTGAATAACTTTGGAAACCTGATCGACAGAAGCATTGACTTGTTGTGAGCCAGCAGAAACTTCTTCAGCAACAGCGCTATGCTTGATTGCAACGTCATTGATCTCCTTGAGAGTTGTTCGAAGGTTCTCCTTGGATTTGTTTATGTGATCACGCATCTCATTGAATTCTATCGTATCTGTTTGGTAATCTCCAGTGAACGTGAGATTACCTTCAGCAAGTTTTGCAAGGGATTGTTTCATGTTCATCACAGGGTGCAAGAAGTATTTCTTGACATACCAAATAATCAATGGAACAGCAAACACCGCCATTACAAGAGACCCTATGATAACATTCTTAATAGAATAATTCCAGGTTACATAATTTACCAGAGCGGCACATATTAATAGAAGTATACCAGCGAAAAATTGCAATCTGAAAACGAGATTTTTTCCACTTCTAAAATACATTGCTACAGTAATCAAAGTTATAAGTGTTAGTACAATAACCAGATTTAATCCAAAAGCACCCCAATCCATCATATTCAATCAACCTCTTTTTAGATATTGAAATCAAAAAATAAACAAAAAATAGGTGTTAAACACCACTATAAAGTATGTCAGTTGACAAGGTCATATTTAATTCTTTGCCTCGAATTCAATCCTTGCACCACCGTCTTCAGGCATATTGACACTAGCTCCGTCGATGACAATATCTTCTTCGTCGATCGTCATGCAATAGCTGCCTGCTTCAGATACAGTGAAAGATTGTTCTTTATCCTTGTCACCGTCAATCCACTTGAAGGTCATTTGATTGATATCTTCACCGTTGCAGCCACCTTTACGGATGTGCACTGTGTAAGAGAGACTGTCAACACCCATCTGGGCTTCGAACGGATCGTCACGGGTGAAAATCACTTCACCGTCAAGACCTATCATGATGACTTTCGGAGAGCTCTCGACATCTTTCGTGATGCCGAATTTCTTGAGCTCGTAATTGAAGCCGCCGGAGTATTCTACAGGTTCAGGAGCGAGATCGACTTTCTCTTTCGTGTCAGTCTCTTCTTTCGACACTGGAGTGTTGACCTCTTGTTCTTTTACACTGAACTGAGCGATGTCCATCATATTGGATGAACCTGAGACGACAAGATTATCGCCGGAAGCAGATCTGATCTTCTCAGAGAAGAGAGCTTCAGCAGCGAGCTGTGTCGTCTTACTATCGTAACCGGAGATGACGAGGACATCGTTACCTTCATAGGTTGTCTTGATGAGTCGTCCTTTTCCAGGTTCGTACCCGTTGCTGCACACTTTCTTTGATACACCGAGGACTTCAGCTGCCTTCTCATTGACACAAGGTCCTCCGATAAGGATAAGATTCTTGCCAGCGAGGTTCTCGTCATCCATGTGAATGTCAAAATCACCAGCGATGCCTTCTCCTGAAACTTCAAGTTCGTCAACTGCAGTCGGTTCTCTGTAATAGACCATCTGCTCGAGCTGGTTCTTAGGAACCATGACTGAAAGCTCATCAGAGCCGGAATCATCCTTATTCCATGTGTAGATCGTCGAGAAGCTGGTGACACCTTTGTATTCGTCAGAATCCTCTTCAACCTCGAACATGAACTGCTTATCGTTCGTGAACGTGTCAAAACAGCCACCAGTGTAAAAGTACAACATGTCGGTTGTGAATTCAGCTAAGGTCTGATATGTTTTATCTAGCATTACGGAATCAAAAGTTGTATTACGGATACTTCCTTCTAATTGATATTCTGCACCCATATCAAGACAACGTTCTAATTTTGTAATATCAATTTCACCTTCATCCTCTCCTACTGTCAGACGAACTACATCATAGAACTTGGTCACAGCATTCGGAGTCTCAACAATATCATGTGCAATTAATGTGCTGTAATTTCCAACAAATGCAGATCCAAAGTTGTAATTCAAGTAATTTTTAGTGTTATTGCTCACATCAGTAAAAAAAGCTTTGTTCAATAGATCTCCTGCAATCGTCTCATCTTTTTCAGTCGTATAGATCAATAACTGTTTGTAAGGAGCCCTATAAGAGCCAACAGTGGTTTCCACTTTGATATTCGTACCAAATTTAGTGACCAGTACAGGGCTGTCTGTCGGAGAGAACGTTCCGTCGTTGTCAAGATCGACTGTGATAGCTGCATTATCTGAATCAGAGAGCGAAACGTCGAAACCGACACCGTCAACATACAATACGGCAGAGGTAGCACCTTCATTGAAGATCGCTTCGTGCTTTTCACCAGTCGCGACATTCTCGACAGTCAGGATGTTCTTGTTTGCATCAAGACCTACGTATTCCATCAGGTACGTGATGCCTTTCGCCTGAGTAGCATTCTCATAGCCGTCAGTGGTCATGATGAAGTAATCGCCGACAGTAATAGGATTCTCAGTCACACGCAGAGTAGTGTCAGCATCGCCGAAACGGGAGAAACTTCCACCATCGTTGTAAAACAGAGGGATCTCAAGCTCGTTACCGTTCTGGTTGACAAAGCTCAACGTGTAGGAATCGTCACTATCAGCAGTCAACTGGATCTGCTCTGCATCGTTATCCTTATTATACCCATCGTAATAAATGTCAAATGCATTTCCGAAGAGAAGGTCAGGTTCTTCAAGAACGTCTGATAGCGATTGCCCTTCCATGACATAGTGAGTGTCTTCAGGAACCCACATCACACTTATCGAGGAGATCATCATAGTACCATCGGTCGTCAGGCCATCGTCAGTACCTTCGATCTTGACGTACATGCCATCAAGCTCTTCACCAGCACTCTGATATGTTGAAACATAATCGTAAGCGCCATCAGTGATGTTCATATCAGTGAGTTCAGTGACACTACCGACAATAGAGATTGTAGCAAGGGAAGTATCAGTAAAGTATCCCATCGAATCGATAGTCATATCAATATCATCAGCAAGTTCGTGATCTTCTCCTTGCTTGAGAATCTCGGTCCTTCCGTCAATGACGAATTTACCTGCAGGATCTGAAGAATCACTTGCGCCGTCGAATTTGATCGTGAACGTCTCTCCACCCATGGAAATAGTATTCTCTTCACCAGTATAGAGCTGGATGTCTGAAGCGCTGGTCGTGAGTTCAAGAGAGAGGCTGTTTTTAGCAGGGTGTTTCGTGTCAGTGACTTCAAAGTCAAGACCCAACATTGGAAGCGTCTTCCCTTCAAGAGCTGTGAGTGTGTAATCAGCGTCATCAAGAGGGACTTCAACGGGCTCTCTGAAGCGGAATTGATATTCGTAAGCTGGAACGCTACGCTCGAATTCAAGGTACGCTTGAGGAGTCTCATTCTCATCATCAGGAACGCCTTTAGCGACATCAAATTTCACGAAGCCACCAAGAGATGGGTTGATGTATTGATCATAATCATAATCAGAACCGTCCAGACGGAACTCGCCGCTTTCCAGAAGAGCGAATTGATCGCCGGTGATTGATGATCTGACGTGACCTAACCGTTCGACAGATTCAAGGAAGTCAGTGTTAGAGGAGAGTCGATACTCAATCAGGTCCTCAGGATCTTTCGAGGAATCTTTTTCATCCTCTGTTGGATAAAGCGATTCATCCTTGAACTCTTCAGCGACATAGAGAGCTGTGCCCCTATCGCTACCACCGCTTGCTTTACCAGTGACGATAACACCTTCAAAGCCATCACTGCTGATAAACGGTTCAAGGTAATCGTTACCAGAATCTGCCGATGCGAATGGGAGCATCGTTCCCGTAAGAAGCAACATACATACTATCAATGCCAGAAATTTTCCTTTCATACACACCCACTTATAATATAATTATCTATAAAAAAATCTGTCTCTTTATAGTTATTATTAATGACAGAAACTATAACAAAAATAAATAATATCTATTGAAAAAACTTTTTTTTGTGAAAAATAGTTAAAAATATAAATGTATGATTCACAATAAATTAAATATATCTATGAAAAAAAATAATATTGATACTGCACATAATATTACTTACTCTATAGTAAGTTCAGAAGACTTCTCAGAACCATTCATAGTAGTGACTCCTGAAATTGAGCAATATACAATCACTAAGAATAAAGGATGGTTTTCTTACGAATCAGAAGAATCCACTCAAGAAATAGAAGGAATTCAAAAACTACTGCATATGAATGAGAAACTAGAATCTTCTCTCGATCGTAAACAACGACCAAAACGCTCCTTGAAGAGATTCCCGCTTAATGACAATGAAACGCTAGTCCTTTACGGTTTGTGCCAACACCCTCAATATACTGATACGGAGCTGGCAAAGAAGCTATCGCTAAAAAGATCAACTGTGACAACAATAAGACAACGACTGTGCAAAAAAAAATATATCAGACCATTCTATCTACCTAACTTCCCTATGTTCGGTTCAGAAATCATCAGCATTGTCAACAGCAATTATCAGATGCCACTTGCACAACGACGAAAAAGAGGGTTTATAGGAGAACTGGAGAGTGTGCCTCAAGTCATTTTCTCATCGCATTCAGCAAATAATTCACTATCACTCATGCTCTCAAACAATTACATTCACTTCAAACAAGTATCATCACACATTACGACAACATACAGGTATCATGGTGAAAAACCACCTATGATCAGTTCATTCATTTTTGCTCTCGATCACATCAAAGTATTCAATCCTTCAAGAATGCTTGAAGACCATCTTGGTAAGAAATACACAACAGAGAACCAAAGCATAGTGTTCAATAATGCAATAAAGAAAAAATTGACTTCCAATGAGAAAAGGATCGTGATAGAACTCATCAGACATCCAAGATCATCGATAAAAGAAATTGCGAAGCGAACATGGAAAACTCCTCCTACTGTCAGTAAAGTAAAACAAAAATTAATCGAAAAACAATTACTCCTACCTGTCTATATACCTAATTTCAGGAAACTATCATATAATCTTGTCGTTCTCAGTACAATTAATATGAATCAAGAGGATAGAGCGAAAGTCAACGAAATAGAGGCTGAGATGGAGGACAAGCACACATTCATGAAAATAATTTCTGAACACACAGTGATCAAAGCTCAAATATTCAGAAGTTATGATGAGTATGAGAGAAACATCCACGAGTTAGAGTCGATGTATGTGAATAATGATATCAAGGCGAGATTCAATCATAAGGAATTTTCATTAGAAAAAAAATCGTATTCAGAACATATTAATTTTTCACAAATCATAGAAATGCTTCTTGATTAGAAAAAAGAAAAAAATCAGAGGTTCCCTCTGGCTTTACCTGCTTTGACGATACGTTCAAGCGCAAGGATGAATGCACCCTGACGATATGTGACGTCCTTTTTCTTGACCAGATCGTGGATGTCAGAGAAACTCTTGACCATGATCTTCTCAAGCTTCTCAAGCACTTCACGTTCAGTCCAGTAATAACCATAATTATTCTGCACCCATTCGAAGTACGAAACAGTAACACCACCAGCGTTAGCAAGCACGTCAGGGATGACAACAATATCGTTATCGAACATGATCGTATCAGCGTCAGGAGTTACAGGACCGTTCGCTAATTCTACGACCATTTTCGCCTTGATACTGCCAGCATTGTCTTTGGTGATCTGGTTCTCGAGGGCTGCAGGTACGAGAATATCGACCTTGCTTTCAAGGAGCTCTTCGTTAGTGATCTCTTTACCGCCCAGTCCTTTGAGCTTACCATTACTTTTTTTATGCTCTATCGCTTTATCGATATCAATACCATCTTCGACATAGATACCAGTGCTTGAGTCGCTGATACCAACTACCTTATAGCCCCAACCTGAGAGGATGCGAGCCATGTGCATACCAGCGTTACCGAAACCTTGAACGGCAACAGTCGTTTTGACTGGATCAAGGTCAAGGAGTTCTGCAGCTTCCTTGAGAACGTAAGCGCCACCCATCGCTGTGGAGTAGCCACGACCTTCACTGCCACCAATCTCAAGCGGTTTTCCGGTGATGAGACCAGGATAATGACCACCCATGATGGATTCGTATTCGTCAAGCATCCAACCCATGACCTGAGGGTTCGTGTACACGTCAGGAGCAGGGATATCCTTTGTCGGACCAATCACTTCATGGATCGCCTTGACAAACCCACGACTGATGCGCTCAAGCTCTGACTGAGTGTGATCTTTAGGATGGACCATGATACCACCCTTGCCACCTCCATAAGGAATATCAACAACAGCGTTTTTCACTGTCATCCAGAACGAGAGTGCCTTGACTTCAGCTTCATCTACTTGAGGATGGAAACGGATACCGCCTTTGGTCGGTCCGCGGAAATCATTGTATTGGATACGATAGCCTTGGAAGTATCGAACAGTACCGTCATCCATCTTCACAGGGAAGTTGACATGAACTGCCCGTTTCGGATGCGAGAGGAATTCGATATCTTTAGTGTCAATGCCGCCTTTTTTTGCTGCGGTTTTCAATTGTTGTTGTGCGAAGTCAAACGAGTTCATCAGTATCACCTATTACGATTATAGTGATTGTAATAAACACTCCCACATTTATATATCTGGCCATGAAGTGAGTGGAAGTGAGAATTACACGCACACCTTTTATCTGTCAAAAAGCACTACACTTAAAAATAAAATGTGATTTATAGAGCTGAAATGAAAGGAGTAAAGTCACTTATAGCTACAGCGACACTAGCAACACTCTTCAATTGGAGTGTTGCTCAAGATAAGATATTCAATTATGAGATAGAATTCTTCGGAAATAAGCTTGGCGAAGTAATCTATAATAGGACTCAAAAGGACTTGAAAATAGAAATAACAAAGATTGCACCAAGATCATATTCATATAGTATGCCTAATGACACAACATATCTTGAGGAGAACAAAACAAGAAACCTTCACGAGAAATTCAAGTATGTAAAACAAGAAGGATCATGGAATCTTGAGGAATATGTCGTGCTAGAAGGAGAAGTGAATGATAAGAAGAAAAAATGGGAACACAAGCCCTATGAGAAATCAGTGTTCTCAGGAATAGAAAGTCTCGAACAATTGTTTGCATCAGAATTGAATAAGACAAACAAGACCATCGTTTTCGGAAGACCTTATGAACTGACTGTAAAAACAACAACTACAGCCAATTACAAGCTCCACAGAGGAAATATCAAGATGTACGAGAAAGACAAAGGTGATCGATTTCTCCTACAGAACGAGATGAGTGCTTACTGTGTGAAACAGGACGATCTGTACGTTCCTAAAGAGCTTCAAGTCGAGTTGAAGATACTGGGAATCGTTCCAGCAAGTGCAAATATAATCCTGATATCAGATCAAGGATACTTAACCGAGAAAAAATAATGAATCACATTCTCATTCTAACTTGAGTACTCCATAGAAGAAGTTTTATAAACACGAGACTGTTGTCGAGACGAGTCATGAACGAGTGGTTTACAGTAAAGGATTCAGGGATTGCTGGAAGCGGAGCGTTTGCCATCAGAGACATTCCTAAAGGAACAAGTATTATCGAATATAAGGGAAAACTCCTATCTAAAGAAATTTCTGAACAGCGCGGACAGAAACACAGGGAGGAAGGAGAGTTATGGATATTCACACTCAACGAAAACCATGACATTGATGCGTCAAAGCAAGGTAATGAAGCACGCTTCATCAATCACAGCTGCGATCCGAACTGCGAAGCAGTCATTTATGATGAAGAAGAGATATGGATTGAAGCGATCCGTGATATCAAGAAGGGAGAAGAGCTGACCTTCAACTACGGTTTTGACGAGCCGGACGAGGTCTTTCCGTGTCTTTGCGGCAAGGAGAATTGTCGTGGATGGATTGTGCAAAAAGAGTACGAGTTCTCAGAAGGAGAGCATGAAGAGCTCTTGAAAAAACACCATGAATGGAAGGAAGAGAAGAAAGTTAATGATAAGAAGAAACTCTTCAAGTGGAAGTTCTGATATTCTGATATATTATTGGTAGAAACTTTTAAAAAGCGTTCAAGGTTTCAAGAAAGGTATTCTTCGGGCCCGTGGCCTAGTCTGGTCATGATGGAGAAGCCATTTTCCAGAGTGGGACAAATATGGCGACGGCCTTCTAAGCAACCGGCTTTTGTTGGTTGAGAGGAGAGCCGTAGATCGAGGGTTCAAATCCCTCCGGGCTCATTTTCTTTTCTAAAAATGAGGCGGAGGTTGGGAGCGTCAGTGACCATATCCCTGGGCTCGCTTTTTTTCAACAAGATTTATTAATGATCGATTGACTCGTCCTATCACTATGATCGTTATCGACTATGAGAAATGCTGCTTTCAAGATGGCAGTTGCAAAAGCTGCTCCTGCGGCGGCGCCTGCACAGGTTGTGTGGAAGCATGCCCGGTCAACGCCCTTTCCAGAAATGAGTATCTGGATCTTGATAAGGAGAAGTGTATCGGATGCGGAGCTTGTATCAACGCGTGCAAGCACGGAGCTCTTTCTTTTGAGAACACGCTTTGATTTTTCTTATTCTATATTCTTTCCAGCGACATACTTGTTGACCAGAAAAACAATCCCGAAACCGACTGCAGCTAAAGCTAACATCACGACGAGACTGCCCGGATTGATCGCAGAAGAGAGCGCAATACCTTTCACAGGTACGCTCAAGCTACCGACAACCAGACCAAGAAGCACGTACAAGGTCTTATTCTTATCCTTTCGGAACAAGAAGGAAATCAAGCGAGAAATAACACCTGCACCGACGACAGCACCGATAAGGAACGTCACGACATACACGAGATTCTCGGAAATATTGTGAAGACTGCGGAGCATGAACTGATACACGCCAAGTATCAAGAGGATGAACGCTCCGGAAATACCAGGGAGAAACATCGCAGAGATAGCGAGAAAACCAGCGAAGAAGACATACAAAAGAGACGGAGCGACATTCAACTGGACGACAAAGGCAAGCGATAATCCGATCAACAAACCAATCAGTCCGAAAGCGATATTCTTTTTCTTATGATTGTCAATATCCTTGTAGATGACAATGCTGGAAGCGAGAATCAATCCGATGAAAAACGAGACGGTGAATGCGAAATACGTTTCAAGCAGATAATTGATGACTCCAGAAAGCAAGAATACGGCCACACCGATACCAGCAATCAAGAGTCCAAGAAAGGGCAGGTCGAGCTTTCTGATCTCTTTCCTGTCAATTTTTGCCAGATGCACGATCGTTCTCGGCGAGAAGCTCTTGACAGCATTGATAAGACGCTGATAGATACCTGTAATGAATGCGATAGTGCCCCCGCTCACGCCAGGAACAACATCACAAGCTCCCATGAGAAGCCCTTTGAGAAATATCATCAACTTACTTTTCACGACAAACACCGAATAAATCCACTATCACTAAGACCATCAGAAGTGAGTATATAAATATTTGCACTAGGAAGATTTATTAATCACAACTACTATGAATATAATCTTATGGCATCAACAACTGAAAAACCACTCCATATCAAGCCTAATGCAAGCACAGGACTGCTGCTCGTCCACACAATATTTCTCTCACTACCACTGCTTATTTTCTTCGCATTCATGCTAACAATTCCTTTGATCATTTTCTCTTTAGTTCTTGATTCGATACCAGCGATCTTCATAACAATAGCTACCATTGCTGTTATTATCTACATGTGTGTATTCATTCTCATCTTTCTCGTCAGACGGAAAGTCTTTCTGGAAACAAACTATAAGATCTATACTGATCGTATCGAATACAAAGAGGGATTCTTGAGAAAGAACAAGAAAACCGTCCATTTCAAGAACGTGAGCAACATCGGGCAGACAAGCAGTATCGTTCAGCAATGGTTCAAGGTAGGTACGATCTTTATCGATACGGCAGGAACCAGTTATCGTGGACACGAACTAGTGCTACACCACATAGATAATACTGATGAAATCTATGACAAGCTCAGCAAGAAGATAAACAAGTAAAAAATCATGATTGATGATGACATTCACAGAAACGAAATTCCAGAAACGGATACTCGAACTGGAAGCGATGGACGAGTCAGTCAATGTCAAGCACCTGCCCAGAAGCAAGTGGCCAAAAGAACTCATCAACAATAAGATACTCCTGTGGCAAGTGCCTAAAGATACTGCCAAATTACTCTATACGCTCGTCAAGATCCACAAGCCGAAACGGATTCTCGAGCTTGGAACCTCAGGCGGATATTCGACACTTTGGATGAGCAGGGCTGGTATAGGGTACGGCGGACACATTAACACGATAGAATTTTCTGACTATCGCTATTCGATAGCGCAGAAGTCTTTTGAAGAGGTCGGTTGCGAGAACATCACGCAACACCAAGGCAAGAGTGCAGAGATCCTCAACGGATGGAGTGAACCAGTCGATATGGTATTTATCGATCACAGCAAGGAGAACTATCTCAATGATTACAAGAAAGTAGAGCCTCATTTGAGCGAACGAGCGATTGTCATTGCGGATAACATGCTTGATAATCCGCGAAAAGTCATGGACTTCAGGATGTACTTGGAAGAGAACGAGGAGTTCGAGACATACGTCATTGACATTGATAATGGCATTTTGATAGCAACGAGGAAGTGAGATCATGAGCAGATACGAAGAATTCGAAACTGAAGATGGTTCGATCACATTCCGCAACATGGATGTTGACGAGTGCTATCACACGAAAAGCGGCTGCTTTGAAGAAGCGCTTGAAAAACACGTGAAGCCGTCAGGAATCCTTGAAAAAGCCAACAAGCAAGATGAAGTGATCATCGGCGACGTGTGCTTCGGTCTCGGTTATAACTCGCTACTCGCACTTCATGAAATAAAACGAGCGAATCCTGAGTGCAAGGTAACAATCATCGGTTTCGAGAACGATCCTCACATGATGGAAAAGGCAGCAACACTTTCCATGAAGCCATATGAGAAAGAGAGCAAGATCATCAAAGCGATGCTTCAACCACCATTCCAGTATAATTCTGAGAACATACAAGGAAGCGTATGGGTAGGGGATCTCAGGAAAATGTTTCCCTACGCCCCTGATGAGACGTTTGATGTCATCTTCTACGATCCGTTCTCGCCAAAAAAACAACCTGAGTTGTGGAGCGAGGAATTATTCAAGGATGCGTATCGATCCCTCAAGAAAAGTGGACGGCTAACGACATACTCATGCGCGAGAGCAGTCAGGGATACTATGAGAAAGGCAGGATTCACAGTGATTGACGGACCCATAGTCGGAAGAAGAAGTCCCAGCACTATAGCGATAAAAGAATAATAGAATAAAGAAAAAAATTCACTCCTTCTTATCAACAGGAGAATAACTGTTGAAATACACTTTCAATCCGAGCTGAAGCTGGTTTTTCAAATCATCATCAAAAATATACTTTGATGTGAGAGAGAGATTATTACCAAGATTCGCCTGGATGCCAATGTAAGGTGCGTAGGAAAACTCAGTTCTATCTTCCAAAGGTGCTGTTTCATTCCACTCTGAACCAACATGGTTCCCTTCTCCATCAAAACGGGCTTCTTCCACTTGATAATCGCCAGAGATATTCGATCTGATGAATTCAATTCCTCCACGAATACCGAAAGGAAAACCATTGATAGAAAGACCTACACCAGCTAAAACTGATTTGTTGACATCTTCATATGAGTGCTTGATAAGATGAAGCGTTTCTGAAGAATAAGTAGTTTGTTGAGACTCTTGATGTAGTGTAGGACTTTTAAGAGCAAAGATAGAACCACTTGCTTCAACACCAATATCAGCACGTCCATAGGATGATGGAATATGAAGAAAGTCATAACTTGCATCAATAGTCAATGAACCTAGTTTCTTGAAAGGAGCATCATAATCCTCTGGAGAAACGCTTGCTCCAAGACCAAGACCTCGACCGACAAATTCCTTTTTTTCACCTTTTGCATCAGAATCTTCAGCGCTTCGACCAAACAAGTTTTGAGCATTAATACTACTGTATGAAGCTAGCACTACTGCAGGTATAAGAACAATATTCTTGATAAGTGATGATCGATTCATGAAATCTCCCTCCCGATAATACATTCAATATCTATTTAATTTATAAAAGTTTCCAAAAAGAACCTACTTGAAAGTGAAAAATTATTTATTATCTGGAGCGATGTATTTATCCTTACCAAAAGTATATGATACTCCGAAGACGAATTCATTATCGAGATTATCATTGACAAACGGCTTGTAAAATGAATACTTCGCAGAAAGAGTTATATCAGGACCGAGACTCAACCCAAATTTAAGATAAGGAGCAGCAGTATATCCCTCTTGAGCTGGAACAGATCGTGTCTCGCGTTCAATCTCATAATCAACAGTACCATCAGCTTCCAAGTATTGCCAGACAGGAGTCTGGATAGCAGTAATATGCTTATACCCTATATCCACACCAAAACCTACATTTGCGACCTGATCCTTGACTTCAAGACCTACAGATGAATATACAGCGTGATCAATACTTTGCTCTTGAAAATTGACGATACGAGGATCTTCAGAATCACCAATAGTTCCTTGATAAACTGTTTCTTTAGAGAAATCTTCTAATCCCATAACCTTGAAAGGCTTGATATATCCACCAAGATCAAGCATGACAGTGGATACTCCCCAGTCCTTAGTATACAGATCACCGAGAGGAATCTGCAAAGAAGCACCGTATGCGGATAATTCATCAAATTCTGTAGATGGTTGGACAAAAGCACCAATACTTACCGAACGAGCTTTCCGCATATCATCAGTATCGGTCTTCTGTGAATAACCCACTACTGAAGACAGTAAGAGCGTTGATAAAAATGTAGATCGAATGATGTTTTTAGGTGAAAATCCCATAGTATCCCTCTCAATAATTATAATAAGAAGTTATATGTGAAATTGATTTATAAAACTTTCTGAAGTGAATCTACTATATAGTGAATTCAACTAGTTGTTCTTTGAGAGGAATATAATACTAAATACTATAGATTACCCGCAATTGCCGACCAGATAACATTTATAAGGCAGTAGTTCCTAATAGAAGACCTACTATGATCTGCCCTTACTGCTCACAACAGGAAACGAAAGTTCTCGAGACCAGAGAGACAAGTCCTAATGAGACTCGTCGCCGACGGGAATGCCTCTCCTGCAATAAACGATTCACGACATATGAACGAATAGAGCTCAAGCCGATACTTGTTATCAAGAAAGATGGTAAGAGAGAGCAGTTCGACAGGGAAAAGGTCATGAAAGGACTCATACGATCCTGCGAGAAACGACCAGTGAGCATGCTGCAGATGGAAAAATTGGCTGATGAGGTCGAATACAAATTACGTTCGTCAGGTAGCCAAGAAGTCAAGAGCACAAAAATAGGAACTCTGACAATGAACAGATTGAAAAAACTAGATAAGATCGCTTACATCCGATTCGCTTCTGTCTATAGGGATTTCACTGATATAAAGTCATTTGAAGAAGAGATTGCTAAGCTGACAAAGAAAGCGATTGAACAAGAAGTCAGCGAAAACCAAAATCGTTTCAACGAGAAAAAAAAGATTGAAGGAAAAACCACTAATTCTTAATAGTGTAAAAAAAAACATTTGAAAAAATATAATACAATCAAGCTTTAGCTTTAGTGCTTGATGTAGTGCCTTTCTTGAGGTCCTCTTCAACCCATTCAGGCTTACCGAGACCAGGCTGGCGCATCGTGAGACCGATCTTAGGATTAGTGATATCCTTGAACGAGACAGCAACGATACGAGCATAGCACTTGTCACCGACCTTGATGACACGCTTGGATTCCTTACCGGTCAAGACCTTATCCTTGCTGAAAGAAACGAAGTCGTTCATCGTCTGTCCGATGTGGATCATACCTTCAACAGGTCCCAATGTGAGGAACGCTCCGAAGTCAGTGATATCCTTGATCGTGCCAAGAGCGACTTCATGAGTCTCCGGTAAGTAAGCGAGAATCTCAAATTGAGCTTCATAAAATGCAGCGCCATCACCAGGAATGATAATACCTTCTTCAACGCCATCAAGCTTGATGACATCAATGACATACCCAAGTTCTTTAGAGATGTAACCGGAGTACTTATCCTTGATCTGGCTGATGACTGCGTCATCGAGCTCTTTGGAGAATTCTGCAGGAGGTACCCTGATATGATCCTTGACTTTTACAGCGTAAAACATGTTTTTTCACCCTTCTCAAGCGAGTCGCTCAAGTTCTCTTATCAACGAATGATCGTAAAATACTTCTTCTGGCGCAGCGTGATGACCGGAACTCCGTTTGCACGAAGCTTATCCTGAAGCTCCTTATCCAGCGTGGCGACCATCGAGTCCTTATCAGCCACAGACAGGATGGTCTCATCAGCGGAACGCTGCTTTGAGGAACGACTGATGGTTTTTAAGTCTTTTTGTTTCCCGAGGATGTACCCGAGCTTCGCACTCTGCTTGTCAGCGCCTTTAGCGGACTTCTTGGTCTTACGATGAGCGAAGAGCCGCCTGCGGATAGTCTGGCCCTTGGAGATGGCAAGAAGCTCCTCATAGACGTCTTCAGTCGTGCAGAAGACGTACGGGAAATCAGCAATGCGATCGATTTCCGTGAAGATGTCAATACCGGACTGGCCTGGCAGGAGGAGGATGTTCGTGTCAAGCAGTATCCGCGTCTTTTTCGGACCTGCGACTTTCTCTTTGAGTTTATCGAGCATGATAGGAAGAGATGACGAGGATGGTGTTTAAAAAGGTTGCCCAATGAAGGCGTTCGTGAAACAGAAGTCTAAAGAAGTGAGGCCGCCCAGTACGATAAGACTATCGCCCTCTACTGTGCGTCCAATTATTTTCAGAGAAAATAATGAGGCCGCCCAGAAACCCTGAAAAGCTTTGCTTTGATGGGTGCCAGCACCACTTGCTTGTGCCTGAGCATGAACTGGAAGTTCAATTCGGGCAGAAATATATTTTCAGAGAAAATAATGAGGCCGCCCAGAATTGAACTGGGGATCTCCCGCGTTCTGAAAAAAGCTAGCTTTTTTGAAGATTAAGCCAGCTTAATCAGTCAGGCGGACGTCATAGCCACTAGACCACGGCCTCAAGTAAATTGTTGGTGCTATCGAGCGGGTCTCGCGAAGATGGCACATAGGGATCAAGGAACGATACCCTTGCGTCCATAGCCACTAGACCACGGCCTCATAAATTATGTTCTCAAACCATATTGTGCTGCCGTAGGCGCACCTCGGGACGGCTGGACGAAATCAGCCCCATTAGACCACGGCCTCATCAAATGATTCAGCTTCTTGGAGTTCTCATCCTTTTAAATGTTTTTCGTTCGAAAAAATAAAAGAAAAAAATCAGCTCTTGAGTTCAAACTCGAGCCGATCACAGTCTGAGAGCTCATGGTCAAGTCCCACCTGCTGATTATCGAATTTAGCGCTTTGTCCAGAGACTCTCGCGCTCTTGAATTTCTCCAGCAACTCGTTATGGATCGCTCTGACCACGTCTTCAACTGTCGAGCCGCTGTCAAGCACCATCGGTTCGCTCTCATCCTTGAGATACACACGGATCAGGTTGCTTTTTTTCCAGATAATGCTCTTGAGCTCCTCCAAGCCATCGCCTGTTTCTACAGAGACCGCTAGCACATCATTGTCAGGGAATGTCCGTTTGAGTTCGACAAATCCCTTCTTTGACGCTGGCAAGTCTCCTTTGCTTCCTACGATGATCATCGGCTTGTCAATTGCAGCATCCTTGAGTTCGTTAAGAAGCACCTGCGTCTTGGAATACGGTTGTGTCAAATCGTGCAGGAGGATAATCCCATCACTATTGCGAACGAGTCCGAGAAGGCGCTTGCCACCTCCAATGTCATCAGCCGCTCCTTTCACAAGACCTGGAAGGTCGACGATCTGGATGTCAGCACCGTTCACCTTGAGAATAGCCGGCTGTGGCTGTAGCGTGGTAAAAGCATAACTGCCCACCTTCGCTTTAGCCCCAGCTAGTTTATTGACCAGCGAGCTCTTGCCGGCACTAGGTAGTCCCACGAGCATGAATTGCCTGTGACCCTGACGTTTGACGCCGAAAAAGTCCTTGTGCTGGACTTTA
>JBNJHD010000016.1:0-21627 GCA_051819805.1 Nanobdellota archaeon
AAGAAAAAATACCCCTGCCGATATGTCGGACTTTTCTGGTTATTTGTCCTTTACCGTCAGTGTTCTGTTTTTTAGAAAATAAAAAACATACCCCTGCCGGGATTTGAACCCGAGTCTGAGGCTCTTTGCATAAGACCATGATATGCCGTTATACCGCAAGCCCCAATGCTATCCAGGCTACACCACAGGAGTAAGATTCGATTGAGTGGGCAATCGGATGGTAAGGAAACAATGTCTCATTTATAAAAGTTAGTTCAAAAACATGTACATAATGTTTAAATATATTTGATGCGTATCATAAAGAGGTCTATCACAGTGAAAGAAAAACTATTCGATACAATCTATTCCTCTCTATTCAAGAGAACTGAGCATAATGCTGGAAGCAATGCTCCTGACAATTACAATGAGAATACTGGAAAGACTACTTTCTCAGGATCATTAAACGATATTATCGATACACTACTAGGGGTGAATACTGGAACAACACCACTTGAAGAAAGATATCGATACAAACCCTTTCAATTATTCGATATGAAAATGGATGTCACACGCTCATCTTCACAAATCAGTCCGGAATTAAAACGAACTCTGAATGAAACAATCGATAAACTCACATATGATGTGAAAAGAGGACATTTAGGAAGAGTAGCGCGATCCGAATCACGAGAGCTCAAAGAAGGTTCTGTGAACTCAGTAATAGGTTATCTCAAGGATATCCGTAATTATGGTATTGAACACCGAATTACTCCTACTGTGAATACGTCGCTTGCAATTAATGATCTGAAAAGCACAGTTGAGCATCCGACAGCAGAGCTATATGCTTATGAAAAACGTTTCGAGTACATTAACAACAAATTAGATGATATTGAGAATGATATCATTACAAAAGAATCTGAAGGGGCTGAAGCTCTTGGCATGAGAGAACTTGACACGATAGCTTATGTGCATAGGCTAATCGAAAAGAATTCTTATCTCAAGCGAAAAGAAGAATATTCTGAAAAACGAGATGTGACTTTAAACCGACTATCAAATATCCTCAAACGAAGAGAGTATCTGCTTGGTTTTGGTTCCTCAACTCATCTCAAACAATACCTGTAACCATTTCACTTCTCTATCTCAGTTCAGAAAAATACAAACATTTAAAAATAACTTTGTCGCTGGTATATGAAATAGAGAGCTCTCAAGTTATTCATACACAGCTTTTGTAGAGAGTTCTGGTGTGATTGGTGTGCGTGTTATGAAGAAGCTGATAGCATACGGGGCAATGGCAATTTCTCTTATTCCGCAGGCTCTGGCGGCAGATCATAGCGTGACAGGTGATTTGACGGGTTTTGTCGATGGTTTTCGCGATCTTATCAATGGTAACTCTGCAGGGTTTGTCGACGGACTTGTCGGAGCTCTGCCGCTAGTCGGTTTGTTCGTGATCGTATTCGGTCTCACGTTCTTTCTCACAAAAACCACTATCTTCAAGAAAGATGATCAGGGCAAATACGCCCGGATGGTCGCTATCGGTATAGCGCTACTCGGACTGGCACAACAATCAGTCTATAATCTCGTTCTGGGATTAAGCAGATCTTTTCTCATACTTGCATTCCTTTTCGCATTCATCATGATGGCGATCATGTTTGTCAACACGAACCGGAAGAACTATTTTGACATCCAGAAAGAGACTTTCGATTCCATGAAGACTAAACTAGAGTCGCAAAAAGAACTCCAGAAAGCAAGAGATGATCTCAAGAAAGATAAGAAGTATTATACGAGAAGCAGGAATGAACTGCAACGTCTCGACGGTGAGCTTCGTGATATGAGCAAGCTCAGCAGTGATGAACTTCGAGCCGTCGATAAGCTTATCGACCTTGTGACACGAGCGCACAGCGCTGCCGCTGAAGGTGCAGCTGATAAGATACATGCATACTCGAAAGTCCTGAATACAGGAATTTCAGGTCTTGTCACAAGTATGAATCATGAGCACAAGCATCTTCACAAAGTGGATGAGTTGTTGGCTGATATAGAATCGGTCACGAAACGATGGGGTCAAGACGAGAAAGAAGAAGAACATGAAGAAGAGCGTTTGGCAAAAATATTCGCTCACTACGAAAAACTCCATGGAACTGGTAAGATCGGTAAGGACCTTCATAAGATAGATTCTGATATCACAGGAATAAAGGATCACTTGAGAGAATTACATAATGGTCTACGGAAAGCTCGACAGATGGAACATCGTCTGAAAGAGCTCAAGAGCAAACTCAACGATCATAGTGTGAAACACAAGCATGACACTGCAGAAGCAGTTCGAGAAGCGATTGTTTCCAATGATTTCAATACTGCACACTCTAAACTCGATAACTTACGTTATCTCATCACGCACCAACGAGAACTCTTCGGAGAACTTCGTGAAGAAGAACAAGCGCTCAACAGGCTTTTCAGCTATATTGAACACCATGAAAGAGCAGTCGTTCCGCTTATTGCAGATATTTCACGAAACCAGAAGAAAGCAACTTCTGATGAAAGGAACATTCTTCAGAACAAGCTACTTGGCAAGGTCAAAACTCTTGCTAAGGAGATAGAACTATCTACTGATCAGTTCAACGAATTAAAACCGCAACATACTAGGGCAAAATCCTATGCTGGTGCACATCACTTTTCTGGCTCTTTGATTTCAGACCTCGAACGTCTTGTCAATTCAACCATCTCGACTGTCAACGCTATGTCTGAACATACTAAAGAGATTTTTGAGAATCATCTGAGAAAAACATCTATCAAGAACTTATCAGAACTCAACAAATACAAAAACAGCAAATTCCTAGAACGAATCGATACGATAAGTGGTCTTAATAATTTCATGTCAGTATTGCAGGGTTCATTAGATGAGCTAAAACATGATTATGAAAAGATCAAACAGATGTGATCATCAAATCCAAAACTTTATAAATAACGTTCGTGTCAGTCTATAGTAGTGCTTATGCATCTGCAAAGGTATGGTAAGAGGTGGACTTTACAGGTGAAACGGCACGTGAACACTTATTGACTTCATGGTAACGGAGGGTGTGAAATGGTAAAAAGTTTCTTTTCAAGAAAGAAGGATGATTTCGAAGAAGAAGACCGACTAGAATCAGAAGAATATGTAGAACTCGATACGACAACGTCAAAACAGCGAGACCAGAAAGTGGTCGTGCGACCGTTTGTCATCACAGACTTCTCAGATGTCAAAGAAATCCTTGATGTCCTACGAGAATCATACACGATTGCACTTGTCAACATCAAACCGCTCAAGGATAAGGATCTCCTTGAACTCAAGCGAGCTATCAACAAGCTCAAGAAAACCTGCGAAGCTATCGAAGGAGATATTGCAGGCTTCGGCGATGATTACATCGTCGTCACACCGCACTTTGCAGAAATCTATCGTGGAAGCGGTGGAGCGACATCACCGGATGTTAGCGAGCAGTAAAGGCTCGCATCCATTTTTATTTTTTCATATCAACTACTTCTTATTGATACTCATTCATCAGATAATAGAATAGAACAAGAAAGCAGGATTCTTCACTCACATCTCTTCAAGAGCAGTGATGTCAAGAAGCTCAAGACCTTTGGAAAGGATGTTTCTGACTGAGGTGATCAGAGCAAGACGTGCTTTTTCGATATTCTTATCATCCTGTATGATCATGTGCTTGGAATAATACGAGTTGAACTCCTGGCAGACCCTGATGAGATAGTGGCACAAGCTACTCGGCTTGAGCTGACGCGAAGCATCAACGAGCACATCGCTGAATTCGGATAATAGCTTGATTATTTTCTTATCCTCACTTGTAGATAATAGGGACAGGTCAGCATCATCAGCGTTCTCACCGGATTTTCTCAATATAGAACAGATACGGGCATGCGTGTACTGCACATACGGTCCGGTCTCTCCTTCAAAGGATAAACTCTCTTCCTTGTCAAAGACGAAGTTCTTGAGAGGATCGTGCTTGAGAAAGAAAAACCTGATAGCAGATAACGCAATGATCTCTGTACGCTTAGCTATCTCTGCTTCATCAAGATCATCATAGCGCTTCTCGATCTCCTTGCAAGAGAGCGATTCCATGTCAGCAATAAGATCATCAGTATCGATGACAGTACCTTCACGGGATTTCATCTTGCCAGAGGGCAGTTCGACCATGCCATACGCGAAATGATGGCAATTGCCTGCAAACGGGAAACCGAGAGCCTTGAACGTCCCGAAGAGGACTTTGAAATGATATTCCTGCTCGTTAGCGACCACATAGATCATGCGATCGAAAGAGAAATCATCATATCTGAGACGAGCCATATTCACATCCTGAGTGATATATACAGCAGTGCCGTCACTACGGAGCATGACCTTCTTGCCGAGACTCTTATCTTCCAAGTCAAAAATGACTGCTCCTGATTCGTCCTTCTCAAACACGCCATTTTCAAGGCCTTTGAGGATGAGATCCCTACCGCCCTTGTATGTGTCGCTCTCGAAATAATCCTTGATAATATTGAAATCAAGCTTGTCATACGTCTCTTTGAAACCTGCATACACCCATGAGTTCATGAGAGTCCATAGTTCCATCGTCTCCTTATCGCCTTGCTCCCATTTGAGCAGCATGTCCCTAGCTTCAGCTTCAAGCTGCTCTTTAGCTTCATCAGACTTAGCGGCTTCCTGCGAGAATTTGACATAGAATTGACCTACGAAGTGATCTGGCTTCACACCTTCACTTTCAGGAGTCTTGCCCTCACCCCACTTCTGATACGCAAGCATCGATTTGCAGATATGAATTCCTCTGTCATTGACGACATTGACGATCTTGGCATCATGACCTCTTGAGAGAAGGATGTTCTTGATAGTACTTCCGAGAAGCATGTTACGTAAGTGACCGAGATGAAGTGGCTTGTTCGTGTTAGGACCTGGGGATTCGACCAATACAGTCTCTTTGTCCTCATCAGCTTCGATCATATTATCTCCCTTGACAAACGGCGGAAGGAGTTCTTCAGCGAGAGATTCAGTAGGAATGGTGAAATTGAGATACGGGCCTTGAGCACTGGCTGAGAATGATGATGTTCGTTTATTGTCGCTATTCCACTTCTCTTCAAGCTCAGAGGCGATCTGTACAGGACTTTTCTTGAATTCTTTAGCGAGGATGAAACATGGGAATGCATAATCACCGAACTGCTCATGCTTCGGTTTTTCAAGTACGTCAATGATAGTCTCTTCATCTTTATTGATAAGGGTCTTGAATTCTGTTGCAAGCATTCGTTTGAAATCCATATGGAACCACTTTGTTGTTGGTAGTTATTAAATCTTACTCGTCGTCATCAAGGCCGAGATGCTCAAGGATGCGCTCTTTCGTGAACGGCTCGAGATCCTCATACGTCTGACCGACACCGAGATACAGGATAGGTTTCTGCGTGACGTAACTGATGCTGATAGCAGCACCGCCCTTATCATCAATATCAGCTTTAGAAAGAATAATACCGTCAATACCGACCGCTTCATCGAACTGCACGGCTTGCTCAACGCAATCGTTGCCCGTGATCGCTTCACCGACGAACAAATTGAAATCAGGCTTGTTGACACGGATGACTTTTGATAACTCATCCATCAGGTTACGGTTCGATTGCAAGCGTCCAGCCGTATCAATGAGAACGACATCAATGTCTTTTGCCTTTGCGTGCTGGACAGCATCGAAAGCTACTGCTGCAGCATCGGAATTGTAATCTTGCTTGATGAGCGTGACACCGAGGTTGTTCGTGTGCTGCTCGAGCTGCTGGATCGCTGCTGCCCTGAACGTGTCAGCAGCTGCAACGACAACACTGAGATCATTATTCTGGAAGAGCTTGATGAGCTTTCCGATCGTGGTCGTCTTACCGCTGCCATTGACACCGACGACTGTGATGATGAACGGTTTTTTCTCGTTCACACGCTTGATGAGATTGACTGGTTCAATATTTAGGATATGCTCAAGTGATTCGTTAAGTGATGATAAGATAACGCTCTCAATACCTCTTCTCGAAACATTCTCCTGTGTGAGCTTCTCTTTCATATCAGTTTTTATTTTCTCAATGACTTCCATGGCGACGTTATTCTCGAGAAGAGCGAGTTCGAATTCCCAGAATAGCTCGTCAAATTTTTCTTCAGTAAGCTGGAACTTGGTAACACTACCCTTGAGTTTTGAGAAGAATCCTTTCTTTTTCTTCGTTGAGTCCGTGACTTTTTCCTCAAAAAGATCCTCGTGAACTGCCGCTTTTGTCTGTTTATCAGTGGACTGAGTGCCGTGCTCTGACGGCTGTTCAGTGGACTGAGTGCTGCGATCTGTTGACTTGGTTCTGGACTCTGCTTTGCTGGATTCTGATGTCTGTTCTTCAGCTTCACTGGTCGCTATAGTCTGGTCGCTGGGTTCTGATGTCTGCTCCACTGGGTGCTGTGAACTGTTTTGCTGTGCTTTTTCTTGCGGTCTGGGCTCTGGTTTCTGCTCGACTGGATGCTGAGAACTGCTTGATAGTTCTACTTCCTGTTCTTCCGCTTTCGGTTCTTCTTCTGCTTCTTCCTTTTTCTCTTTCTTGCCGAATACTCTCCCGAAAAATCCTTTCTTTTTTCCTTCGTACTCTTCTTCTATCGCTTTATCTTCTTCTGAAGGTTCCACTTCCTGTTCAGCTTCTTCTTGATCGGGCTTTTTCTCATTATTTTTTTTATCCTGTTTTGTTTCTTCTTTTTTCTCTTCCGGTTTCTGTGCAGGCTCTTTTTCTGGTGGTTTCTTATCAAGTTCATCTTTTTTGCTTTGAGAAAATTCTTTTTTATCTTCTTCTTTTTTCTCTTCCGCTTGCTCTTCAGTCTCTTCTGTTTTCTGTTCTTCAGCTTCACTGGATTCGCTCGCTTGCTCTTCCTGTTCAAGAAGTTCCTTCTCGCTTTCAGAAAGTTCTTGCGCTTGCACTTCCTGAGCTTCCTTTTCAGCATCCTTGCTAAATGATTTAACGGATTCTTTCAGTTTTTTCTTGAGAAATTTGAACATAGTAATTACACCTCTACACGGGCCCTGTATTTCATGTTACAATATTGATTGTTATTAAGTGTTCTGTTTCGAGATACTCTCTTCAATGCCTTGTTGCAATTCTTCAGCTTTCTTGACGACTTCATTATAGATTTTCGCATATTCCTCTTGGTGCTTTCTTGTCTCATTGAGCTGTTTTTTAATAGTCTTGATAGCATTATCAGTGCTCTTATCAACAACGACTCCTGCACCAACAGATTGTCTCACCGTCTTGACGTCCTCTGTCTTGACCGTCAAGAAAGTCTCACTGCCTAGAGGAATGAGAAGTTCGTTCTCGTCATCAGCTTTAGATATCTCGCCAAGAGTCGCCAAAGCGACTTGCGCGTGTTCTATCTCACTATCAATCTGCTGTAAAGCTGCGTTGAGTTCCTGAAGTCGCTGGTTGACCATTTCCAGCTCCATATACTTCTCGTTCATTGATGATTGAGTATTATCTGGCATGGGTATCACATCTCCTCCTCATCAAGTTCAGATTCTTCTTCTTCCTGACCGATGAAACCAAGTCCTTCATCAGCGTTCACAACTTCAGGTCCACCAGAGTTCTCACCGATGAGAAATCCTTGATTATTAACTGCAATTCCGCTTTTTACTTGTGTCGATCCCATGTTCACTGTTCCTGTACTCAATACGAGTCCTAGAACATCACTTATCCGTTGCAGAACTTCTTCGGAAAAATCATGACTGACAATACCGAACTTGGAATTATATGCTATAAAACTACCGATAGTAGGTACGTCAGCGAAATCGAAGGGTACTGCTTTATGCCCGAAAAAGTCTTCAATACTCTCTATTGCACCCTCTTCATACTCCGGATTCGCGAGAAGACCTTTCTTGGTAACAGCGATATTGTTGCCATGACATGTCAGGTGGCTTTCGATGACCTTGTAGTTGATACCTGCATCATCAAGCGCTTTCCTCTCATGATCAAAGATGATGTGCGGCACGATGATCTTATCACCATCTGTGGCTGCAAATACGCCGACAAGAGGAGTTCCGGCAATACTTGTTTGTATAATCTCAGAATCAAACACTTCCTCTATTAACTTCTTGAGGTTGTCAGAGACTTCCATGCCGAGAATGACTTTATCTTGTAGTGGGAGAATGTACAGTCCCACAAGACTGTTTCCGCTTAATTGGATTCTTGATACATGCATGATTATCACATTCAGTAGCTATATATTATTCAGATACAGGACAAACACCATCCTCTTTAAAAAACTTGTGAGATGATACTCTGCTCCTTTTATTATGATGTGTTTGCTGCGCTGTCGATGTTTTTTTAAATAGAATCTTATTTGCCTTTTTTTATTGTTTCAACGATTATATTCCTTTATAAATAACTGCAGTTACAATATACATAAAGGTATACAAAACACTATATTTATATACTAGGACATCTCATGCCTACAGATAGCGAATACGATGATGCAAGCAGCAGAGAATCAAGGGATGGAGCCACAAACGTCTCAAGAACGAGTTGTCAATATCGTTCTCAACGAAGATGATCTGAACTGGAGGGATCTGATATACAAGCTAGTTCAAGAAGAAGGTATGGACCCGTGGAATATTGATGTATCGAAACTCGCTGCTCGATTTCTCAAGATGATGGAAACGCTCAAAGAAGCAGATTTCAGGATAGGTGGAAAAGTCGTATTAGCATCCAGTTTGCTTCTCAAGATAAAAAGCGACAGACTGCTCCTTGATGATATCCAGAACTTAGATAATCTCATCAATGACGTGCAAGAACCGGATGAAGACCTTCTTGATGAGAGTGAAGCGTTCGAATTTGAACAAAGCAACCTCGACCAATTTCTCAACGATGAGAAAAAAATAGTGCCTCGAACACCACAGCCACGAGAACGGAAAGTATCTGTTTTTGACTTGGTTGATGCTCTGGAGCAAGCGCTTGAGACTGATGTGAAACGGAAACAACAAGTCCTGAGGAGAAACCAGCAGGAAGAACAAACCTTTGAAACGCCCAAAAAGACATTTGACTTAAGTGAGAAGATGCAGACGATGCACAAGACGCTCAAGAAAATGTTCATGAAACGAACGACAAGAGTCTATTTCAATGATCTCTTGCCATCACAAGAGAAACTAGATACTGTGTTCACCTTCATACCGCTACTCCACATGGAGAACCAGAGAAAAATAGATCTACAACAAGAAGAACACTTCGGACCGATTGAAGTGCATATGCACAACAGAAAATTACTTGACGAGTAAGCTAACTTCATTCAACTATTTCTGAAGGTATTGGAAGATAAAAAGACACATGTTCAGTGATGATATCGTATCTGCGTTCAAGTCTCTTATTCTTGTAAGGAAAGAATTGAGGGATGACTTTCACATGACCGAACGCTTTTGATAATTTCAGGCTCAAATCATCAAAAACTCCTGACGAGAATGCGTTTTCAAGATCTTGAACTGCAGTTTGGCAATATCCTTCAAGAATTTTTTCAGTATACGAGTTCATCGTGATGGTGGGTAAATTCGTTTTCAATGCCTGAGAAGAATATTTTTTTGTCAGAACACTATCAACGGAGGCAAAGTCAGGGTTTTCCTCAGAAGAAATATACATTTCAGGAATGAACTCGTATCTATTCTCAAGAATCGTATTGAATTTAGAATGCTCAGCGGAGAATCCAAGATTCAAAAGGGAATAAGGGAATAAATGAAACAACACTCCTGATAAGAACTGCTGCTGAGAAATATCTCCTTTTAACAAATCAGTATTGATACGACCCAGATACCGCTGTAATTTGGTGTTGACCTTATCACGTTTACCGCCTGGAAATAATTCTTTTTCAATGTGTTCACCAACAGTTCTGAGCACATCATCTGTCACATGAACAATTCGTTGCTCAAGATTCTGGGAGAGGGAAAGACCAGGCATAATATGATTTGTGGATGATGAAGTTTAAATATTTTTTCAGGATAATCAGTTAAAGCACCGATACTTTTATATACGCCTGACTGACTACTTCCAATCAAGATGAACAATACGAAACAACAAATCCATAATCATCCTGTTTCTGTAAATGACTGTTGTTGCTGTTAAATAATAGTTCATCGGCCAAAAAAAATTCTCACGTTCAAACGCGCACGTGGCCAAGTGGTAAGGCACGAGGTTGCAGCCCTCGGATCCCCGGTTCAAATCCGGGCGTGCGCTTTTTTCCAAAAAGCTAGCCCGTCTTTGAACCTCCGGTTCACGCTCGGCACTGTCGTACTCAACACTATGTGTTGGTGCCAGCTCACTTTGTTCGTGGTGCCGGCGGCACTCGTGTTACTCGTGCAATCCGGACTTATTGTCCTTGAGTTCCTCGTGTGACTCGGAACAATCCGGGTGTGCGCTTGCAGTTTTCAGGGTTCAGCTTCCTGTTTTTTGCTCGGCTCCGAGTAATCACTTAGAATAGTAATTGTTAAAAATGATGATTGGTAAAGGTGTGGTATTATGGCATTGAAATTATACAATTCACTGACGAACAAACTCGAAGAATTCAAGCCTGTCAAGAAAGGGCATGTGCGGATGTACAATTGTGGTCCGACAGTCTACGGATATGCTTCAATAGGTAATTTCAGATCTTTTATAATTGCAGATATTCTTCGGCGATTCCTTGAGTACAAAGGAAATATAGTTACGCAAGTCATGAATATCACAGATGTAGGTCATCTCACTGATGATGGTGATGAAGGAGAAGACAAGCTGGAAGTCGCTGCGAAGAAAGAGAAGAAACACCCTCTTGATATTGCGAAATACTATACTGAAGCGTTTCTTAAGGATTGGAAGACACTCAATCTCAAAGAGCCAGAATTCAGGCCGAAAGCGACAGAAACTGTTCCTGAAATGGTAGAGATGGTCAAGATACTTTTGGAAAGAGGGCATGCGTATGAAGCTGGCGGTAATGTATATTTTGATATCACTACGTTCAAGGATTACGGAAAGTTATCAGGGAATTATCTTGATAAACTCACGAAAAGCAGAGTAGAGCAAGATCCTAATAAGAAAAATCCTCATGATTTCGTTCTCTGGTTCGGAAATTCAAAGTATAAGAACCATATTCTCAAATGGGAGTCTCCGTGGGGAGAGGGATATCCTGGATGGCACATGGAATGTTCCGCGATGAGTGCAAAATACTTGTCTGAAGCGTTCGGAAATTCATCATTCGATCCTGATAAGTTCGAGACGATTGACATCCATACTGGTGGTGAAGATAATAAGTTCCCTCACCATGAGTGCGAGATTGCACAGACAGAAGGTGCTACAGGGAAGAAATATGTCAATTACTGGATTCATCCATCGCACCTGCTCTCTGAAGGGGAGAAAATGAGCAAGTCCCTTGGTAATGTGTATTATATCTTCGAATTGATCAAGGAAGGATTCACATCGCGGGCAATAAGATATCTTTTGCTTTCAACGCAATACCGTATCAAGCTCAATTTCACAAAAGAAGGACTCAAAGCAGCAGAGAAATCACTCTCGAGAATCGATTCGACACTCCGAAAGCTAGACGGTATCAGGGCAGAAATAGAGTATAATGAACCATTAGCGCTTGCAGTCAACGAGATGCTCCTTGGTATTGAGAACGAGCTTGATAATGACCTCAACGTCAGTGGTGCATTAGGGGCAGTTTTTGAGACGCTCAAAATAATCAATAAATCGATTGATGAAGGTAGGGTCGGTAAGCATCAAGCACGAGAGATCATCAAGAAATTCTTTGAAGCGGACCGTATCTTTGCCATACTCGATGAAAATATCTTCGATAAAGAAGAACTGCCTGAAGAAATCGCTGGACTGCTTGAACGACGATCAGAAGCGCGAGAAAACAAGGATTTCGAGACCAGTGATAAGATTCGAGATGAGCTCAAAGAGAAAGGATTTGTGGTAAAAGATACAAAAGATGGCCAACAAGTCGAAAAAATCGACTGAGGGGCTCTGCTCAAAATAGCTACATTTTATTTTTCCTTTTCTGTTCCTATACGAATCTATTTTTTTTTGAATGGAGCCAACTGAGGGTTAATTTTATAAAGCAACTAGTGTTTCCAGAGGGGTATCATGGAACTCAAGATTCTTGAATCAAGCGCAAAAAGAGCGGTCTTCCAAATCATTGGAGCAGATCACACCTTATGTAATGCTCTCAAGAAAGAGCTTGTGGAGACTGAAGGAGTTACTATCGCTACTTATGCTATCGAGCACCCTGAAGTCGGTATTCCTAAACTGCTTATTGAAACTTCAAAAGGAAAACCTAAGGATGCGATAGTAACAGCACTTGCTACACTGGAGAAGAAAAATAAGACCTTCATGAAACACTTCAAGGCAGCACTCAAATAATATTTTTTTCTTCTCTTTTTCACAGTTTTTACTTCATGATAGTGTTTCTAGTAAACTTTTTATATTTCGGATTCTTACGATATATTCTGATGGATGTTCATACTCTTCTTGAAAAAAAGACTGTCAAAGATTCTTCTGAAATACAAAAAAGTCTTGTTGATATTCTTCATGACGACTTTCAAGGTCCTGAGAATCTCGTTGAAAGCAGGAAATTCTTATCGTTAGCTGAGAACTACCTTCTAAAGCAACATCCTCTACATGCAAAATATCCTGGAAGCGAACGACTTCGGCAGGAAAGGCGTCTTGATATTCGCCGATTGATACAACCTGAATTCAAGAGTGCTCTGAAGCGATTAGATGATTATGTCCAACAACGATTACAAAAAGTTTCTAAAGGTTTTGAAAGAACCAATTATGATTCTCTTGGTGAACAGTTATCTTACCTCTATCACTTTTCTGGAGAAATTGCACAACTATCTTATTATGAGGTCAAAAAGAACCGTGAAGTTTCTCTTCGGAAAAAAATGGGGCTTGTACGAAGATGGTATCATCATAAGTATCTTGCAGGGGGTATCCTTGCGATAGGTAATGGACTTTATGAATCAGAACGTCAACCGGAAAATTCAGTTCCTTCATTCACCAAGCCTCTATTTATAGGATTTTCTCTTGATTCAGCTTCACGAGCAGCACGAAATGGTTTTAACATCACTTATAACTCAAAAGCGTATTGTTCAGGAAAAGAACCTCTTTCAAGACAAAAGCAATGTAATTACAAATGGGCAAAAAGAGTCTTTGAAGTTTCAGCTTATACTGCTTATTTCTATCAATATCTACTTGATGAATACATACCTTTACTTGAAACGCGTAAGCCGGACATTGCTGAGAGAATAAACATTTCAGTCAGTCCTTTACCTGTAGCACATTTCTCAAGAAGATTCGGTGATGCTGCTAAAGCATTATATGTGCTCCATAATGATGAAACTGCAAAAGATCATGCAATAGAGGCGTATACCCAATTCTTGACTGTAGCTCATTGGACAATGAGAACTACTGGTGAGCTTGATAGGAATTCTCAAGATATTTTTTCTCTTGTCGAACAAGACTTGAATGTGTTGAATAACTATTATGCTAAGGAATTGTTCTTGAAAGATCCTGTCAGTCTCGTTCAAAAACCGTATTGAATGACGATTACTGATCCACTGGTCTCTGAAGAAAAAGAGTATTGAAAAATAAAAAACGCTTAAGCCTTAATTGCTTTTGTGTCTTCTTCAACAAGCACATATCCACTGCAAGGGAATTTCTTACGAGCGCGTGAGAGCGCTTTTTTAGCAGCAGGGATTCCTCGCTTGTTACAATGCACTTCCATGATTGGTTGCCCTTCACGGAGTTGAGCGGCAACGCCAACAGGCTTACCGAAGCTCATCTGCATACCAGTACTCATACGATCTGCACCTGCACCTGATGCCAAAGGATTATTCCTTAGGATGTGGTGTGGATACACACGAAACTTGAATTTGTAACTGGTTCGTCCGATTCCAAGGTCAAGAGCTCTGTTAGCTGTCTTACGAGCGGATTCAAGAGCGTTATGTCTGATCTGGATGTCGGATGAAGAGTGAAGACGAACGACATATGGGAATTCTTTAGATAGGTTTCCCATCTCGTACTTGACAATCTTGTTTGTAGGAACTGCACGTACAAAAGCCTTGGATCGGTACTTTGACTTTCGCGTGTAAGGACGCTCGAGACGGCGCCATGCTCCTGCTCTGATTTGCTTTGCCATAACAGGCGCAGGAAATCATAAACGATTTATAAATGTTGTTGTTTGCTGGTTTGATCGTTTTTATCCTGTTAACTACTTTGATGACGTAATATTTATATATTCTTCATGAGCAATCAAGAAGTATGGTTAATCAAAATTCGCGACCAATGGGTTTCAAAGCTGCTCATCAGGAGAAAACACAAGTCCAACACGATCACAAAGATCTTGAAAAATTAGGTGATGAATTCCAGAAAGAGATACACTTCTTCAATACGCATATGAACGCCTTGCGAAAAGAACTGAAAGAATTCTCCCATATGAAAAATAACCTTGATACGCTCACGAACGAGTTCAAACGACTCAAAAAACTCGTTGAGAAAAAAGACGTCCTTCTCAAAGAAGTCACTATTAACGCTCAGAAATCAAGTTCGAAAATCGATGTTGATAAAGAAATCAAAAAATTACAGCACATCTCGCATTACGAGAACCAGATTGTCAACATGTCAAGAAATCTTGAAGGAGAACTGCAAAAACTCATTATCAACGAGACTCATGAACTTTATGCCAGCGATCAGAAGCTGCAACAGCATCTCAAGCAGATTTCAGAGCAAGCTGAAAATATGCTCGGTGAAGCGAGATTGATATCTACTCATACTCATAACAACACTTCTGTTGTTCAACAGCTCTCAGGACATTTCCACAAGCTGAAGCAAGAGTTATCTTAAGATCTTGTTCTCCTTCACACAATATTTATAAAGGAGTATCGTTGTAATCACAGTAGAAAGGTGTGTGATTGATGGACCATGAACATAAACGAAGGATAGATATTTTCGAATCAGTGAGTGCTATCTATCTTACCTGCATTTTCGCATTGACAATACTCGTAGCAGGAGTGGGTGGTCATCAGCTTTTTCTTGTTCTTGTAGGCTTCTTTCCAACAATACTCACTGTCATCATATCATTGGTTATTCACGAGGAATTCGCGACACAGAAGAAAACGCTCTGGTTCATTCCACTGCTCTTATTACTTGTCTTCTACCTCCTCGGTTCGGGAAATGTCCCTCTTCTTCAAGAGTTCGATATCGAAGTGCTTACAGGACTGAACTTCCTATTGGCGATGCTGTATGTGCTCATGGTATTCGGTATTCTGAAGAGAACGAATGCCCACAAACCACATGATATCCGAAAACAGATGCCTCCGAAGCAAGAGCGGCCACAGACTATCGCTGAATACATCAGCTCTATCGAGGACAAGTCCAAAGCGATCAACTTCGCTATCGGAAGGATTTATGGCAAATATCATGGTGGCTCAAAAGAATTAAGAGAGAAAATCCGTGTGCCTCCTGAATGGTATAATGAATTCTCCTCCATAGGTATTAGTTCTGAAACAGTCGATTATACTCAACTCAGTGAGATTATCGGTAAATTCGAAAATCACTTCAAGACATTCGAGAAGTCCGAACGAGATGTGTTCGGTAAGGAAGCTGACAATCTCAAGGATCTCATCCGCGATCCTAAAGGAAAAGATCGCATCATTGATGTCATAGAGCATAATGATAAGGATCCTGTGAAGTCATATTTTGAAGGGGCGAAAGAATTCTGTAAACGATTGCGAGCAGAACTCGGACATCGCGAACTCTCTATCGTCAAGAATGAGTACAAAGGTGAAGAGGGTACTGAATCGAAGCACATCTCCACACAAAAGACAATACATCACAAGCCACACCACCCTAATCAGCAGATAGTGCACAGATCCCAGAACACAGAACAGCCGTCAGAACACAAATCCCAGTCTCCTGATCAGCAGACCTCAGATCACAGTACTTCAAATACTGATAAGGAACCTTCAGGTCCTGCTCCAGGAATCCCTGAAAAACATCCTTGAGAATATCTCACTTCACTAGTTTCCTATACAGTGGAATTAATTCTTTGATGAGATCTTCTTGTGAGGAACACAATGGGATTTTCTTACCTGCAAATGATTCCTCTTTGAATTTCTCAACTACTTCTTCATCAAGAATATCTGTCTTTGAAAGATATGCGACAAGAGGGACTTGCAATCGCTTGAGCGATTTGAACAATTGCTTCTGCTTCTGGATCGGATAGCTCTCTTCAGTGAGATCGAAGACATAAACAATAGTTTCTGCAGCGTAACGCATAGCAAGTTGTGCTTGTTTCTCAACAGCATTCATGCGCTCAGGACGATTAAGGGTTCCAGGAGTATCTATGAACTGGATTTTTATACCTTCTTCGTTGCGATAACCTACATTCAAGCTCTTGGTCGTGAAGGCGTAAGAATCAATTTCAGGGGTGGATGTTGTTATCTTCGATAATAATGTGGACTTGCCTACATTAGGAAATCCAGCAATACACACTGTAAAACAATTCTGCTTGAGGCGTGGGAAGGTACGAAGAACTTGGCGCGCTTGATGTAAGAAGTTGAAGGAATCTTCAGTACGTTTGAATAGGGAACTGATACGTCCATAATAATTACGGAGTTCCTTATTCACTTTATCAGGATCCTGTGACTTCTTGATAGTCTGCTTGTACTTGTTCGAGAACGACGTTATCTGACGACCTATACTCCCTATAACAGATAGTGATCGCTTGAGTTCACGCTCGTCCATCGTGTTACGGATGAGTTGCGTGTAGAATTCTTCAAGGTTATCAAGCGAAGGAAAATTCTTAGATATTTTGGAGAGTTGTGAGATGAGGTAATCTTGGATTGTCGAGATCTTGAGTAACGAAAGAGTTTTCTCTCTGTTGATAGGTGCTTTCTCCCTTTCTTCAAGGTTATATTCCCTTGCATTTGTTCGTGCCTTGCGGAAAGCCGTATCCAGATATGTTTGTGGCTTCTCGACAGGTGGTATCTCTCCAAATCCCATAGTGATAGTAAGAAATCAATATTCTTTTATAAATTAGTTGGGAAGAAAAGTTAGGAAGAAAAAAACAGGTCAGGGAGCGGAGAACGCCGCTTGACCACTGGCAACATCTAATCACACTGTAATGAATATTCTCTTTATCATTGCCTTGTTGTCGTTTCAGAGGGTACAAAGTGGGAATTGTTTGGGAAGGGGTTTTGTACTGGGGTGAAAAGACTTTGCTCCCTGACCTGATGGTTCCTATGGGTTGAATATGCTATTACGAGATATCTATATCTCGATTCCATCCCTACTAGTATACATTACTGTATATTCATATATATAAATGTTTCTATTTTATATGGTATAGCATTTATTTTCACTCATTTTTCAAGAAATCAACGAGTCAAAGGGTCGCTTTCCCTGGCTGAAGCAGTGTAATGGCGCTTCGCATGCTCGACAAGAAGAGCATGAAACTCCTGATACACCTTGATATCACGTGGCAGGTTGTCTTCAAACAATGCCTTGAGATCGTTATACTTGACATTCTCGCTGCAGAAACCGAGACCGTGCATGACACGCTTCGTATAACTGTCGATGACAAACGACGGGACGCTGTAAGCATAAAGGAGGATGGAGTCAGCAGTCTCAGGACCGATGCCTTTCATCGAGAGAAGCTCGTCACGAGTAGGTGTGCTTTCATCTCTCTGGACGAACCATCTCGCAACGAGTTGCAAACGATCAGCTTTCTGATTGTAATAACCGGCATATCTGATAGCTTCTTTTAAAGTATTATCAGAAACAAGAAAAAATTTTTCCGGTTCAAGAGCGTCAATGGCATGAAGCGCAGTAAGAGATTTCTCAACTTGTCTCCAACTTGTGTTCTGTGTCAAGATGGAACCAACGATAATCTCGAACTCCTGATTGCGATTCTGAGGATACGAATAATCCTTTTTGTGATAATGCTGGTTGCCTGACTCATCAAGAAGAGGCCACCATCCCTGAGGACCATATATCGCAAACAGTTTATCATACAATTCACTGATAGTCATACGTGGCTTTTCCATGACGAAATTGTCTGTGAGTGGGCTTTATTATTCTTTGGGTCTGAGAAGCGGAACAAAAGCGAATTCATCAATCGTGTAATCGACAGAGAGTTCACCCTCGACCTTGACGATAATCATCAGAGGACCAAGCTGATAAGGACAGATCATGATACCATTATCCGCAAGGATCTCGCTGGCCTGATCGATGATCATTCCCTTATCTTCCTCCTTGATACCAGCAGTGACGATGATGCGATCGAACTCCTGAGGAGCAGAGAGTTCGAAGAAGTTGGCTTTCGTGACGTTGATCGTGTCGAGCATGCGAGCAGAATCCTGATAGGTGTTCTGTCTTGCGATAGACAGGTTTTTTTTCGCCAGATCCACCAGCTCATCAACGATGTCAATAGTCGTTATCGTGCCGGGATATGAGAGGTAAGAAAGAATTGCTGACTGCCACCCGCTACCGGCACCGACTTCAAGGACGCGATTATCAGGCTGTGGTCGTAGGAGAAGAAGCATCCTGGCCACTGTCGAAGGTTGCGAGATGCTCTGGCCCACAGAGAGCGGTTGAGCGGAATCAAGGTACGCATGAGCCGTGTTGTCGACGAACCAGCGCCGATCCATGATACGCATGGCCTTGATGATATTATTGAGCGTGTCCTCTTCAAAATCAGAAATAACGTACTGGCTGATACGAGATTCCACTTTCTTGAGAAGGAATTCTTTATCTATGTAAGACACCATAGACACGCTTATGCTTTTTCTCTTTAAGGGTTTTGTGAATATAGTCAACAACAGAAGCCAATTATATTCGCACATACATTGTGTTTACAGGGTCGTTTCCTGATTAGCTGCTGTGAGTAGTTAGACTGTGTCGGCTGATAGAAGGTTTTTGTCAGCAACTAATGAGGGAATGATTGATAAGTTTTTTAAGTGATGGTTTGATGGCTTGTTGATACAATGACTGAATTGCTCTATTATGACGATCAATACCAGAAAAAGTTTGAAGCGACAATAACGGATGTTGATGGGAATTGGGTGGCTCTTGACAAGACGATCTTCTACCCAACAGGTGGTGGACAACCCAGCGATACAGGAATCCTTACTACAGATGATGACAGGGATTTCATCGTGGTAGAGGCCGTAAAAAAAGATGGTGTGATCTGGCACCGACTAGTGGAACCAGAAGGTCTTGAGAAAGGAATGAATGTGTCTGGACAGATCGACTGGACGAGACGACACTGGTTCATGAGACTACACACGGCAAGCCACGTGCTCTCACGACTGCTCATCAAGGAAGCCGGAGTGAGCGTGTCAGGAAATAACCTGTCTTCAGAGAAAGCGCGGATAGATTTCACGCTCGAAGACTTCGATAAGGACTATATGCAGACGTTCGAAGAGAAAACAAACGAAGTGCTTGCAAAAAACCTTCCTGTGACAACAGTATTTCTCTCACGAGAAGAAGCTTCACAAGAAGAAGAGATATTCACGCTGCTCAAAGAACTTCCTGAAACGATCAAGCAGATAAGGGTTGTTCAAGTGGGTGATGATCCTGTGATTGACAGGTCAGCCTGTGGAGGGACGCATCTGAAAAGCACTGGAGAAGCCGGAAAGGTGAAGTTTCTCAAGTTGGAGAACAAAGGAAAACAGCGAAGACGAATCAGCTTCACGCTTGAATGAGAAATAAAAAAAATATTTTTATTTTTGAATTTCTTCTATTATTCGATAACTTCACGAGGGATGTCTTCAGGGATTCGAGTGAGAATCTCATAATTAAGAGCACTCTTACGATCACTGAATGAAGCGAAACGAATTTCTTTCTCACCATTCTCTCCGATAAGGACAACATCATCACCGATAGAAACCTCTTCGAAATGAGTCAAATCAATCTGGAACAAGTTCATATTAATGACACCGATAACCTCAGCATACTCGCCATTGACAAGAACCCAAGAATTATTACTCAAGGCTCTACTATACCCGTCAGCAAACCCTACTGGAACAGTTCCTATTTTCATATTGTCTTTAGCCAAGTAATAATTACCATAACCAATATATTCGCCAGCAGGAACATTCTTGATACTCATGATTTCAGACTCCCACTTCAAGATCGGTTTGAGCGGGTCAATTTTACGCTTACGATTAACAAGATAGAACATCCTTGTCTCATCACTAGGCCAAAAGCCATACTGCATGACACCTATACGAACAAGATCCATCCTGGTCTTAGGCATGGTAATGGCAGCAGCAGAGTTAGCAGCATGCAACAACTCGTAATTGATGTTCTCCTCATCAAATATAGCCACTTTCTTCTTGAAACGTTTCAACTGTTTCTGGATCCGATGATAATTAGCAACACTTTCAGCACCGGCAAAGTGAGTGCACAAGCCTCTGACAATAATATGATCTTGATTAGCTCTCAAGATATCGAATAACTCAGGCAACTCCCATTTTGAAAAACCTGTCCTGTTAAGACCTGTTTCCAACTCGATATGGATTGCAATCTTTTTACCAAGACGCTTGGCCGATTTAATTGCTGCACGGAGTCTTGTAATGTTAAAGATGAAGAACTCAATATCGTTTTTCACAATCCAATCGATTTTCTCCAAAGAAACAACGCCCATAATCATGATAGTGGGGTTGTTCTTAGCATGCTTCTTGACCAAATATGCTTCATCCTGACTGAATACTGAGAAATGATTGATACCGCAACTTTCAGCCAAAGGAACAAATTCTTTAATGCCATGACCATAAGCATTTCCTTTCACGACAGAAGAAAAAATCGGTTTTGTACCAATCCGTTTCCTGATGAAATCAATGTTTTTCTGGTAATTGGTCTTATTCAGATAAATCTTTGAGGAAAACATGCTCTCAAGCGATAGTGGGAGTAATATAAAGGTTGTTGTTCCAACACATCAGTATCTATAGAGTGCTGAGGTTTTTTGATAGCAGGAGATTCGTTCGAGAGAATCCTGGACAGCAACTCCTTCCCGAGAATCATGTTTAGAATCAGCTGAAAAATCATAGTGAGAGGACATATACCATATAGATAGAGGAATACCGATGGTCAAGCAGATCGCACCCGTCCATTGAAGAGCGCGATAACCCCAATGTTCTTCGTCCCTATGATGCATATTAATAAATGAATAGTGGTCGTTTATATATTTTAGGATGATATTTTAAAAAGAGAATTCTGAAGAAACGACAATATTTATAAATAGAAATCTGATTCTTCAAAGAGAACTCGTTAGACCCGTAGTGTAGCGCCTAGCTGGTTACGCTCAGTTAGCACGCAAAGTGCGTTTTCCTTGCGTTCGCTGCGGTCAACAGCACAATCATTAGAGCCCCGTAGTGTAGCGGCCAATCATCCGGGATTTTGGAAGCGGCTAACGCAGGTGTCATCCTGTATTTCCGCTGGAAATGTCCCGGGACCTCGGTTCAAATCCGGGCGGGGCTACCTTTTATTTCTACGAAATAAATGTTGTTTGAACCTTCGGTTCATGCGGTCACTTCTGTTCCCGCACACATCAACGCTTTCGCGTTTCTGTGAATCCAGACAGGATTATTTTTCTTTCGAAAA
>JBNJHD010000017.1:0-1635 GCA_051819805.1 Nanobdellota archaeon
TGATATGGGTGCTCTTTGTCTCGTTTCCAGAATTAAGAATAAAAAGTAAAACCTGACGAGTATCGCGACTCACTCAAAACCTGGTGACGTCCGTGCGATCACGCGCTCGATACGCGTCTTCACATCCTCGAGCGTCTTCTCATCAACTGCTTCGAGATTCACGCGCAGCAGATTTTCAGTATTGCTCTTTCTCGCGTTGAAAAAGAACTCCTTGCCATACACGCTCACGCCATCAATCGTCTTCACATCACCTTCCGATGAGAACTCTCGCTCCAGCGCTTCCAGCGTCTCCTCTTTTTTCGTGACTGTGTAATTGACCTCTCCTGTTGACACGTACTTCTCCATGAGCGGTCGCGCCAGTGTTTCAAGCGTCTCTCCAGTCTCATCAAGCACCTCGAGCATCTTGATGATCGTCATGAGACTTGAATCCGTGTAATGGAGACTCCTGTAGAAATAATGCCCTGACTTCTCACCGCCAAACGGCGCACCATCTTCTTTCATCCGATCCTTGATATACGCATGTCCTGCTATCGAAAGCACTGGCTTCAAGCTCTCTGCCGTGATTTTCTCAGTCACTGATCGTGAACTCCTGACATCGACTATGATCTTATCACCTTCACGTCCAATATGCCCTGCCAAAATGGCTGTCGTGATATCCGGTGGCACCATCGTCCCGTCCGGGAGGAAGAACACTATCCTGTCCGCATCCCCGTCAAGCCCTACACCGAAATCATACGATCCTTCCTTGAGATGCCTTGAGAGCGCATCCATCTCCTCTTCCTTGATCGGATTGCACTCGTGGTTTGGCATTGTCCCGTCAAGCTCGTCGAACAATCGTGTAATTGTCAGTTTCGCACCAAACACTTCCTGCAGCGTATCAAGCTCTCTGGAACCCATGCCATTACCTGTATCCGTGATGATGTGGTACGTTCCTGTCAGCGGCTTCGCTGCCCTTGAGAACATCCTCGAATACTGTCCTCTCACATCCCTCTTGAGCACATGTCCGTAGCGTGACTTGACTTGCACCCACTTCTCCTTATCCATAAACTCTTTCAGCTCATAAAGTCCATTCTCCTTATAGAGTGGCTGTGCATTCTCGAGAACTATCTTGAACCCGTTATACTCGCTTGGATTATGGCTTGCTGTGATCATGACGCCTGCATCGCTATTCCCGCTATAGAGTGAATAATAGAATTGCGGTGTCGTAACACGACCTGTCTTGATGACATCCACGCCGCTCTCGACAAGCCCGTTGATGAGTGCCTTCTCAAGCTCCTCGCTTGACGTTCTCATATCCTTGCCTACGGCCACTTGCCCTGGCTTGAGCTTCGCCGCCACTGCCCGTCCTAGGTTATAGGCGAACGTCTCGTCAATCTCGCTACCATAGATTCCTCTGATGTCATATGCGTGGAATGGATCCATACTGCTTTACCCCGACCTCTTTTTTTCTAGAATGTCCCTGTCTTTAGCAGAGGTACTTATTATTGGCAGTTCTCCTTTTTATATATATTGGTGATTGTAATTGACGACAAAAGTAATTTGTAATTAGAATAACGTCCGCGACCTCGTCAAGTCATGAAACAATGATTGTTTCAGGACACCAATAGGCATTTTTGCCTATTACGTGTAATTAGG
>JBNJHD010000017.1:1735-3150 GCA_051819805.1 Nanobdellota archaeon
AGACGACTGTGCTTTGACAATGTATGTGTGAATACAAAAAACTTATGTTGTTGACTATTGTCATCCGGAACTATCGTTTGTAGATGTTCTTGCGATGGCCTACTTCGAGAACGATGATGATGAGTCTGCCATTATCGATATCCACGATCGCTCTGTACTTGCCGATACGTAACCTGAAATAAGGTGATGCGACGAGCTTTGTCACATGGTGATGTGGTCGTACCCTACACCTTTCAAGCGCTGACACTATTCTTTTCTGGTCTTCTTTGTGCAGCTTGGTGAGTGACTTCTTCGCTTCTCCAGTCAATACGATCTCATACACTCTGTCTCCACCTATATGTCAAGTTCCTTTTTCACATCATCGAGCGTCTGGAATCGTCCTTCCTTCACATCCTTCTCTGCTGCCTTGATTCGTTTGTTCGTCTCTTCCGATAATTCCATGGAATCCTCCAGCGCATCCCATATGACTTCCTCGTACGTCTCTTTATCGTAGAGTTTTCTCTTCTTGAGTTTCTCAAGAAGTTCCTGACTGATCTGGATGGTTGTATTTGCCATAACGTCCATATAAATCACTATAGTTTAAATATTTTTTGAATCTGATATCTTCAGTCTGGTTTTCTCCTTTAAAGAATCCTTCTCTGTGATGACCGGAACTCTTTCGAACACCTTCTTCCTCAACTTTTATAAATCCATAACTCCTTATTATGAGTACAATGGTCCGCATCACTGTCGATACCGCTCAAGACAACGCGTCAACGATCCGTTCTATCATTTTTCTGCTTAACCAGGAACTCTCGAAAAAAGGCGAAGAACCCATAGCACAGCAGAACCCTGACTACCTCTCCCCGAACCCTGACCGTACAGCTGCCCAGCCGTTTCCAGACTCCCGTACAGCTGCCCAGCAGAATTCTGACTTCCGTTCCCAGTACTCTGATCACAGTAGAGCTGCACAGCAGTCCCCCGAACCCAGTAGAGCTGCACAACCATCCCCCGACTCCTCTTATTCTACCTCTCCCGGCGGCGCCTTCCAGCATCAAGACACTTCTAGCTTCATGGACATGTTCTCTGATGACATGCCTTCCACTGATCCGAAAACCTATGAAACTCATAATGATGCGTCAAACCCTGCTTCTCGTTATCGCCAGGTTGATGACTCTGATGACTTCCTCTTCGGCAATGTTGAGGATGTGGCTTCTGATGATAATCGCACTCTCAAGGATCTTGATTCGGGACTCTCCCGACCCAGACCTCGCTCCTATGGTGCTGAAGAAGATGATGATGACGTTGATGTGACTGAGTATCACTAGTGTTTTTTTTAAGAAATCAATTCTGTGATTGTGTTTACTATCTCGTTGTATTTTTTCTTTTTCACTATGCCTACTTTCTCTTCAACTTGTTGTGCGGTTGCAGTGAAC
>JBNJHD010000017.1:3250-18856 GCA_051819805.1 Nanobdellota archaeon
CAGTGAACGGAAATTTGAATAATACTACTTGTCCTTTTGTAAGTGCTTCCATGCCTTCTCCTCCTTTTCTGCAAGCCAGTGTTTGGCTAGTGCACTTTCGCTGGCAAGTGATGTGTAACTACCATTTGTGGTTCTTTTCTCATCTTCAAAGAGTTTTTCACGCAACACTTCTCTAATGAGTTCCTGGAGTGTTGTGTATCCGTGTTCTTCCACATAGGTTCTGGCTTCCTGAAGAAGTTTATCTGGTAATTTGAGACTTATTTGCGTACTCATAAATACGTTAAAATATTTAATTATATATAAACTTGTTGGCTCTGTGTCCAGTGTTTTTTATTATTGTTTATTGAATGAATACTTTTTTTCAAATTCCTTCCTGTATTCTTTTTTATTCTCGTTATTCATATGCTCGATAAAAAGATCCACTCTGGCGATAAATCTCTCTGCTTCGTCTATAAGTTCATTTGCATCATGCATAGTCACATTCTCATCAGTGTAATATTGCTTGTTCACTCGTTCTTCTTTTGCTGAACTGATTTCTCTATCGTCGATATTGAACAATTCTTTAGCGATAATTATTGTAGCACTATGATTCTCACATTTGATGCCTGTTTTTCGCAATACTGCAGTTATTTCGCGATACATGGCGTAATAACTCAGTGAGATTGATTCTTCAAAGAATTTATTTTCCTGTAATAGTTTTGCTGCTTCAAGAGAGCGTTCTGCTTTTTCCCTGTACGAGTCACTTACTTCGTCACTTGGTTCGTGAAGTGCAATCTTCTTCTTGTCAAGCAGGTTTGTATGAAATGTATGTATTTCATTGTAGCAGTTGATAAAGTCGTTCTGGATTTTGGATGATGACATGGTGTTTTATCATCTCTTTTCCCAGAACACTTGTTTTATCAAACTTGCCTATCGTTATCCGCAAATCTTTCGAGATAAGCTCTGCCTTTTTTTTGATACTCTTATCTGTTGTTTCTATATATATGTCAATATCGCTTTTTTCATGAGCAGTCCCTTTGATTCGGCTTCCGAATAATATGATGAGTTCTCCGTTAGTGAGTTCTTTGAGTTTCTTCGTGATTCTTCTCACGACTGGTTGTTGCAGTTGCTTGAGAGTGCGATAATGCTCGCTCATCAGCAGGTATTGGTCTTTTTCGGGTGAATTTTTGAGTTTGTAGACTTTATTCTTTCCTTGCATACTGTATTCTATGACGTTCTCACGTTCCAGTCGCCGTAGTATTCTCATGGCTGTTGATGGGATCAATGCTAGTTCTGAACTTATTTTCCGTATATGTCTGGGTTCTTGTGTTAGTAATATGATAATCTCAAAATCGTTTCTTTTTTGCAACATGTGTTTTGTTTATGCAACATTTGTATTTAAAGTTTTCTATTGTGTCTTTATTCCCACAACGTTTTTATACGGGCTCGTGTTGCTCCTATGCCTATGGGATCGTATGAATTCAAAGAACACACTGCCGACGAGAAATTCGTTGTCAAGGCTGACGATTACAATGACGCCTTCGCAACTTCCGTCCAGGCGTTTTACGCTATCCTGCTCGGCGACCAGAAGCTCAAGACTCACTCTCACACGAGAAACATCCATATCACTGCCTCGAAGATAGAAAGCCTTCTCTATGACTTTCTCAATGAGCTCATCTACTACTTTGACGCTGAAGATCTCCTTTTGCCACAAGTCCGTCATATGAACATCTCAAACGGTGGGGAAGGCGGTTATCATCTCGAAGCTGTCCTTGCAGGCACCACTCATTACGACTATGCTCTTGAGACTGAGATTAAGAACATGACTTATAGCGAGATGGAAATTAAGCGTCTCGATGATGGTGCTGTCGAGATGACAGTCGTGGTTGACATCTAAGAAGTGAGTATTTGTTTTACTTCATTGACTGTCTTGAATTTAGAACTTCCTTTTTGGAAGTGGTTGCTTTCATTTTGGAAGCGCATGTGTTTCACTATATGGTCAACGAAAGAAGTAATTGGTATTTGCACATACAATGTGGTTGTACAATCGTTTCCTTATTACACTCAATAGGCAGAAAGTCGCTGCCTTTTGGTGTCCTGAAACCTGAAGGTTTCTATGACTTGTTGATATCTAGCTCTCTTGCACTATTTTTATAAACTTCATCTTCTTCCTTAAACTCTCACTCGTACTAATAACAGTAGTGAAACGTGATTCATTATGGCTGAACAGACAGATATCGCACCGGACAAAGTCAACGACTATTCGTATATTGTCAACAAGAGCGACTCTATGAACGCTCCGCTTCGCATCTTCGCAAGCGACAAGCTCATGGAACACCTGAAAGGTGATAAGAGCCTCCAGCAGGGAGTCAACGTCGCAAGCCTTCCCGGCATTCGTGGCGAATCGCTCATGATGCCTGACGCTCATCAGGGTTATGGTTTTTCCATCGGCGGTGTTGCAGCTTTCGGCATGGATGACGGTGTCATCAGCCCTGGTGGTATCGGCTTTGACATCAACTGCGGTGTCCGTCTTGTCGCCACCTCGCTCAGGACCGATGAGGTTCGCCCGAAGATCAAAGAGCTCATCAACAAGCTTTATGAAGCGGTTCCTGTCGGTAAAGGTATTGAAGCGAAAAAACGGCTCACTGACGAAGAACTCGACAATGTCCTGAAAGAAGGCCCTCACGCTCTCGTGAAAAAAGGCATCGGCACTGAAGATGATCTCGCTCACTGTGAAGAGACCGGGCGTATGGCTGAAGCGAATCCTCGCTATGTCTCTCGCCGTGCTAAAGCTCGTGGGCGGAAACAACTCGGCACTCTCGGTGCTGGCAACCACTTCCTTGAAGTCCAGAGTGTCAAGCAAGTCTTTGAGGAGAAAACTGCTCACTCCTTTGGTCTCGAACCTGATCACGTCGTGTTCATGATCCACTGCGGCTCTCGTGGTCTTGGTCATCAGGTCGCTTCTGATTATCTTCGTGAGATGGAAGAGCAATTCCCCGACATCATGGATTCGCTTCCTGAGAAAGACCTTATCTACGCTCCAATCCAGAGTGACATGGCAAAGCGTTATTATGGTGCCATGTGCGCTGCTGCGAACTTCGCCTGGGCGAACCGTCACATGATCTCTCACTTGGCAAAAGGTGCGTTCAAGGAACTCTTCCCTGACGTGTCTTTCACGCCTGTCTATGACGTTGCTCATAATATCGCGAAAAAAGAGACTCACACTGTAAACGGCAAGACTGAAGAGCTCATGGTCCATCGTAAAGGTGCAACGCGAGCATTCGGTCCTTCAAGCAAAGAGCTCCCTGAAGTCTTCCAAGGCATCGGACAGCCCGTTCTCATTCCTGGTAGCATGGGAACCTCCTCTTACATCCTTGTCGGTACTGACGAATCGATGGGTGTCTCTTTCGGAAGCACTGCCCACGGTGCTGGTCGTCTCATGAGCCGCTTCGCTGCTAAGAAGCAATTTGACGGTAACACTCTCCGGAAGGATCTCGCTGACAGGAACATCATCCTGCAGGCGCGTAGCATCAAAGGTGTCGCTGACGAAGCTCCGAACGCGTATAAGAACGTTGATGAAGTCGTTAAGGTCAGTGACGATGCTGGTATCGCGAACCTTGTCGTCAAGCTCGACCCTCTCGGTGTTATCAAAGGATAGAATTAGTTATCTTTTCATTTTCCTTTCTTACTTCTGATCGTGATAATAATCGATGATCTCATCCCTGCTCGCGATATCCTCTGTACTCCTGTCGGGACGGTAGGCGATCGTTCTCGGGAACCGGAGCGCATACCCTGCCTCATACGCGGTGCTCTTCTGGATTTCCTCGTACGCTACGGTCACGACCACTTCCGGTTTGACCTCGACCTCCTTGCCTGACGTTGCTATCACAAGCGGCTCTAGTTTCTCCGTGAGTTCGGGAAATGATAATCCTTTACCGGTAGCTTCCTCTTTCATCCCTGTACCTACCTTTCCTACTGTGCGGAATTCTTCATTGTCTCTGCAGGCCAGCGTGAAGCTTGTCATCCATGTGCTTCGTTTTCCTTCTCCCCACGTCGCTTTCACGATGACCAGATCGAGTTCATCCATGACTGGCTTCATCTTGATCCATGCAGACACTCGTCCTCCTGGTTGGTAGCTCTCCTCAAGATTCTTGATCATCACGCCCTCGTTGCCTGCGTCAAGCGCTTCCTGATAGATTTTTTCCGCTTCCTCGAGCTTGTCCACTTCGACTCCTCTAGCTGCAACGAGCACTCTCTCTTCTGGCTTGACGATCTTCTCAACGACTTTAAGCCTCTCGGTGAGCGGCTTGTCAAGAATCTCTTCATTCTCGAGAAGCAGGACATCGAACACATTCACTTCGACAGGCAATTCCTTTACCAACTGGTTGATATTGTATTTTCGTCTGATACGCTGGGAGATATATTGGAATGGCTTGTACTTCTTCTCCTTAGGATCATATCCTACTGCTTCTGCATCGATGATGCATGTCGTGGCATCGATATGTGTCTTGACTGCCTCAACTACATCAGGAAATTGTTCTGTGACATCTTCGAGCCGTCTCGTGAAGAGCTGTACTTTCTTGCCATCCTTGTGAATCTGGAGTCTGAACCCGTCGTACTTGTACTCGAGTCGCACCGGAAACCCTGTCCGTTCAAATGCATCGCCGAACGTCTTCTCCTTGCGTGCCAGCATTACCTTGCACGGCGTTCCCACTTGCAATCTGATTTCTGAGAGTTTCTTGCCCTCCTTGATATGCTTGATTACCTTAGCGACATCTGCTGTAAGATCTAGGGCTCGTTTGACTTTTTCTTTCACTTCGTCAAGCGAGTATCCTTTTTTCATCTCATGGGTCAATGAGTTATTCTTCTTATCATATGAGAATGATTCTGTGAAAAACGCATATGCTGTTGCGTCCTTGAGCGTCCCTTCGGCCACACCGACCCTGAGATCCTCGAGTACCGTCCGCACGATGAACTTCGCCTCGATCGGGCTGGCGCTCGTGAGCAGCTTGTTCAGCGTTCCTAATTTCTGATCTTGGGAGTTTTTCCCTTCAAGCGTTGCGATTTTCTGCAGTGTCGTATACACATCCTTGACAGTGAGTTCCTTGGAGAATAATGTCTGTTGCCGTTGGCTCGAGAGCAATTCCTCTACGACAAGCCCGAGATCTCCTTTCTCCTTGAATTTCTTCTCGATAGCACTCGTGTCGCTGCCTGTCGCTCTGGCGACTGTCTTGAGCACCATCTTGCCAGCAAGCCCTACTGTGCGCTCGTCCCATTCAGGAAACACTCGTCCCTGAAGCAGGAGAATCGCTTTTTCAGCGTCCTCTTCTGCAAGCTCCTTGAGGAATTCTGCGAGAATGCTTGTCTTTTCAAGCCGTGAAGTGGTTGATGAGAGTCGTTGGAAAGTCTCTGCCAGCTCTTTGTAGTTCATGGTTGTTGTCAAACTCTTCGTATTTTTAATGGTTTTGGGTTTTTTATGAGGTTTTCACAGGACACCTTCTTTTGGGCTTCTGGACGCTTCTTGATATGTTGTAGTTGTCATTTTGCTCTACTGGACACACTGGACATATGCTTGGGAGATTTATAAATCCTGTTTGTCCATAGTGTTTATAGTTCGCAACAAATGCGAGGTGATTGTACTATGGATCAAAAAATGATTGAGAATCTCTTTTTTGAGCAGATGAAGAATCTGACTCAGGAATCCCTCGAGAAATCCTATGATTATCAGTTCTCGGATGCGTGGCTTGAGAAGGCACTTTCTGAAAACGAGTATGAAAAAAGCTTATGCTCCATCCGTGGAGCTTGAAATGAATTGGTGAGGTCATATGAATGCGTATGAAGATGAGGAATGTGATGGTCCTGTGGCATCAAGCTGCAGGTCGTACCCGACAGTGATTGCTGGTCTGGTTCGCCGAGCTGGCATTGCGTCAGAAGAGATGTCTTCGGTTATCGAAGAGTATCTTGTCCAGACTGCTCTTGAGGGGGTGAATATCCGTGCGTTTGAAGATGAAGCGTAATTTCATGTCTTGGAACTCTTATAAGGATCGTATTGATGGTTTAAGTGAGTTCTATGCTCGTCAGGCTGAGCTTTCAAGAGAAATCTCTTTAGCCAGATAATGCTTGTTTTTTTCAATTGCTTTTTACCCGAACCTTCCGTCTGTGAACACAACACTTTGGGCGGTGTCGCGCCTCGCATCGTCCTTTTTTTCTTTTTTCTTGATGTTTGCATATCGCTTTCTATGTTTATGTGTGAAAATCAAATTAATTCAAATACGAAACAGTGTTTCAAATTATAAACATTGTTTCAAAAATAAAGTGTTGTTTCTATTATGAAAATATTTATAAAGATTGGTTGTTTCAAATATGAATATGGAGTCAAAACAGAAAATTCTGGAATCTCTTCTTAGTCCTTCTACCTTTAAAATTCTCAAGTTATTTATAAATAATGACGAGCAAAAATATTATTTGAGGGAGGTGGCAAAACTCTCTCGAGTACCTCCTGCTTCAACATACCGTATATTGAAACAACTCGTTAATGCTAACATTATTCACATCGAACAGATCAAACGAGTAAAACTATATACTTTGAACGCAGAAAACACGAGATTTCTTAGTGATATATTGCAGGACCGTAAATCAGCTCTTGTTGAGTTTGTCGAATCCATTAAGGCGTTTGATGGTGTTCAAATGGTTGTTTTACATGGTAGAGAAGAAAAAGATCGTGCTAATGTTCTTGTAATAGGTAATGGTATGGATATTGACTCGATAAAACGAAATGCAGTCTATATATCTGATAAATTTAAATTTAATATAATTCTCCTTACTCTAACGCCCGAACAATACAACCAGATGTCTTCGATGGGTCTCTACCCTGGTAAAAAGAAAATACTTTTCGAGTCGGAGTAAAGGTAAATTTAATTATATATGTTCTACTTACGAAATATTTATATACTTCTTAGACAAAAAACACTATTAGTTGCTTGAAAAGGGTGTTGTGGTGTCCTTCAAGGCAATGTGAGGTGTTATTTCCTTAGCATCTAAGGGGCAATTTCTGCCCCTTTGATGTTGGGCATTCTCAACATGGTCAAGCATCGAAGTCTTCGATCTCTTACTCATCTAAGGGGTTGGGCGTGCTCTATAATATATATGGTGTGTGTGCACGTTACGGGCAAACTAATAACACAAAATACTTGTGGGGGAATGAAACGAAATGGATTTTATTGTAGATTCGGCGCAAAAGTCAGAAGCAAACCAACAGATGGACGGCATGGATGTCGGCCAAGCAAATATCAAAGTCATCGGAGTCGGTGGCGCTGGTAACAATATGGTCAACTGGCTTTACAAAAAGGGCATTGACGGTGCAGAAATTGTCGCTTGTAACACAGATATGCAGCATCTTAACATGATTGAATCTGATCGCAAATTCTTGATCGGTAAAGAAAAGACTCGTGGTCTGGGAGCAGGTGGATACCCTCAGACTGGTAAAGAATCAGCTGAAGAAGCTATGGCGGAAATCAAGGAATCACTCAAAGGCGCTGACATGGTATATGTTTGTGCAGGTATGGGTGGTGGAACTGGTACGGGTGCAGCTTCTGTTATTGCAAAAGTCGCTAAAGAAATGGGTGCTATCGTTATCGGAACCGTTACGATGCCATTCGATATTGAGCGAGCTCGTGTGGATAAGGCTGAATTCGGACTCCAGCAGCTCCGTCAGAACACTCACACTGTCATCGTTATTGATAACAACAGGCTCGTCCAAATTGCAGGAAATCTGCCTGTCAACCAGGCATTTGCAGTCGCAAACGAGTTGATCTCAACAATGATCAAAGGAATCGTCGAGACCATTGCAGTACCATCTCTGGTCAACCTTGACTTCGCTGACGTAAAAGCGGTCATGTCTCAGGGTGGTGTAGCATCGATCGGTGTCGGATCCTCTGATACGAACAACAAGGTCGAAGAAGCTGTCCGTGGTGCGCTCAGCAACCCTCTGCTTGATATCAGCTATGAAGGTGCTCAGGGTGCTATCATTCACGTCCATGGTGGCCACGATATGACTCTTGACGAGATCAGCCGTGTAGGTGAGCTTGTCACTGAATCGATGGATCAGTCCGCAAACGTTATCTGGGGAGCTCGTGTCAGTGATGATATGAAAGGAAAGATCACTGTCATGACCATCATCACTGGTGTCAAATCACCTTGGGTGCTTGGTCCGCAAGAGCAGAGACAACGTGCTGCGGCACAGCAACAGGAACTCTCTAGCGAACTGGGAATTGAAGTCCTTCGCTAAAGGGCTCGCTGACCTTCACGGAGTGTATTGAAGGTAATTCACAGTCAAGATTCCGCACATGGTGTGCGGATATCCTGTCTTCTTTGCCTTCACTTTTTCGAACTCTTCCGACCCCCCAAAACCCAAACCCTACGAAAAGTGAAGGCATTTTTTTCTTCTTCTCTCTTTCTCTCATTATTTTCTGCTTCCGGTCTGTGTTGCGTCATAAGCTTTATAAATGGAGATTGCTGTAATATGACTATCGTAAAGAGGTGTTCGTGATGGGTAGTTATTTCAAGGAACTTGACAAGTATCTAGCACCTCAAGAGGAGAATCGATTTCTTGATGGACCGACCAAAGGATCTGATGGTGGTCCTAAACTCTCCGATCCTATCGTTCCTATCAGCAAGCTCGGTACGACATTCGGTGAGACCGATCCAAGAAGTGGTCAGGAGAACATCGTCAACCAGATGATACAATCCATACGGCAGGGTACTGGACAGCTCCAGCTTGCCATGCAATCCTCTCCCGACCAGCCAAACCCTAGTGGCGGTATTGCTGGTCTCGGTAAGACGAAACGACAGGCAATCAAGGAAGTCATCAAGGCCAGCGAGATCGACTGGCAGGGATTAGAGCTTCCTCCATCTGCCATGAGCAACCTCAGCGGTTTTGACGGTCGTCAACAAGTGTTTAGCGAGGAGAAGCGTAAGAAAGATCTTCAGAATGTCAGGGATGCTATCCAGTTCTCCGCTGAAATAGAGGCTGGTGGTGGTATCGATGTCTGGAGTCAAGAGTTCCCTCGTTCTATCAGTACTGCAAAGTTCAACCGTGGCAAGAAATCTGAATGGCAATTCGAAAGCTTTGAAGGGTTTGATGAGAATAAGGATGAGGTTCGTTACTTGGTCAATGAGAAGACTGGTCGTCTCCAGCCTGTCCATGCCGGTTCTGTAGGTGGTCAGGAGGGTGCAAGCACAATCACTGTTCCTGAATGGGAGACTGATGACAAAGGTAATTTCGTGGATGATGCTGGAAATCCTATACGAGCGGATCCTAAGAATCCTGAATACCTTATGAAACGTGTCCCTAAATGGGATTCTGAAAACAAGAAAATCCAGACTCGTACGATGGATTGGAGGGAGTTCAAGAATGATTATGTTGAAGAACTCAATCGTCGCGAGTATGGTGATGATAAGGGCCAGTGGAAAACGCCTGAAGAATGGTGGTTCCGTATCAACAATGTCGAGAATGGGTATGCCCGTCAGAAAGCTAACGCTATCCAGTATACGCAAGGATTCGAGCAGGAGCGTAATCAGTACAAGAAACTTCTTGAAGCGAAAAAAGCTGCTGAAAACATGGAGGACGGAAAGTCTGAAGACGAACTTCGTCAGATGGGGCTTATGGAGACGTCCGGAATAGAGGGAGGTGATGGTAAGTTCACATCTCCTGATTATAAGAAACGCAGTGAAGTGATTCAGGAACAGCTTGACAGTATCAAGCAGCGTATGGAGTTCTCTCGTGGTATTGCAACGGATTCAGAAGCGAGCGCTCGTAATGCTTGGGAGATGCAGAATAATGTCAAGCCTGTAGATCAGTTCGCTCTCGACAAGACGACTGACTCTTACGCTGAACTAGGTTATTATGCTATGCAGGAGACGATGAGAAACAAGGGCAAGCTCAAACGTCCCATCCAGGTCGGTCCTGAACTAGGTTTTCCTGATGCTTACGGAGGTCACCCTGACGAGTTTATCGAGATGATAAAGAAATCTCGGCAGAAAATGGAGGATCGTCTCAAAAAAGATCCTAAGATTTTTGCCAAATACGGTCCTGAAGGTGTCAAGAAGCTCTCAAAAAAACATATTGCTGGTATGATGGACACGAGTCACTTGTCCATGTGGTATAATCATTTCAAGAAGAAAAATCCTGACGAATCAGAATCGCAGCGTCTCAAGCGTTTCAACAAATGGTTCAAGGAAAATATGAAAAAGCTCGGTAAAGAAGGTGTTGTCGGTAGTGTCCAGGTCGTTGATAGTGCTGCCGGTCCTCATCGTCATTTACCGCCTGGAGAAGGTGTCTTCCCGAGTGTCGAGGGTGTCAAGCTCATGCAAAAAGAGGGTTTTGACGGACCTGTCGTGTCTGAAGGTCATGGTGAGGAGATGCAGGAGCCTGGTAAGATACAGTACTCGCTGTGGAATGAGTTCGGAGCGAGTATCGGGAACGGTTATGCCTTCGGCACTGGCGGTGGTAACGCCTTCGGCAATATCTATGGTGGTATGGGGGGTGCTGCCGGCTACCGCGCTCCTGCTAATTACATCGTCGGCGGCTACTCGCCGTCTAATGAGTGGAGTCTGTGGAGTGAAGTGCCGCTTGAATGACGTTTATCGGCAAAGATTTATAAATCAACACAGTACAGTTCATAATAGTGCTGAGGGGTGAGTGGATAGTTGGTAAGTATCTCATTTGAATATAAGAAGCGTCCTGTCGAATATCATTTTCATGAAGAAGATGTCGATATTACGAAGAAGTTCGCTGACAAGCTCAAAGAAGAAGTCGGTGACTTGCTTCGCGCAGTCGTTCTTTTCGGCAGTGCTGCCCGTGGCAAGGCTGAAGAAGGTTCTGATATTGATGTCTTGCTTGTCGTCAACGATATGACTATCGTCTATTCTAATGAAGTGATAGCTTCGCTTCGTGTCATGATCGAGAACACTGCGGCCTCTATTTCCGAAAAGTTCCACATCACTACGATGAAGATCAGTGACTTCTGGGATTATCTTCACAAGGTCGATCCTATCATCGTCAACATCCTACGCGAGGGTAACGCGGTGTATGATGAAGGGTTCTTCATGCCTGCGCAAGCTCTTCTTGATTCTGGTAAGCTCCGTCCGACCAAGGAAGCGGTGTGGGCGTATTACTTGAGGGCTCCGAAGACTATCAAGACTGCCGAGCAGAAGCTTCTCCAATCTGTTGTTGACTTGTACTGGGCGGTCATCGACGCTGCTCACGCTGCTCTCATGCATGTGGACGTCGTTCCCGGTGCTCCTCACGAGATCGCTGACCTTCTCGAGAAGCATTTCGTTTCCAAGCGCCTGCTTGAGAAGCGGTATGTCAAGACCTTGCGTTCCTTCTATCACATGGCTAAAGAGATCGGTCACCAGCACTTGCTGCACACGTCCGGTAAGAACGTTGACGAATACATTGAGGAAGCTCGTGAATTCGTCAAGAAGATGCGTTTTCTCATCAGCCACAATCCGGAGAAATTGAAACGTCTGTGATATTCAGGAGATTGCTTCGCTGTTGACTCTGAATTGAAACGCTTATGATGTTTAAGCTCTTTATTGCGCGGCATATATTTTTTCAAGGATCTCTTGTCTTGCCTTCGTAGATGTGCATAATAATTATCCTTATAAAGAAATATATAAATTTTATGTTTTTTATGTTATGAGGATTGCTTTTATGCTATTTTTTATGGCGCTAACAAGAATATAGTTCAGAAAAATGAATGGAATGAAAAAGAAAGAATTGATGTAAATGAAAGAACAATTTACGTTCACTATCTGGTCAAAAACAGAGTTTTTTTCCTCTAGTGAAAGAATTGAGCCTGATTACTTTCTTTCACTACATAGTCAAAGCAAAGCTTTTCCTAGCAGCGAACAAATAAAATGAATTTTATTTACGTTCGCTGTAGCTACATTTGCCGCAGCTGACCCTGTCCTTGTGCTCTGCCATATAGACTCCTGGACCGCACTTAGGACAGGTCTTGTTTTTTCGCTTGACCTTGTCGCCGTCAGCCTCGTAGAGGTGTGCGACATTGTAGGATTGTTTAGAATCGTCTGCCATTCATGATCACCTTTTACTCTTCTGCAGCCTCTTCCTTCTTAGGTTCGTGGCCTGCGTGCTTCTCGACGAGATTTTTCCGTTCTGCTCTCTTGAGAACATTCTCGTCAGTATACGCGTTAGCATAGACAGTCGCTTTCGCTTCGCCAAAGCCTGTCTTGATAGTTTTGATGATAGTAAGCTCTTCTTTTGCCTTGAGCTTCTTTGCGATTTCCTTCTGGATGTCCTTTCTGGACGGCGTTGTACCTTCATAGACGATACTTGCTTTGACTTCCGTCCGTGAAAGCGACTTGTTCTCTTCCTGTGAGATGATCTTGACTTCCATGATATTCCACCGTTGTGTTGTTTGTAGTAGTTTATCTGACCTTGATGCAATACTCGCCGTTGGTCTCGACACCCATCTTTTCTGCTATCTTGCTTCGCTTAGCGTCAGTGATGGTAACTAGTCCTTGCCAGTTCATCGAGAATGATGATTTCTTGCAGACTGGACAGAGTTCTCCGTCAACGAATATCTTGCATGTCCTGCAGACTTTCTTTTTCATGATGCATCACGCTTGTTCGTTAAAAGCTGATCTTGATTCTTCAGTTGAGAGTGACTTCCTTGCCGACTGCCTGTCCTGGCATTCCAGTCTCGAAAAGAGCTCTGATCGCACCGCTGTTGCCGTGTGCAGACCTCACTTCTCCTTTGATCTCTTTCTTGCCTGTATTATAGATGACAGTCTTGCCGACGAGCTTTTCTGCTTCGTCCTTGCTTGAGACTCCCTCGACTGTAATGATCATCTGGTTTGTCGTTTGGGTATGTGTACCGCTCCGGTAATTGACTATTATTCCTTTCATGATTCCTACCCTTATATAATCATTAAAATTATGGACTTGTGCCTCGGAGCATTTTCGCTTCTGGGCACTCGCTCGAGAAATGACACTCCCTTTATAAAGTTATTCCTGTGGGTGAAAACTGCTTATCCGCAGATTGGAAAAAGCGGCAGGATACCTTTTGCCACTAGGAAGACAAAGATTGCGCCAAGGATGATTCCTAGTATGATACCTTTCATGAAATCTTTAGAGCTTGTCATATACCCTTTTTTGTTGTTGAACATCATACTAGTAAGCTTGTATTATCTATTTATAAATGTTATTGTTCTTTGATTTTTCTCTAACCCAATACTTTTATAAACAGTTCTTCGTTCCACTCTGATTCAGCGATCCCACGGTAGCGAATTGCTTTGGGATGCGTAAGGTGATATTATGGCTCGAATGTATAGTCGAAATAAAGGACAATCCGGAAGTGTACATCCTTCCAAGAAAGACGTCCCTTCATGGGTCACGTATTCAGCGAAAGAAATCGAACTTCTCATCGTCAAGTATGCGAAAGAAGGAAAACCGGCAAGCCAAATCGGTCTCTTCCTTCGTGACGAGTACGGTATTCCTGACGTGAAACTTCTCACTGGAAAGACAATCTCCAGCATCCTTGCTGAGAAAGGTTTTGAGAAGAAGCTCCCTGATGATCTCATGAATCTGATGAAAAAAGTCCTCAAGATCAAGGAGCATCTCACTAACAATCACAAGGATGTTCCTGCAAAGAGAGGTCTCCAGCTGACAGAATCAAAGATTCTTCGTCTTATACGATACTATAAGAAAACTGGTCGAGTCTCCAAAGATTGGAACTACAATCCGAACCAGATCAAGATGTTCATTGAATAAGCTTGAGAGTTATTGCTCTTATGGTTTTATTCTATTTTTTTTATTCTCATATCTTCTTTTCAGATTATATATGAAGGGGTTATATCCACATGTCATCTCATGAACAATTCAAGCAAGCTGCAATGGAAGCAGGCAGTGAGTTTCTATCAAAAGCAGAAGGAAAAGTCGTCCACATAGCTGCTCACTACGATGCAGATGGTCTCTGCTCTTCAGCTATATTACATGAATCCTTGAGCAGGAAAGATGTCAGTTTCACATTCTCTCACTATCAGCACCTCGATGGTGATACTATCGACGAGATCGCGTCTGAAGATGCTGATATTTTCATCTTCGCTGACATCGGCTCGACGAAAGCTGCTCGCATCAAGGAGTGCTTCTCTGGCAAGACTGTCTTCATCCTCGACCATCACGCTTGCGATGAAGCTGATGCTGGTAACGGTGATTCGTTCATCCACATCAACCCGTACTGTCATGGCATCACTGGTGTCAACGAGGTGGCTGGTGCAGGCGTTGCATACTTCTTTGCGCTTGGCATGGATCAGTCCAACCGAGACTTAGCTGGTCTTGGAGTGCTCGGTGCTATCGGCGATAATCAGGAACGACAGGGTTTTAACGAGCTCAATAACGAGATATTGCAGCACGCTATCCTCCAGAAGAAGGTCAGAGTCGGTCGTCGATTAAGACTCTTCGGTATCAACTCCAGACCTCTTGTCAAGGTTCTCGAATACAGTACCGATCTCGATATCCCTGGTGTGACAAACAACCCTGACGGTGTCAAAGAACTTCTCTCAGAGCTTCGCATCCGCTACTCGTTCCGTAACGGCAAGCTCAAGAAGTATTATCACTTGCATCCTGACCAGCAGCAGCGGCTCACTGAACGCATCCTCGAGATCAAGGGTGAGGAATCGCTTGAAGGCGCAGTTGTTCCAGCTTATACATTCATTGACGAGCAGAAGCGTGAAATGCAAGACCTTCGCGAATGCGCTACTGTCATCAACGCTTGCGGCCGTCTGGAAGAATACCGCACTGCCATCAAAGCTCTGCGTGGTGACAGTCTGGCTAAGGATAAGGCTGTCATGAACCTGAAAGTCTACAAGAGCTCATTGCGTGATGCTCTCAACACTATTGAGAAGCGAAAAGAGAGTGGTGATGTGTATCAGTCTGACAAGCTTCTTATCGTTGACTTCGGCGATCAGCTCAAGAGTAGTATTGCAGGTGTCGTCGCTTCGATGACTGTCCGTAACAAGGTCGTTGATGAGGGTGTTATCGTCTGTACGGTCGCTGACTCAGACGGTGACACTGTCAAGATCTCCCTGCGTTCTGCTATTGATGATCCTGAATCTCGTCTTGACGAGCTCTTGAGCGGTATTGTCAAGGAGTTCGGTGCTGACGCCGGCGGTCATCCGAATGCGGCAGGAGCAGTCATCCCTGCTGATCACAAGGACGTGTTTATCGAGAAGCTCACAGCGAGTGTTGAGTGAACCTTTCGATAACCATAATTTTTATAAAATAGATGTGTCCAGTATTGGGATAAGATGTATATGTTCACGATGTTCCGGAGAATCATTTTTACGTTTGTCGTGGGTTAGATCTAATTCTGTACTGGCTTTCAAAAAGCGGATAGTAGTATGTTGACACATGCTGCAATTCATTTTCCTTTTATAATTTTATAACATATGTGTCAATTAAGATTGATAATAACCCAAGGTGTAATACATTATGGAACTTCCTAAAAAGTATACATTCAAAGAAATCGAAAAGAAATGGAAAACGTACTGGAAAGATAATAATACGTATGTCTCGACGATCAAGGGCGACAAACCCTTCTC
>JBNJHD010000018.1:0-1142 GCA_051819805.1 Nanobdellota archaeon
GGCGAATTCCGGCAGCTTTTTTACCACCCGGTGGATAGACTGAATCATCACTATCAAGACAGTCAGAACCACCACAAGAACCACTCTCATAACCATCGCCATCATTATCACAAGAAACACACACATCAGAAGAAACCAAACAGTACTGATTAGCAGTACAATCACTCACACACTCATTAAGAGAACAAGACTCGCAAGCACCACCACAATCAACATCTAACGTGCACTCAACACAGTTACCAGTAGGACTACAAACCTCAGAACTATCACAATCATACTCGCAATTACCAGTGACAGTATTGCAAGACATACAATCATCAGCAACACACGAGAATTCACCAGTTGTGCAATCTTTGTTATGCACAAGATACCCATCAGCAAAATACGTCTTGTCACCACTCACTGCAAAGTTAAAGATAGGCGTGTCAAAAGAAGCAGGATGAGCAGTAATCGAAGAAACAATTTCATGACCAGCATCAGTGATGAGAACATCACCGACTTCAAGCTTAGTCATCTCAAGGTCAGGATTCCAATGCTTGGCAGCTACAGGATCGATAGCCTTCCAACCTTCAGTAGAGAGGAAGGGGTGAGGCTTAGTGACAAAAGCATCATCGTCATTAATTGAATAAAGAGGCTGATCACCGAGAATAACATGATATAAGCTTGTTACCATATTCACACCGGACTTACCAATAACCTCATCACCGACTTGAATATCTTCAATAGGTTTCAACCCATCAGGAGTAGAAATAAGAGTGCCTGAAACAAAACACTCCTGAACCTCATCATCTTGCGTAATAGCATCAGGAGCGATTACAGAACCAGAAAAAAACATCATAATTGAGAAGAGAATGAACACGAACACTATTGATTTCAAATTACCCATCGTCACAAAATACCTCACAACCTAACACAAGAGTAGTATGATAACCCCTAATACCACATATTCTCACAAAGTATCTTTAAAAACATTTCGGTGAAATACGGACAAAAACCAACTTCACGAGAGAGAGACGACAGGATTATTTAGCAAAAGATATGCGAAGTATCAGAATAAGTTTTGAGAAAATCATGCTGGGTATCAAAGCAAGTTTGATCCGCGTTAGAATCAGAGATTCACTGGGTATCAAAGCAAGTTTGAT
>JBNJHD010000018.1:1242-18757 GCA_051819805.1 Nanobdellota archaeon
GCGCCACGGCCCGGATTTGAACCGGGAATCCCAGACGGGACAAGCTATCACAGCAAACAGGAATTCAGCAAGCGAAAACACTGCTTATTTCCAGGCTTGCGCAATACCAGATTATGCGACCGTGGCGTAACGAAGTGGAGATACGGACGCGACCGAAAGTTCTTCTTTCGAGTATGCGACCGGGGCCAACAATATTTATTGACACGTGCGCGACCAAAAGCTTTCACTTTTGAGTATGCGACCGTGGCATGATACTGCATAGTGGCTTGAAGCCAATTCTACTGTTTCTGGAGAGAACATTCCATTTATAAAAGTAGTGGTCAGAAGCTGTGAAGAAGAATCTTAAAAGAAAAAGTGCAAAAGAATAGCGTTAGAGTTCACACTCAAACAACCATCTGCGAGTATCTGATCAGTAACTGAAAAAACCAGCAATATTCCAGAGATCAACTTTCGATGTTCAAACCGCGACGAACAAAGTACGTCTGGGTTTTCATATAGACATCTCGATGGATTAAACCATCTCAATCTCTATATTCAAACCTACGGCAGTGTCTGCCGAGGTTTAACATCGAACTAGACCATTTCTATTTCGATGTTAAGACCTTCTGGAATCGGGACGCGCATGATAAGCCGCAACGCACGCTCGTCAACACCGATGTCGATGAGCCGCTTGTGGATACGCATCTCATATCGTTCCCAAGTCGCTTTCCCCTCACCGTCAGGACTCTTACGAGTAGTGACCTTGAGTTTCTTCGTAGGAAGAGGGATAGGACCCTTAAGAACGACGCCTGTTTTATCAGCTATAGATTTGATATACTCACAGGTCTGATTGATCTTATCAATGTCTGTGCTTGCAAGTTTAATTCTGGATTTTTGCATGTTCTCGACCTATGTATCTCAAATACTATAACTTGTATTGCAAAGTTATATGATAATCGTACTCATTGAATTGGAGGTGATGAAAGGGAAGATAAAAAAACAAAAAGAGTGGTTGGAAGACTCCAACCTTACTGTTTCTTGACAGTGTCGATGCACATTCCTGCAGCGACAGTCTTACCGGAATCCCGAATAGCGAAGTTAGCCATCTGAGGGATCTCTTCCTTCTTCTCAAGCACCAGCGGAGTGGTTGGTCGGATCTTGACCACACCTGCGTCTCCGTTACGGAGGAAGTCAGGGTTGTCTGCTGGTTCAGGACTTACCCGTTTCACTAGTTCAGTGAATTGGCAAGCGATCTGGCTTGTGTGGATGTGGAATACCGGAGTGTAACCAACAGTGATGACACTAGGGTGGTTCAGGATAACGATCTGTCCTGTGAACTCACTGACTACTGTCGGTGGGTTGTCTTCCTTACCGATAACGTCTCCTCGTGCGAGGTCTTTCTTACCGAAGCCACGCACAGAGATACCTACGTTGTCACCAGGATAAGCTTCTTTCTGTTGCTCGTGATGCATTTCGATAGTCTTACATTCACCACGGACACCAGTTCCTTCACGACCAGGCATAGCTACTAGCTTGTCACCGATCTTAAGGACTCCAGTCTCGATCCGACCTACTGGAACGACACCGATACCAGTGATGTTATAGACATCCTGTACAGGCATTCGCATAGGAAGATCGACTGGTTTTTCAGGAACTTCGAAACTATCGATTTCCTGATAGAGAGTCTTACCTTCGTACCAAGGCATGTTCTCGCTCTTGTTGTAGACGTTGTCTCCTTTCAGAGATGCTAGTGGGATGAACGGGATGTTGTCCGTCTTGTAACCGACGCTCTTGAGAAGTTTGGTAACTTCTTCCTTGACAGCGTTGAATCGGTCTTGAGAGTAATCCTGTAGATCCATCTTGTTGACTGCAACGATCATCTGCTGGACACCAAGCGTTCGTGATAGGAACACGTGCTCTTTGGTCTGAGCGTTGACACCGTCGTTAGCAGCTACAACGAGAACTCCAGCGTCTGCCTGGGAAGCTCCTGTAATCATGTTCTTGACGAAGTCCCTGTGGCCTGGAGCGTCGATGATAGTGAAGTAATACTTGTCACTCTCGAACTTCTTGTGAGCAAGGTCAATAGTTACTCCTCGTTCCTGCTCTTCTTTGAGTCCATCCATCGCGTAAGCGAACTCGAATCCAGCTTTACCGAGGGATTCCGCTTTCTCACGAAGCTTTCGTAGCTGCTGCTCGGATAGATTTCCGCTATCGAACATCAGTCGTCCTACGGTTGTTGACTTACCATGGTCAACATGGCCGATAAATACTAAGTTAATATGTTCTTTCTTGTCTGCCATTGTATAACAAACCTCAATTGGTTTTTTATCTTACATTCACTCACACACCGCGAGACACGACGTGCCATACAGCGGTCACCTCTCCCCATGATTGATGTGAAGGTGAGCATTCCACCTGTCAGTGACAAGGTAGTCTTGTGCGAGAAACACACACCTATTTATAAAAGTTTTGCCGAGCAATTCCTTCTAGACGAACCTTCACGAACCAGAGAAGGCAATAAGTATTATAAATAAGTCGTTGTTCTTGAAATACTATCATGGTCGATGAGACATTCGCTAGAAAACGAGAGAAGCTTCTTGAGAAGACGAAGCGCAAGGTAGCAGCTTCATTCTCACAGGATGTGACAGTGATCCAGCTATTGGCAGTCGTTGATGAGTTGGCAATGCAAGCGAATAGCTCTTCAAAACGTCTTCGTGAGTGGCACGGCGCAGTCATGCCTGAAGTGAGCCACGCGGTAAATGACCATGAGCGGTTCTGCCGGCTAGTCAGCGAGAAGACATACAGTGAGCTCAAGAGCGAGTTCTGCAAGGAAGTCTCTATGGCTGCAGAGACCGATGAACAGGAATACAAGGTCGTCAGAGAATTCGCAGACCATGTCGTTGGCAAGTACGAGCTCAAGGATTCTCTTCTCAAACGATTGGAGGAAGTCCTTGACAAGTTCGCACCGAATGTCCTTACCATGTGCGGCACGACAATCGCAGCGCGGCTCATCTCATCAGCAGGTTCTCTCAAGAGACTATCATTCCTGCCAGCATCAACAATCCAGATGCTCGGAGCTGAAAAAGCGCTGTTCAGGCATCTGCGAAGCGGAGCAAGGGCTCCAAAGCACGGCTATATCTATTCCCATCCTCTCATCAACAAGGGCAAGAACAAGGAAGCTGGCAAGATCGCTCGTGGACTGGCTGACAAGATCTCGCTCTGCTCCCGACTTGATTATTTCAAGGGAGAGTTCAAGGCACAAGAGTATTATGACGATCTCGAGAAACGGTTTATCAACGGAGGCGATTCTTGATGGTGCGCAAAATATCTTCAGGAACACTCCAACCGTTCAAGAAATTCCCCGGTATTTATATGCAGGGTAAAGGGCGCAGACAACGATTCTACGTGAAAAGCACCATAGGCAAGGAGTTCTTTGACGAGCAGATCATCTCTATGGATGGAGAGTTATACCGCGAAGTCGATCCGAATAGGAGCAAACTCTTCGCCGCCATCGCTAAAGACATCTCTCAGATCGGTTTTAAGGAAGACTCTTCAGTACTATATTTAGGGGCTAGCCACGGATACACTGTAAGTTTTCTCGCTGAGATGGTGTCACAAGGCCATATTTACGCGCTTGATTTCGCTCCTCGAGTAGTCAGGGATTTGGTGTTCATGACAGAGAAGTTCCCGAACATCGCTCCGATCATGGCGGATGCGAAGCAACCAGAGAGTTTCAAAGAGGATCTGGTTGAAGATGCAGTTGATGTCGTGTTCATGGACATCGCTCAGAAAGGACAAGTAGATATTTTTCTCAAGAACTGTAACCAGTATCTACGAAAAGGCGGTTTCGGGATATTGGCGCTCAAGGCTCGCAGTGAAGATGTGACGAAAAAGCCAAAGGATGTGTTCAGGCAGGTCCGTAAAACACTCGATGATGCCCAGACCGTTGTCGATTACAGGGAATTATACCCTTACGAAAAAGACCATGCTCTTTTTGTCATAAAGAAAAAGTAGAATCCTTAGTGTATTACAGCAAGCAACGCTTGCAAAATACGCTTCACGATGCCAACCGTGAGTTGGCTTTGTCATAAAGAAAAAGTAGAATTCTAGTGCTACTGAAGGTTCACTCTTGATGGTTCAGAACTTGTTTCTGAACTTAAGGATGTCCAGTCCACATACAAATCGTGAGTTTGGTGAGAAAAAACACATATTTTCCTGAACAATAGTAAGAAAGATAAAGGACCACTATTCCCAATCAATACTTCCATAGCCAGAGTGCTATAGAAAGTGGGTTTTTAGGAGGGTAAAATATGAATAAAAAACTTATTACAATGAACCAACCGCATCCTATGATGCTTGAAAAGGATAAGATTCTCGGAGAACATATCAACGATCGTTCTGACATGTACAAGCTGGTTAATGTTGATGGTATGGGACGACGATACGCTGTCGATAGTGATTTAGCATCGAATATCACGCTGGGAATTGCTGAAACCATCCCTGTAGCATATATGATTCTTGGCACTGAAGGAAAACACTATTCGGTAAAGGCAGTTACCAGCAAGACTATCCTCAAAAGCATCAGTGACAAGCTCAAGCACGATTTTATCGAAGATACGATTACAGAAATCGAAGGAAGAGAGCAAGATAAAGAGCATATCCCTAACATGATAATCAATCACTCGAATGATTTCTACACAGAAGTAAAAGTAGGCAAGCAAGAATATATTATCGAATCAGAAAGCAAAAACTATCTTTTGAAAGAACCAGATACTGATTTCGTAGCGTATAAAGTGATGTCAAAAAACGAGATGTCATGCCAAGTCAAGCCAGTAACCAATGAGACTATAAAAAACACTATCGTCAAACAGATATACAACAATAACAACACGATAAGTGTCGATGCCAATGAGTTCGAAAAAGGCATAGAGAATCCTGAGCTCGATCTGGAACAACAAATCCACACGTCATATTTCAATGGACGATTCAATTGAATTATGAACGAGAACAATAAATTATTTTTTTATTTCTCTTTCAGCATAATTTCTTGGCCATATAAGGTCCTTCACGAACGTAGCTGAACTTCTGGTAATACCTGCGCACACCCACACCGCTGATGACAAGCATCTTATCATAGCCGTTCTCAAAAGCGATCTTCTCAGCGTGAGCGAGCAGCCTGCGACCGAAACCCTTGTGCTGGGAGGAAGCGTCATCAGCATCACCGAGACGCGCAGCACTGCCATAGACGTGAAGCTCTCGGATGATAGCAGTAGATGGAGTGAATTCCTCGCGGAGCTGACGGGACGGAAAACGAAGACGGCAGAAACCATAGAGAGCATCAGCATCCTTATCTTCAAAGGAGATGAAGAACTCCTTGCCACCGCTCGCCTCATACTCGACGAGCTCCAAAGAGGCATTGTCCGGACTCGTGTTTTCAGACTTACGACCCACTTCGCGGGCACGGATGTCACGGCTCGTAAGATCATGCTTTTCCATATAGGAGTTGACGTACTGGCGCAGATTGGTCCGGTCAACACCGGCGATGCGACGATACGTGGGGATGTCACGCTGGACTCTCATGACACGGCAATACGTCGGGACCTTGTCAAGGAACCAGCCGATGAGTGCAGCAGAGACTTCAGTGGAAAACGGCACGTAACGACCTTCTTCATAATCCTTGAGAAGCTTCGTACCCGGCATGACCATGCATGGATAGAGCTTGAGCATGTCCGGTTGGTAGGAACTATCTTCAAAAAGCAGGGCAAGACCTTGCTTTTCACGCCCCTCATCAACACCAGGCAGGCCGAGCATCATGTGGAAGTTGAGCTTGAAGCCGAGGTCGCGAAGGTCAGCGATGGACTGCTTGTTACACGCGACATCATGACCGCGATTGACAGCGGAGAGTGCGTCGTCATAGACGCTCTGGATACCAAGCTCGACACGGGTACAACCCTGCTTGAGCATCACATCACCGTGAACTTGCAATCCCCAGTCAGGACGGGTCTCTATAGTGAGGCCGATGCAACGCACAAAGGAATTCTCGTTGCGAACTTGTTCTGATTCAAGCGATGAAGTTCCTTTGAGCTCGTCAAGACGCTGTCTGATGCGAGCACCGCGCTCTTTGTCGTAGATGTCACCAGGAAGCTCGAAGAAACGTTTGAACGTGTCAAGAAGGAATGAGCCGTTCTCGTCGAAGAACTGGTCGGAGAAATCGTTCATCGCCTTGAAGGCGTAGGTGACGAACTCATCCTGATAGGATCGTGAGCGTGCAGGGAAGGTGCCACCCATGATGATGAGATCGACCTTGCTCATGATATGACCAGTCACGGCGTACTGCTCGAGACGGTTGAAGACCTGATAATAAGGATCGAAATCAGCGCGAGCACCACGCATGGCAGCAGGCTCCGCTCCAGTATAGCTCTGCGGCGTGTCACCCCACTCGCCATCGACACCGCCAGGGCACATCGTGCACTTGCCATGAGGACAGGGATGAGGGCTTGTCATGATAGCGATGGGAGCGACCCCGGACAAGGAACGGTTCGGCTTGGTCTGCAAGCGAGTGCGAAGCCACGATGAGAAATGCTCGGGAGCGTGCAGGAAAATCTGGATGTCAGTAGGGATGTGCTTGACCTTGTGCGTGCTGCAGAGTTCGACTTTCAACTTAGCGATATCCTCTTTCGTGAGAGAATCATCTTCCTGAAGCCGCTTGACAAGATCCTTGACAAAATCATCCATTGACATAGAAGGAGAAGGAACAAGAGGAGTTATATAAAACTCGTGAAAACAACATGACAAAAAAACATAATATTTTTTATAATAGGAATACTGCAAATATTTTATGAAATCGAAAAAAGACAAAATTTCTGAAGAAGAAAAAATCCTTCGAGAATTCTTATTAGATGAAAGTGATTCACTGACGCTTGAAGAAGCAAGAGAGGAACTCGAAAAAGAAAAAGGATTCTAATACTCACTCGAGAAAATCAGGGAGCATCGTCGGCGGATTGATATGACCTTCATCAACGAGCCACAAGTGCTCGATACCGATCTTGCCAGCATAGAGTTTCTTGATATCACCACCTTCTTTGACGAAACGCTCGATGAGAAGCTTGCCCTGCAAGTAACAGTGATCCTTGAGATACCCTCCTGGCCTTGAGGTATCACCGAGGCCTCGCTTGGCACGAGCTGCGATCATGAAAGCACGACGATCCTCATCGACGAACGGGCGGATCGCTTCATAGACGTCGCGAAAGCCACCAGTAGCAGCCACTCTCGTGGCCAAAGTCCTGAGTGCATAATTATAGAGAATGGAAGGGCTTTCAATACCCTGCAAACGCTCGTTGTAACCAGCAAGACCTTCTTCGGTCGGCAAGTAATGAGGCAGGCCGTGAGCGAGAATACCATATTCCTGGGCAAAGCCGTTCTCTGCACGCAGGACGTGCGTTCCTATCTCATGATAGATGAGCTTTTTCGCACGTTTTTCAGAAAAGAACATACTGTCCTTGACACGGATCGTGCGCGTGCCCGAACTGATCGAGGCGTTAGCGAGAAAATCAGGATTGTATTCGATAGTCCAGCCTTCAAGACCATAAGAACTGATAGCGTCAAAGAGCATCTGACCAAGCTCTCTTGAAGAGATCGGCTTGTCAGGTTCAGGAGTGTCAGGAGTCGGCTGGTTGAGGATGGTCTTCGCTTCAGCCAGGAGTTCGTCACTCACTTCGCCGAAGAGAGGAATCGTGTCAAAAGTGTCGCCACCGATGTTATCCAGAGCTCTAGCTTCAATGAGAAAGTGACGTCTGATATCCTCAAAAAGTCCCCCTATTTTCGTGGACGTTGGAATCACAAGAGATTCAAGTTGTCTGAGGTGCTCCTTGACGTCAATGTCACGATACTTGAACTGAGGATCGTAAGCACCACCACGAGTCGTGAAGGCGATGAATTCTTCCTCGATATTAGTAGGCGTGATCCAGGTATAATTATACCGCACTTCACTCAACCCACATAGAATCTCATCAGCGTGTTTCAATTTCTCGTCGTCACTCATACAGTATACTACCTCGGACAAGAGTTTTATAAACATTGTGAAATTACCGAATTCCTGAAATCATGACAATCACAAGGATCTCCGAAGGACAGGCGAAAGTGCTCGCACAAGATGTTGCTATCGTCAGCAGGGAGCAGGATGTCTTCTACAATAAGGAGATGAGCATGAATAGGACGCTGACAATAAAGGTGCTCAAGCACTATCCGAAAGATAATATGAAGATAGCCTTGCCGCTGGCAGGAAGTGGTGTGAGGGCGATCAGGTTGCTTCTCGAATTACCGCCTGAAAAGATAGAGATTGTCAAGGCGAATGATATGAAAGAGCAAGCGGTAAGACGCATGAGAGAGAACCTCAAGCTCAACGGACTTGATGAGGAGAAGATAGTCATCAGCCAGGAAGACGGCAATGTGTTCCTGCAGGGAGAGCAAGGGTTCGACTATACGGATATCGATCCGTTCGGCAGCCCGAACATCGTGCTCCACGAAGCAGTAGCGCACACGACAAAGGAAGGGCTGATAGGAGTCACGGCAACAGACACGGCGGCACTGGCAGGAACGTATCCGCAGGCGTGCAAGCAGAAATACCAAGCAGCATCAGCGCAGATACCGCAACGACACGAGATAGGGCTCAGGATCTTGGCTAGAAAGGCGATGATGACAGGAATGCACTATACGAAACGACTCGTCCCCATACTCTCGTATCACGAGAAGCATTATTACAGGATCTTTTTCAAGGTGAAAAAGGGAAAGCAAGAAGCAGCGTCAGTGTATGACCATATCAACAGCTATTATCATCACTGTCCAAATTGCGGGTTTCAAGAGACAACACCTTGCGTGATGGACGAGTGTCCCGAGTGTAGCGAGTCGTTGTCACGGGCAGGGCCACTCTATGACGGGCCACTACAGGATAAGGAGTTCGTGAGAACGCTGGCAGAGGATGCAGGTGATGATAAGAAGCTGAAACGCCTTCTGAAGAAGGTCGCAGTCGAGGCAGAACTCAATGTTACGGGGTTCTACGATACGCACCAGATGGCACAATCACTGAAAGTGGAGCTCAAGAAAGTGAGTGACATCATCGGGAAGCTGGAAGAAAAAGGATACAAGGCAGTGCAGGCAGCTACGGTGCCCGAAGGTGTCAAGACGGACGCGCCGTATGAAGTTGTCAAGCGAGTCATGGAAGAATAAGAATCCCAAATTATTGCTGTCCATCAAATTTCTTCTCGAGATGGAAAATGAAGTGCAAGTTAGACATATCGTTCTCTTTCAATCGGTCAAGGTGCAAGCGGTATGTGTCAACATCATCCTGATCCAGAGCGATACTCGCCTTGCGATATAACGAAGGAGAATGAGCAGAATCAAGATCGAGTGCCTCGTCATAGAAGCGTGCTGCTTTATCGAGATCGCGTTCATCTTCAGCAACGATACCACGCACAAACCACGTGTTGGTCTTTGTTGAGTCCAGAGAGTGAGCCTTGTCCAGATAATAGTATGCTGAGTCGTATTCTTCATTGATCTTGTGAGCTACTGCAACACTGTAGAGTGAAGCGAGGCGGGTCGTGTCAAGTACATATGCTTTTTTCGTGAACGACAAGATCTCATCAGGATCACCAGACTCATCCCTGATCGTAGCAGCCATATATCTAAAAATCGTTGCAAGAGCCTCAGAATCATCTAGTGAACGCAGATATGAACCGTTTGATATCGCTTGTTCAGAGAGAGAGTATTTGTCAATATAATGACTGTCAGGAAAAGACTCTCCAGAAGTAGTCTCCCAGTTGATGACAGTATCAAGAGAGGGACTTTCATAACGGACAAAAATATGGTCATCTGAAGCGATGACCGGACGAATGGAGAATGGATACACCTTACCCAAAGTGTTGAAGACCAGAGTTCGATGAAAACAAGCAATGCCATCGGTAGGGGCAGAAAGTTTTTCATTGATATACCTGCCTTCAGTATTATGCATCCCGTGCTCTTCAAAGAGAGAATCCACTGTCGAGAAAAAGTCAAGAGCTTCGTCTTGCGACCTGCTCTCATGAAGCTCAAAAGAGTCGTACACGTCAGTGAACAAATTGTTAAGTCTATCCATAGTAGTTTCTCGACCGCCAACACCAAAGGTATCTTCAAGCCGAGAGACATAATCAACAGTAAAGGAAGACTGCAAGTTCTGGAAGACACTATCCACAGTCTCAAAACGAGAGTTTTTCACTTCGCTCGCAGAGGGCTGTTGCTGTGCAGACACCTGTTGATAGGATGCAAACGAAAATAAAACCCCTAGACCTACAGAAAGCCATTTCGAAACTACCATTGAGGAGTGAAAAATAAAAGGTATTTATAAATATTACTTTATTCATTTAAATAAAAGAATATGAAAACCGGACACGAAACATCAGGAAACACTCACTCCGAGCTTATTAAGCATTTCAGCTTCCTGAATATATGTGATGAAATCACGCCCAGCACGATCATCATCAGAAGAGCAGGTTCGTGACAACGTCATTTCACGCCTGACAGGAACAGGTTCCTTACCAGAACCCATCGAATCCTTATTCTCAGTAACTATAGAGGAATCTCCTGAAACATACAGGCGATCAACAGCACCGATATCATATTCTACTGTGATGTTGTCAATGAAAAAAGAAAAGGATGCTGTTCGCGTAAACGAATCCAGAACTCCCGGCTTATCAACAAGAACGCGTCTCAACTCATCTGAGGAAATCTCGAAAGTGTCAGTAGGAGCACCTTCAAAGAAGAAGAGAGCACCACCATCAACAAGAGCAGGAGAAACAATCTCGACATGACCATGAACGGTAGTCACATCTCTCGGATCAAGATAATTAACATCAACAAGTCCGTAAGCAGTATCACGAGGCATGATGAAATCAATCTCTCTATATGCACCGTTACGGGATTGGGACGAGATGAAACTACGGACGTGAGAGAAATAATCGCTGAGATCATAGCATCCAGTAGCATGACCGGTAAAGACTGAATCAACTCCGAAACCATAGTCCTGCTTCAGATCAGTTGAAGTGAGTTCGCCAACAGGAGTAGGGATTCCCGCATCATAGGTGACGATGTTGAATTGCGACGAGAGAGCCTGTGAAGGTAGCTGCATACCAACACCCTGAGTTTCAGGCACTCCTTGAATAACATCAAAAGCAGAAGAGGAGAATTTCTTCTCAAATAATGAAGAACTCATTCCGGCATCGATCTTGAATGAGAACGAACCATCATCAGTGAAGAAATCAGCTGCAGAGTGGAAGGTTCCATCATCAGGCTGCTTTGCAGGCTTGAATAAACGACCGTACCAAGGAATCGAATCCAATCTAGCGAAAGTGGTTGTCTTGAGAATGTCACGCTTGAAAACAGCACTCGTTCCTTTACGAGCAACGTCAAACACAACTGCTTGTTCTCGAGAACGAGGGAAGTTCTTATTATTCATGAACGCAGAGGGTTGAACGTTTGCAGAGCATTTATAGATGTTCCAATCAGAACCACCACTACCTTTGAGCTTGTAGTTGTCACGATTCGCATTGTATTCGAATTCATCAAAGTCAGTGTCAACAGCAGCGATGAACGAATCAAAATCTTCCGAAGCGACTTCACAATTAAGATGATACAACTTCCTGAACGAATTAGAAGGACTTTCTTCAGAACCGACAACATTGTAATCGTTAAATGAAGGAGTCTTGAAATCACCATCATGACGAGCAGGAAGAGCGTCAAGTTTCAAGATACTATAGTCATTGACTAAAGAGACCATGCCTTCAACTTCATATGGTGAAGCGACATACGTGAATACTTCAACAGTACCTTCTCCAGCATTCTTCTCACTAACCAAAGGTTCAAGTAATGGATACGAGAATAAGCGAGCAGATTCAAAAGAAGTGACAAAATCAACATTCACATCACTAAAGAATGATTCGCTAGGCGAAGGCATCAATGAAGAGAGCAGCGGATTACTTTCACCGCCAAACAAGTCATCAGGATTCATGCTTGATGAGATAATAAAGTGTTTCTGATCAGGAAACATTCCTTCAAGGTATTCACTACTACCACACACGCTTTCAGAATCAATACAGGAGAACCGTCCGGGTTTTTTAGCTTCAAGAGGAACGATAACTGATTGAGGCACACCCAAAAACCGGAATCGGCTAGCGAAATCCTGATGCGCTCGCGAAGTCAATGATGAAGCGCAATCACTCGCACCACGTGCCAAACAGGATGTTTCAGGAGTGTTCTTCACATATTGCAAGTGGAGTTTTCCAGCCATCGACCCTGCAAATGTCGGAGAGACAATATCTGAAAATAACACATCAGCGAAATATTCTTGTTGACCGAACAAGGAATCACGAGCATCAAAACCATACACTCCACGACCACCGAATCGAGTCAATAGAAGAGCAACAGGAGGTTTCTCGACAGAGCCGTTGAAGAGTGAAGAGAATTTCCCGTATGAAAAGACAGGGGCCGAATCGAACATATAAAACGGAGAATAGCCAGGAAGAGGTTTCAGACTATCATACAACGTAACCAGATCGTATTCTCCACGAGACGTGTCAGAAAGACTAATCCAAGGAGCTTGCTCGCCAAGATAATAAAAGATGTCACCGTGAAGACGACCTTTGGAGGAAGCACTGAACTCTTCAACCTGAGCAGGTGTTTCAGGAGAGTGCTCTTCAGGAACAAAAGAGAATTCTGCACGACGATTCAAAGCGCGAACTGCACGCTCCATAGAAGGATCCTCAATGGTATCAAGCAATTCTTTCGTGATCGCCTGACCAGTATGTTCTTTGAGAAAATCACAAGTGGAATCGCTAAACCTGACAGTATTAGAATCATCAAACAGATTGAGCTTCACAGAACCGCATAATTCCTCGTATAATGGCTGAGTGATTACACGAGGATTTGTTTCGCCAAAACCACTAGCAACGATATTGTTTGAAAACATACTACATTTATTAGAACACTCTGAAGAAACCATTTGCTTTATAGAAGAGAGATCACGTTCTACGCAAGCAACACTGTTCGCTGAATTCTGAGATGAGACATACGATCCTTTCTCAACATCAAAAGTCGATTGTTGCAGTTTATCACATTGGCAATGACAACTTTTCAAGAGATACTCTTTGATAGCGTCAGCCCTGTCCTGAGAAAGTTTCAAGTTATACTCGTCAGTTCCCTTATGATCAGTATGAGCTTCAAGTTCAAAAGAACGCAAAGATTCAATTGTCGGCTCACGATCGGGAAGAAGGATAATCCACATGACAGTGTCAAGCGCATCTTTCGAAAAATCAACAAGCTCACTCTTATCAAAATCAAAAACCACTTGGCGTGAGAATGAATGACGGAATAAATCAGATGCGAACAAATCATCACCTGCAACTACACCTGTAGCAGGATCATCAACAGAAAAGTATTCGGCACGACTGACTGAAACGCTGAACTTATTCTCGATGGGAAGATGAGTCAAGGAGGCAAAATCGAGATAGTCATAAGATGAAGGGTTCGTAGAGCCGAAGACAACATGTAAATGATTGCCGGTAGCCTGACGACTTTGATCGATATCCATCAGCGCATCTCCCACATTATCAAGGAAGATGTTTTTCATGACAAGAGAAGAAGTATCAGAAACGGTCAAGCCAGTGACGATACCTGTTGATAGTTCATCAGAGAATAAGTACGACTCATCATCGAAGAAGGGAAGTATGAGATAGAGAGATCCGGGAGCAGAATCATCCCATAATGAAGGCGAGTTCTCAAAGTACGTCCGCATAATAGGTGCACTGTAAGGGTTAGCGACAAATGTGAACGAAGCTTTGTCAAATGAGAACGAACGAGCATCGTCAGATGAAGCTTGTTCTAATTGAGAACGACCACGATTCAACACATCAAGAGTCTCCTTGACACGACCATCAATTTCAGTAGTATCAATATCAAAGTAGTCATCAATAGCACCGAACACATCATATGAAGCAAGAACGTCCGGAACTATATCTTCAGCAGAGTCAACATCTTGTGCCTGAACGAACTGGTTCAAGGTTTTCTGTTTCTGCAATGAGAGAGGCATCTGATTATATGCAACTGCCAGATAAGGCACCATCAAAGAATCCTTACACAATACTGATGGTGAAAAAGACATTCCTGATTGGTTGAAAAAAGACCCGTACATCTCCTGACAGGTGGAAAGATCGTTGGAGTTATATATAAGCAATTTGGAAATCATCGGCTTGAAAAAAGGACGTTCACCATCACGCTCACCATCAGTATCAAAAAGGAGATGAAGCTCGTACAAGTCAGGAGTGTTAGGACCAACACTCATATCGACATAGCAAGAAGCTTTACCTTCATCTTTCCAAGAAAAATCGGTTGCAGAGGATGAAAGGAGAACAACTTGTTTCGAATCATCATCAAGCAATCGTTCAATGACAGCAGGATCATCATATCCTTTGATAAACAAGGGAGCATTCAGACGAGAAGAGATAATAGCTCCGTGAAGAGCAGTCTCATAATCGTTAGAGACAATGACAGCAGTATCAAACCCTGACCAGAACGATTCATAGTCTTCAGGAGAAACAGTCTCTACAGAAGCGCCGTTGAATGAGACATCAACAGAATCCTCTTTTGAAAACATCTTATACTCATAGTCAATGTTTGAGTTAGGGGATTGTTGAGCTTCAAGTCGTGAGAGCGTGTCTTCAATACTATACATATCATTATCATGGATGATGAATAATGGGAAGAGACACCTGCCGACAGCATCTCTTGAATAAGGATTATAGGAGCATTCACCGAAGTTTTCAGTGTTCCATGCGGAAAGAGTGGTGGCTTTCAGGACATCCTGCCAAGAGTCGCTTTTGGCAAGAAATACTTGAGAACCAGAGTATTTTGAAGAAGAACGAATGTTATCGAACTCATTATCCTCATAAGATTGTTTGAACGAGGCGTAGTGCTCCCAAAAAGAAACTTCTGACTGTTGAGAATTATCAGCAACGCCTTTATTAGCTTTGACATCATCAAATGAATTCATGAACATGTCAACTGACAAGAGATTATTCTGTACAGAAACAACTACTGCTGACAATACAACCAACGCCACTACTACCCATACGATATGCTTTTTCATACTAAACACCTTCAAGACTCTCAGGAGCTTACCCCATGAAATTTGAATGTCATCCCATAAGTATAACTCGTGTCATCTGCAATACTCTTCTCGAGAACAAAGAGCAAGTCACTCTCTGGAACAGAGTATGCATGTGCACTGATCCCCGCTTCATCAAAATACTCGAATGCAGGAGTGAAGAAATAATCATCTTTATCCAGAACAGGAGGATAAAGCATCATTTCAATACCAGTATAATAAGTTCCGATAATCGAATCAACACTAGTCCGAACAGGTTTCAATCGTTTTTGAGAATCTTCAGCGACATAAAAACCATTAAGAGAGGTAATGCCAATAAGTTCGGATTCGCCAACAGTGATATCAATATCAATAGGATCATCTTCAAAAGTCAATTCGCCAGAGAGACGATCAATACCAGATACTGTTGAATCAATACAACCCCACATTTCTGATTCTACTTGCACTTCCATACTAGCAGCGACTTCAGCCCGAGAAGGAAAGAGCGATCGTCCTGCAAAGTAGAAGTAAGGAATATTGTCTGAGGAGAGACCATTTTCCACAGTAAAAAAACGTGTCCTGACCGCTTGTCGGGAAATGTTGTGAAGTAGAGGTCGAGAACATACTAAAACGGCCTGTTCCATGATCTGATCGACAGATTTCCCCTCAGTATCAATACTCTCTACAGTCAATCGATCAAGAGAGTCTGAATTTGAAGCAGTCATGAAACCGAAGTAGAGACCGACACCTATCAAGAGAACGAGTCCTATGATGACGATAATAGTAATTTGCCCTTTTCCTTTCACCAGAAGATTACCTCACAAACCTCTTCGATACAGCCAGTCTGGCTACATAGATTTAAAAACGTTTCGACAAGAAAAAACAAGGATCAGATGATAATATGACCTTCATACTCATCAATACTCTTATCACGGATGAGATCGCGCAAGAGAACTTCAGCTTCAGCACGGAGCATGCCCCTCTGCGTGGCTTCGAAGAACACTTGCTCTTTAGGAACACGACCGCTACCGTCAGACACCAGCTCCTGGATGATGCCAAGAAGCTCAATGGAGCGATCCATCTTCGAATCACTCTCGAGACGGGAAGCGATGTTACGCTGAATATCCATCAGATTATCAAATTTCACCATCAGACTCACCTGGTCATACGAACCATCTTCCAAGTACAGAAATATCATGTGGAGAGCGAGAATGCTATCCAAACCTATTTCCGACCGACCCTAGTCCGGAAAAAGAACAAATAGAACATCATTTTTATAGTTTACTCTCCTTTTTGTAGAAAAAAGTATACTGGAGGCATCTCACGGATACGATGTTACAAGTTGTTACAGATCGTTTCGATCTGCTTCTGAGATGCTTTGACGAGAGGACGATATCCAGTATCTATTGCTTCAGCAGTGGTCAGGTATTGGTTTATCGTGTGCTCGAGAAGCGACTGCAACCGAGCACGTTCTTCTGTTCGTTTCGGATCAGACCATGCTTTGGCGAAACTGAGTGTTCGAGCGTGCATGCCGGCAAAGCTAGCCAGAGCAAGATCAGAACCATTGACGCCGAAGTGCTTCGAGAATTCGTCCAACACTGCTGATTTGACATCAGAATAAGAATCTGCAGGAACGACATCGAAACTGTGATGAGCGAGATTGGTGTATTCAAGCACAGAAGGAGCTTTACCTTTGTTTTCAGTGTCATATTTATACCCCCACGTCACACCGTCCTGTAATGCGTGTTTCGGGATGATGGCAAGGTTGTTGTGATGGTAATCAAGAAGAGGCTTCTCCTCACCACCAAGATCATAAAGGATTCTGACGATGTCACGGACAAGGGTTTTTTCGTTCTCGCTGATTGGTTTGCCAGTCAGATGCTCATAAGAAGTGATGAGTTTGTTCTCGTAATCAACAGATTCGAAGTCAATATCAGTATCAGTCTCAAGGATATCTTCCATGAGAGGAATCTCGTGAGCGAAGGAAGCATAGACTTGCGCGACATGTTTACCATCTTTCTGGAGGGAAGCGTAAGAACCAAGATTCTCAGCCCAAGCCTGACGGATGTTCAAATCAACATAAGTTTCATATTCACGAAGATTGATAGGGTGAGAGTGACCTATAAACGAACCTGAACGGGCAAGACCGTCAGTCAAAGCTTTTGACATCGTGAACTCATGACGAAGGTCATCAAGCTCCTCAATCGGAGCTCGTTTGTGCAAGATAGTCTGGGCGAACGGATTGTTCTTCTCACCTTCATAAATGACAGACTTAACACCTTTGGTGCCAGGAGCAAAGTCAACTGAAACAACATCTTTCTCATCGAGAATGTGAGTGATATCATCCCATAGCTTGTCAGAGAGTTCCTG
>JBNJHD010000019.1:0-15551 GCA_051819805.1 Nanobdellota archaeon
TGGTCGATAAGGCCTCGAAGCTCTATATCTTCTGTCGTGATGTTGAACACGAAACCACCATTATACTCATCATTAGAACCGTCATACGAATAGGAGTGCGCCGGTATGACAAGCAAGTCCCTCTCTTTGGAGAAGAGGAATGCCTTGTGCTCATAGAGCGCTTCTGAATTCGCATACCGTTCATCAGTCACGAACTTTGCGACTTCCTTCGGTTCAGAGACATCTTCAACGTTGAACAGTGATATCTTCAATCCCTTTGTCCGTCCGGTCTCTGACGCTTCCTTACCTAATCCTATGATGTGGTTCTCATCATACGGATGGAGGTATCTGGAAAAACCTGTTATTTTCAACTCACCTAAGATCTCGGGGTTTTCAGGGTCTGCTAGGTCGATGACGAAGAACGGATCGACTTGCTTGAAAGTTACCATGTAGAGTCTATCTCCCATGAATCGTGTGGAGTAGATCCTTTCGTCTGGAGCGATTTCCGTAACACTACCGGTCACCTCTAGATCCTCGTCAAGCACCCACACTGTATTCTCTGACTCCTTTCGATCATCAATGTATCTCGACCAGTGAGGGTCTATTGTCGTTGCGATACGAAGATGACCGTCATTCTCGTCAAGCGAGAACTGGTTGATGACACGACCAGGAACCTTTCCTGATGATTTCAGATCAAGCTCGCCGTCCTCGTAGCTGATGCGATTGAGAACGCTGAACTGGAAGTGCTCGATCTTCTGGATCTCTTCTTTCATCCGTGCTTCAAGCTCATCAGTCAGATTATCCTGCTCATCTTGAGGAAGCATCGTAACGTATTTCTGATAGACGTTCATGATCTTCTGCTGCTTCTCGCTTGGTGAGAGCACGTCATCATCTGTATCCTTGATCTTGTCAATAAGCTCCTTATCATGTTGTGAAAGCTCGTTTTCAAGCATGTCTTGGACCACTTCAAATTCAATGTCTTGTTCTGAAATCCTGTGATCACCGACAACATACAAGTTATCATGTGACATATACACAGTCTGCACCCTCTCGACAATCATAGAGACTGAATCCTCAAGATCGCTCTCTCCGTCAAGCGAGATGCTGTGTGCACTCACTGTCGCCGGATTGTTGTATGGCATCGGGAAGTAATGGATCTTACTTGCTGCTACAGTCTCGACAGCTCCGTCTCTCATAATGATAGGCATAGGATGAATTGGCCTATTATACGGTCTGCTCTGGACAACGAGATAAACATTATCATCAGTCATACGTGCAGTCTCATAGCTTCCTTCAAACGTATAGTTAGCGACGAGTTCCGGCTCTTTCCTGTCAGAAACATCATACACGTGAGCGTATGTCATTCCTGATTTAGGCCTGAAGCCGATCCGATCATATACCCTGTCACTGCGTTCGTTTCCGATTATCATCATCTTATCACCGTTGACAAATAGTCCTTGCGGTTCGTAATCGTAAGAGATAGTGCTGATGACTTCAGCATCTGCTGCTGGCATCGACTTTATGATATGAACGCTTGACTGGTCGATCGTGTAGATATGATCACCATCTGTCTTGATGATATCCGCTTCATCAACTCCTTTGACCTGCACATTCGTTTCTGAATAATCATAGCCTGAAGAGCCACCTGATGCAGCAGTATCAAAAGCGATTTTTTCAGGGGTGGCGGACATCACCATATCTCTGGAAGCATAACCACCGTAATAATTAGAATTCGTATCCAGTCCTGAGAGAAACTCCTCATACTCCTTCTGGCTGGAGAAGGTCTTTGACTCTGGCTGTTCCTTGATATCCTCTGCTGTCAAACCAGTCTTGACCGTTGCTTTCGATCCTGTATCCGGAATCGATGGTTGCATCTGACTGCATGATGTCAAAAGAAACATCCCTGTAATAAGGACGATAAGCCCTAGGGACATGAGAAATGTGTCTGTTTTCATAGTTTTCACCTTGTATTCTGAATTTATAATGATATTGACCAAGAGTTTCTTGCTTGGTATCATTTGCATAAGATGTATTTATAAATATACTTATCGATAGCTTCAATGAATCTTGAAGTGATACGAACATCACACAATATTTATAAGCAAGCCGCATCATCAGAAGTGACAGTATGGAATTGATCTCTCTGACAGTCATCATCCTGACATCAGCAATCATCTTTGTCACGGGCAACATCTTCGCCTCTCGTTCTTCACGATTGGGTTCGTATCTGGGCATGTCCCCTTCTGTCAAAGGAGCGACGTTGGATGCCATATCAAGTTCTCTTCCTGAATTCCTCGTCGCTCTATTCGGAGTCTTGTTCTTCAACACCTTCGAAGTCGGTATCGGCACGATAGCTGGTTCTGCATTGTTCAACCTTCTTATCATTCCTGCTATCTGTGTTCTTGTCGCTCCTGTAGCGTTCAAGATCAACAAGGAAGTCGTCGAGCGTGACGCGCTATTTTACATCATCGCAGTCTTTGCCCTTCTGGCTGCGTTATCATACACTCGAACATGGAGTCTTGTCATCCCTCTCATCCTGTTGGCACTCTATACATGGTATCTTATTGACTTGAAAAAGGATACTAAGGTATACAAGAAAACCAATAATAAGAAGTCGTCTGAAGAGTATAAGCCTGCAAAAGATCTCAGTATAGGAATGCTTGCTCTTGCTGGACTTGGTCTTGCCACGTATTATCTCACTCAGCATGCGATTCTTTTTTCAGAGAGTATCGGCGTTCATCCGCTTATCATCTCGTTTACCATCGTCGCTGCTGCAACCTCTCTTCCTGACGCTGTCGTCTCTATCACCAACGCGAGAAAGGGCAGTTTTGATGATGCTATCTCTAACGTCTTCGGTTCTAATATCTTCAACATCTTCGGCGGCCTGTCCATTCCTGTTATCATTTGGTATATTCTACATGGTCCTCTAGAAATCGCCTTCAATCGTCTCGAGCTTATCTTCTTCCTTCTTGGTATGAGCATTCTCGTGTATTGGATGATGCTAAGACATAAGAAACTGACCAAGACAAACGCAATCATCATGATAGTATTGTTCTTATCCTTTGTCGGCTATATCATATACCTTGCTGGTACACTTCCTGCTTGATGCGTTCTGGACAATCCTTTCTAGTAACCGACATCAGTATTTGTATTTTTGAGAGTCTGGCGTTGCATTTAACAGTCTCTTCCTGGTTAATTAACGAATACGCTGAAATGATATGATACAAATTTCTTCTGTCGTTAATTACTTCAGCACAAGCTTTTTATAATTGTTCTACTTTCGAATGGTATCATGACTGATAAGCAAAAGATCATCGATCCTGTGGATAAGAGTCTTCTTGAGAAAGAGATCAACGACTCGACATTCTGTCGCATGAGTTCGAGAAACAACGATAAGGAACTTCATATCCTAGATCCGTTGAAACACGATCTGTCATATTCTCTTGGTGAGATAGGCCGTCTTCGCGAACACTCGTTCAGGGCTGTCGGTGGCGGTACTGGTCAATCAAGTGATGTCGATCATTTCGATTATGACCCTGAACATCCTTACAAGCAATTGATCGTCTGGGATCCTGCTGAGAAAGAGATTCTTGGTGGGTATAGGTTCATCAATGGCAAGGATGTGCCTAAAGAGCATGCTCAGGATTTTCTCGCTTCAGGAATAGTGTTCAATCTTGCTAACACGTTCAAAGATAAGTATCTTCATGATATCATTGAACTTGGTCGATCGTGGGTTCACCCTGATTATATCATCAAGCATGGTGAGAAAGGATTAGGATCGTTCATGCTCAATAACCTGTTTGACGGGCTTTCCACACTCATTGTTGATGAGAAGCCGAAGTATTTCTTCGGGAAAGTCACTTTGTATCCATCTGAAGATATGGCTTACTTCCATCAACGTAATGCTATGATGAATATCTTGAGCAAGCATCGTTCTCTAGAGGATAAACGACCATTACTCTTTGCTAAACAAACAGTTGATAATCCTCCTGATGCTGAAAAGTTCAGGCGGATCAGTAATCCGGAAAATTCCTTCACTGAAGATTATCTGAGATATCGGAAGATAACAGAGAAAGAGGGTCATGATTACATGCCGCCATTGCTTCACACGTACTTGAAAATATCTGATGATTTGAAATATCTCGGTATCGGTCAGAATGAAGGATTCGGTAATACAGAAGAAGTCGCTATTCTCGTTCCTGTCGATAGTGTGAAACCGAAATATATCAATAAGCGTATCGAAACGTACCTTGCAGAAAAACAACAGCGAGACAGTCGTTAAAGGAGTTGCTTGATCTCTTCAACGATATCTTCTTTCTTCTCATTATCAGCATTATGATACTCTCGTATGAGATCGTAGAATCGTTCTTTGTCAGGTAATAGTCCTCGCTCATTGAGACTTGCTGTGATGTCAGAACTTATCAGGTATTGCGAGAATTGAGTCATATTAGCTGGTCGTAGCGTTATCTTCGCCCGCTCGAAATCAATAAGCACTGGTTCGAGATTGTCTTTGACGATAATATGCTTATAAGGTTTTGTCATCTCCTGCTTGTTGATTCTGTTCTTATCGAGAATGAATATCTGATCGATGATCCTAGCAAGCACTTCCTTGATTTCTCGAGTCGGAATGTTCTTATCAGCAAGATATTCGCCGATGAGCGTTCCGGGAACGAATTCCATAATGACATACTCGTCAGTATATTCTATGAGTTTCGGTCCCACTCCCAGCTTGTTGACCCGTTTGAGATTCTGCGCTTCCTTGAGAAGGGCGTTGTGCGCTTTTGAGGATGGGTGTGTCATCTTGATAGCGACATCCTGATCTCCAACCTTCGCTTTAAGTAGGACTCCTCGTTTTCCACGAGCGAGTAGTTCGACATCACGACAATGTTCTGGCAGCAGTGTTTTGAGCTTGTCAACATCCACTCTCGGATCATCTGTAGTCATGAAGTTTCACCGTGTGAGCTTATATACATGAAGTGTCTCAAAAAATAGTTTCTTCTCATTGACGAGTTCTTGTTGAAACCCCCTATGTTCGATCGTTTCATGGATTTCTTCAGGAGTGCTCAGAGAGCTGAAAAGAAGCAGTATGCAACCGCCTTCTGCTAAGTATTGTTTAGTGTTCTCAAGAAATCGGAGTGTCACTTCGTTCCCCTTGACTCCACCGTGAACTGATGGATCGTAAACATCGTTCTCTACATCGTAGGGCAGGTATGGTGTGTTGAACACGATGATATCAAACCGCTGGCTTGGAATGCTCTCAAACAGATCAGTTTCGATAACCTGTATATTCAGATCCTCTTCTTCGACAATGAGTTGCATCTGCTCTATTGCGTTCTTGTTGTTGTCTGCAAGCGTTACGTTCACTCCTTTTCTCTTGAACGCTTCAAAACCGAGATGTCCGCTTCCGGCTCCCATGTCAAGCACTCGTATCGATTGCCCATCAGCTATGTCAGATGTTCTTTTATCCAACTCCTCGTTGAGAGTGTCAAGAAGCAGTAGCGTGTCGTCATCGACTTCATACACAGGATGTTCTGTCATGAAAGTGTGAAAATAAAGAAGGAGTTAAAAACTTACCGGGTACCTGTCGATCCCAACCCTCCAGTTCTCGTCTCGGCAAGTGACCGGTCATTGTCTGCGAACAGTACTTTCTGGAAATAGCCTTGCGCTACCTTGTCACCAACCTTGACTTCAAAGTCTTCATCTCCTTCATTGGCGAGCATGATGATGATCTCCCCTTCATTGCTCTCGTTATCGTAATAATCGCTATCGATAAGGGCAGTATTGTTTGCGAGCGTAATCCTTCGTTTTGTTCCGTTACCGCTTCTTGTTATGATGAATAGTCCTTCGTCTTGTTGCATGTAGACTTTCACGCCAGTCTCGATCTTTCCTTTCTCTCTCGGCTTGATGACCATCTCGACCGGCGAGAAGAAATCGTACGCTGCACTGCCTGCAGTTGACCTTACCGGTAGTTTGAAATCATCATTGTCTTTCGCTCGTGTCACAAGCTCGAATCCGCGTAATCGTTCTCCCATATTCTTTCATTCCCCCTTGACTGTCGTTCCGTAAAATGCTCTTCCTTCGATCATATTTTCGATTTCTGTGCTCATGCCGATGTGAAGCACGAACTGCCGTTCTTGCGCTAACCGTTTTCCCAGTTGCGCTGCCGGAGGGTCGAGCGGGTAATTCCCTCCTGCGATTGCCGTGTCGCCGACAAGACTTGTTATCTCGCTCCAGCTCAGTGATTCCAACTTCTCATACGTATCGATCCTCTCCTTGTCAAACGCTGTCGGCTCGACATCGAGAACGATCGGGAAATTCGATATCTTGATAGCAGAATCAGCAGTGGAGAGTTCTGCCAACCGCATCATGCAGTAGTCGGTTGTCACTCTCGGTCTGAACCCGCTTGCGATGATGACCTTCGCGTCAGTTTCCGGCAGGATCTCAGGATTATCGACATAATCAGGATGGACTATCCCTTCTCCCAATCGCGTCATGAGTTTTCGTATGACTGTTCGGGCGTTGATCTTCGTCACAGCTATCCCTATCTCATCAAGAGCGATGTTCTCGCCATTTATTCCCGAGAGCGCAGTTCTAAGGTATTCTTGAGAAGCTTGTTGTATGTTGCGGCAGAGTTTGCCGCCGCCTATGATGACGATGAATCGTCTTTGCGGATTCTGTTCGACAAGTCCTGCCAGGCGTTCAATCGCCTTCTCATCGTAATGCTCGCCCGGTATGACGATGCTGCCGCCGTATGCTATGACACTGGTTCCTTCCACTATTCACACCAAGCATGTTCAACAACCAGCAAGTTATATAGTTTTCGTGTCAGAAACATAAATATCAAGAATGAGTGATTCAGAGATCAGGATTGTTTTCTTTGAGTTTCATTCTACCTTCAACTCTACCGACTAAAATCTCATGGAATGTTTTCTCTTCGGCATCAAGAACAGAGACATCCACTTTCTGTAATACCCTGTAAAGCAACTTCAAATCATCATCTGACAATCTAATTCTGTTGATGGTTTCAGGAACAATATCGACCATGACTGAATAATTGCTAAGCTGATTAAAAAGTGTTGTGGTTGAAACAGTTCATCAACACTAATTTTATATATGAGCCGTCTCCAAAGAGTAGTATGGAAGTTGAATACGAAGTTCTTGCCTTGGCTGAAAGCATGGTTGACATCAATCACGAGCATGTGAAAAATGATGTTCTCAAAAAAATAGGTCTAGAACCGGGTAGCTGGAATCTCTATGAAAAGGGAAACCCTGATCATGAAATGCTTCTTGAGAAAATCAATCAGATTCCTGTAACGAAAAAGATCCCTGGCAGCTCTCCAGGTAATACTCTGGTCACGATGAGCCAGAACTCCCATAAGCTCGGTCTTATCACTGCCACTGGTGATGATGAGAATGGTAAGCTCTATCTCGATCACATGAACGATCATGGAATTGATGTTCATAACGAAGTGATTGAAGGTAAAGAGAATCCGTTTCTGCACGTCATGTTTTCAGACGGTGAGCGGACGTTTTTCGCTTATACTGGCTGCACACCTGATATCAATATCAACAAGGAGTTTCCTGATACGAAGTATTTCTATCTCTCGGGCTATGAAGTCGCTAAACTCGGAGAGAAGGCAGTCGATCTCTCAAAGAGATATAGCGGAAAAGTAGTTCTTGATTTCGCCTCTTCAGGTCTTGTCAAGGAACACCGAGACACCTTCAAGGAAATAGTTTCGCATGCTAACATCCTGTTCACATCAAGTTTTGAATATGAGATGCTGTTCGGTCACAAATTCTATAACGATAATCCCAGGCAGGAATTCAGTAATATCGACATTATGGTCTTGAAACTCAGTAAAGAAGGATCTCTTATCATCAACCATAATGATTGGTATTTCATTCCTTCTGAACGAGTTCCCCAAAACAAGATTGTGAACACTAACGGATGCGGTGATGTGTATGCTGCCGGTTTCCTTTCTGACATCCTGAATGGATATAATATTGAAGAAGCAGGATATACTGGTTCTGACTGGGCATCGCAAGTGCTTCGTCAGGAACGCCCTTATATCTCTTATAAGAATCTGTAGGATATAGTATCAATCATTTTTTGAGAAGAACTCACCATCGACAGTCTCCATGTATTCACGGGTCCGGTCCATAATCGACTTGAGATGATAGTTCTTGAGCTTTTCAGAATATATCTCCGAGAAACTGAGGTTTTCAGTAATCCTGTATGCCGCTTTCACCTTCTCGATAAGAAACAGTTCCCTGCAACGCAATAATTGTCGTCTGATGTTCGATGGTGCGATACCGAGTTGCGGCACATTATGCTCTTCACGGTTCTTGACCACTTGTTCTTCGACTTGCTTGCTTGTCAATGGTCCGTTCCCTTTATTCTTGAGCATAACATGCAAGACATCAACAACTACATCACGAGAATCTCCCGGTTGCAAGAGTCCTAACGTCAGGCAGAGTTTTCTCACGAGATTTCGTCCTGATAAAGAATTAGGTCGCTCATACTTACGAAGTGTCACTTCAGCCAACGGTGTATCTTTTGCTATTTTTGGTCCAGCCACGAATATCACTGAAATGAATTGAACAGTTGTTGTTATTCAGGATACAGAAGTGGACACACCAACAACGGCGTTACCCTAACTCCATATCCAACCCCTGTCACTTGTTCAAGAAACGCTTGTTTAAAAAAGTTTGTTTTTTATCAATGAATTTAAGCAAAAAAGACATTAGTCAATCTTGAGAACGATTTTTTCTATATGAAATAAATTCTTGAAGCGTGATTACTTTATCAATATCACGTTCATCTTCTGCGAGTGATGTTTCCACATCATAACAGATAGTCGATAATATCTCATCGTGCGAGAACGAAGGATGTTCTTGATAATATGAAGAAAGTTGACCCTTCAAGTAGTTCTTGATACTAGTCAGAGTTATACAAGGACCGAACTTGACTGTAGATCGTTCGCCAAGTTTTTCTGAAATATATTTATCGCTAGGAGTTTTTATACGGTCATAAATCAGATGAGGTGAAGTATTTTCTGAACCAACCGAATCAACAGTATCTAGCGAATGCATTTCACTATCCTGACCGAAATATGAGTTTACAAAAGAAACATATTCTTTCTCTGTAATAATCCTATCGAACTCCCCGCCACCTTCCAATTCAATGAGATAACATAAATGGTCCATCTCATCCTCTTCTGAAGAGAATTCTATACCATACGATTTCATCGTATCCTTGAATGCCGGACGGATATTCTTGAGTGCATTATTCAGACCAAATGAAGTGATATACTCTGTACCGATGTTTACAAGTGTAATTTCTTCAGATTCATCTTCTGATAATGATCTCATTGTTTCTCTAGCCATCCACCTATCAGGAAGTGTTTTTCTCGTAACAACATATCTTGTTTTATACGTCACATCATCAACATTCAATGAAGGTATCAATGTTTCTTCAAGATATCTGTTGAACGCCTTGAGGTTATCAAAAGTGATTATCTTATCAGGATGATAGGCAGAATCGTTTTTTGATAAAGTCATAGTATCCGCTTGTGGAAATATCTCTTCTGAAAGTAATTCTATCAATGTTTTCTTTGGCTGTAATGATTCTCTGGAGTCTTGATATAACCACCATTCATATTTTGAAATGATAGAACTGTTCATCAGTCTTGAATAATCAGTTCTGGTTATCCAATATCCTGCTAGAGAATATACATCTTTTCTAGACAAAGATACTTTTTCAAGAGCTTGTTCAAGACTTATTTCTCTACCTTCTGATCTCCTTGTAGCAGATACTGTATCTTGAGCAGAAATTGTTACACCAGTATCCTGAAAGTGCTGATTTGTCGAATCCTGTTGAGAGTACAGTTTTTCACCTACTAAAAAACTCGAAGCTATGAGTGCAAGAGAGATTTTTTTCAGAATAGATGATTTCAAAGTCAACCCCTGAAAAGAGACAACAGAATAAGTCTTTAAATCTATCGGTCAAGATCTATAGGTCAAAACAAAAAAAGGAATAAACCAACTCCAAAGAATAAAAATAGAATTAAGAAAGAAATATCAGACAGTCACTTCTTTCGCTTTCTTCTTCTTGATCTTCTTGATCTCTTTTTCAAGATCCAGTTCGTCAAGAAGTTCTTTGTAACGATTTCGGATAGTGACTTCAGTTACACCTGCAACATCAGCGACTTCGCGTTGTGTCCGTTTCTCACCGTTGATGAGAGCTGCCACATAAAGTGCTGCTGCAGCGATTCCTGTCGGACCACGACCGCTTGTCAATTCGACACTTTGTGCTTCCTCGATGATCTCAACGCTTCGACTCTGCGTTTCAGCAGAGAGTGAGAGTGCACTTGCAAACCGTGCAATGTAGTCTGCAGGATTGCTTGGCATGATCTTGATACCGAGTTCTCTCGTGATGAACCTATATGTTCTTCCGATCTCTTTTTTCTCGATACCGCTTGCTTCACCAAGTTCATCCAGTGTTCGTGGAACATCGTGTCGCCTACAAGCTGCATAGAGTGCTCCTGCTACCACACTTTCCATACTTCGTCCACGGACGAGTCCTTTCTGGACTGCCAAGGTATAGATACGGCTCGCTTCTTCTTCTACAGAACTCGGTAGTCGTAAGAATGATGATACTCTTTTGAGTTCAGATAGTGCTAATTTCAGGTTCCGCTCGATAGCAGTAGAGATTCGTTGCTGCCATTTACGGAGTCGGAAGAATTTGTTCTTTGTCTTTCCGCCGAACTTGTACAGATCAGCTTTTCGTCCGACATCCGTTCCGAGACCCTGGTCGAACTGTGTGTATGTTGATGGAGCACCTGTACGTCGTTTCTTAGCTGCAGCTTCACTATCGAATTCTCTCCATTCCTGATCGAAATCGACCATCTTGTCTTCAATGACAAGACCGCATTCTTTACAGATGATTTCTCCTTTATCCTTATTATGAGATAAATCCAAACTGCCACATTCAGGGCAGCGTTTCACAAAAGATGACATACTCTTTTCCCCCCAAAAACCAACTCTACGAAAAGTATAATGCAAAATATATGAAATATCGCAACGATATATAAAATAAATATATTTTGATATTTATAAATTTTTCGGTTAAAACACATTTTTTTTATAAAGTTTACTAAACAATTATAAATAAAAATCCAAATGTAGCTACTTGTAACGTTTAACAAAAGCTTTTTAAACAACACAATTCATGGTTGGAGCATAAGGGTGTGTTTTATAGTGTTAAGAGGACGAAGAGGCGGACAGACATGGTCATTTGACCTGATGATAGCAGTGGTGCTTTTTATAGTTGTTATAGGTATATTCTACGCTTATCTCTCTGAAAGCGGTACTGAAGACGATGAAGTCAAGAAACTTTCAGGAGAAGCAAGAATCATCAGCAATAAGCTTGATTGTAATGTTGAAGATAGTGATGTCTGTATCGCTAAGAATGGCGAAATCGAGGCTAGCAGGATTGATAGTCTGAAAAGCAAAGAGTATGAAACGCTCAAGAAAAAATTTGATGTCGACGGCGATTTTTGCATCTACCTACGAACGCCTGAAGGAGATCTTGTTGATTTCAACGGATCATACGGGATTGGAGACAGCGAGTATAAACTAGCTGAAAACATCAATTGTTCTCAATTGAAACCTTGAATGAGGCATAACTATAATGGATCCATTCACATACTTCATGACAGTATTACTTGCTTTCTTTGGAATATTCCTAGGTGGAGTTCTATCCTATTGGTCTAAGGATGAAGTTCATGAGATGAAAGATAAGATTCCTTTCTTCCAGATGATCATTTTTGTTCTTGTATTCATAGCGATGTTTGCATACTTACCTTTTTTCATAGTTCTCTCATTGATGGTTCTCGGTTTCGGGTTCATCTATATCTTCTGGCATAAGAACGATCTCAATATTCTCGACTATATTGTTTTCGGATCGCTTTTTGTCATAACTTCGCTTTCAACACAAGCTCATTATTACATCACGGCAGCTATCACTTTCTTCGGCATCCTTTCAGGAGCTCTTTTTTATGCTCTTCATACGAAACCTACTGGTAATATCAAGACAAAAAAGGACGAGGAACTACATATCCTTCATCATAAGCACTCAGGAAAACACCTTCACATCGGTGATCTCTTGAACTCACTGTTCTACAAATACTATTTCTTCCCGATACTAGCGATTATCAGTTATATCGTTGCTGAAACAATCAAGTATCTTCTTTAATTACCGACAACAACAATTCTAAACTGAAAAAAATAGTTTCTTTTAACCAAACAAGTTGACTTTCTCGAACAAACAAGCAACATAAATCCCTCACATAGTCGATACATCAAGAAAGAACCAGAAGAGACATAATAATACGAACAGGCACAAAAGTATTCTTTCACAGTCAGTCGCACAAGAATGGAATGAAAATACATCAAAGAACAAAGCAATAACAACCTCGCGTATTCAAATGGCTTCGTAGCGTCATTTATTCTTCTCTGTAGCTTTCACAAAGAGAATGAAACATCAGGAAACATCCTACAGTATGATGAGTTCTACAATTAATGCTGAACAACCACTATTTCTGAGAAGAAGAAAAGAGAATGAATAAAAGAAAAAAAGAGTAAGGAAAAATCCTCAGTAGTATTCGTCTTCATCATCACGAGGACCGTTTCGAGCCCGGCTCATGCCGAAGATGATCGCTGCGATGATAATAACGATGATGAGCACCGTTAGGACGATAAAGAACGTGTCGCCAATAGTATCACCCATTCCACCTTCTCCTTGGTTAAGAGCTGCACTGAGAGGAACTCGTTTGGTTTCGCCGTCAACAGTGATATCAAGATAGAATTCCTTGACACCCGCTTCTTGTTGGCTATCAGCGAAGACATACAAATAGGCAGTCTTGGTCTCACCAGCAGGGATGACTAGCATTGAGCTAGGATCTACCCTGTAGCTTCCCCATGAGTCAACACCGTTGACTGAAAGCTTGTATGAGTTTGAACTACCGTCATTGTTCGTGATGCTGATTGGATAGACAGCACCATTTCCACCAATAGTCAATTCTCGTGAGTTAGGAACATTGACAAGAGTGCTACCTTCACCAGATGCTGATTCTCCATCAAGCACAGTTACGGTATCTCGTAGAGTCGTCCGTTCATACTCGTCGAAAGTGACAGTGTAAACAACCTCATAGTCACCTGGTTGTGCGTCCTTAGGGAACCTGAGAAGTGTCTTCTCAAAGGTTTCTTTCTCATCAACATCAAGCTCATCGAGAGTTTCAGTATCCCTGATACCTAGACCTGGAACTTCAGCGACAAGAGTAACATCATCAAGTGGTTTTTCACCGAAGTTCTCTACTTTAACAAGAGCTGATAATGCTCGTCCAGGCAACACTTCATTTGATGGGCTCAAGTAAGCTTCTCGAATCTGTACAGCATTACTGTTTTCGACTCCTTCAATATCGAGATTGTATTCCTTGACATATCCGTTGCTATTTCTATCTTCAACATAGATTCGTAGTTTGACATCACCAGTTGCCACTTTCATAGGAACTTCAAGAGTTAGTTCTCGAGTATCCCATCGGTTAGCATCAAGGTCGAATGTATTTGACATCTGAAAGATCTTTTCCTGCTCGTAGATGCTGTATTCATATCCAGCGATTTTTGCGCTGATCTGAACATCTTTTACATCAGTATGAGCAGTTACTTTCAGCTTTATAGGAATTTCTTGTCCACGACGTACTTGAAGCACTTGATGGGTTCCATCGTAAGGATCGTGTTTTTCTCCATTAATACGGATGTAGTTGACTTCAAGGTCAACTGTTGATGGCGAATATATATGGATCGTTTCTGTTGCAGTATCTTCCTTACCATTCTCATCTGTGACAGTGAGAACGACATCGTAAGTGCCGACTGAATTGAAGACTCGAGTTACTGTTTCACCAGTATACTCTTGATTCCCGATTGTCCATTCATATTCAGCAATCTCGGAACCATCTCCACCTGTAGAGTCACTACCATCGAAAGTGACTTCACTTCCTGCAAGTGCACTAGATGGTGCTTCAATAACAGCTTCAGCTTCACCAAAACCATTATTTCCATCATAAATAGTTATTGTAATCGTTTCTGAACCAGTAGCGCCATAAGTATCAGTGACAAAGACATCAACTGACACTGCTCCTGTTTCGGTACCAGCAACATATTCACAAGATAGCACACTATCAGAAAGCGTACACTCGACAAGAGAGGAGCTTTCAGTCATACTGAATGATAGATCATCTCCATCATCATCAACTGCATAGTCAGCAAGGTCCACAGAGAATATTTCTCCAGCTCCTTGCCCAACATCGTATTGATAGGAAGTGTCTAGGTTCTGGAAGTAAGGATCATTATTCTCATCAGCACCATTAACACTCACAGTCACTGTAGCGGCATCTGTTGCGCCGTGATTATCAGTGACTCGTAGTTCAACATCAGTTGTTCCTCGGGAGTTTGGAGTACAGACCATGTTTTCAGAAGAAATTTCGCAATCAGCTATAGTTGAATCGGAATTGCCGATAATTTCAAAAGTGTGTGTATCATCAGTGTCATCGGTGACATAGTTTGAAAGGGTTTCGATAACAACAGTATTAGCCGGATCGTTTTCTGATAAAGAGACATCAACAGGCAGTCCAGTGAATTCGGGTGCAGTATTTGCAGAAGTATCTTCTTCAATCAACAGAGTCAATGTTTCTACATCGGTTTCTGAACCGGAAGATCGTTCTATATACATGCAAAGATTGTATGAACCAGGAGCTAAAGATGTAGTTTCAAACGTTCCTTGATTGACTCCAGCTTCATAAATAGATCCTGAGAATTGTGAATCAACTTCTTCTACTGCTAAATCGACATCTCGTTGAACACATTCACTCTCAGACACATAAATATCAAGAGTGAAAGCTCCAAGTGTTGATTTTGCATAGGAAGAATATGTGACAGATTCACCTTGCACTACAGTTTCATCTTTTACATTATCTGTTAGTTGACCATAGGATCCTCGGACCCAAAAATCAGTTCCCGCAAGAGCAATTCCGCTCAAGAGAACTGTGAAAACCAGCATTAAAGTGAAAATATTTTGTAAAGACCCCTTCATTTCAGTATCACCTGTGTAGTTAAAGTAGTATGAACCTCGTTCATGCAGAACACAAAACGAGTGTTACAACTCTTCGAAAGTAATGCTTCTTTTTAAATATTTCGGTTGTTGTCTTTTTAAAGTGGTCAAAAAGTTATTATTCTTGCATGACAACGAACAAAAAAGGCATCATGACAGGAGAATACAAACATCGCACTATCTGAAAAGAACGAAAACATACATTGAGAAGCTGAATATTAAATTGTGTTCATAAAAAGAAGATGCTCTTGCCGATTACTTAAGACTAGCGTCCAGAACCATCAATAGCATTTTGGAAATCAAAATGCTCTTGCCGATTACTTAAGACTAGCGTCCAGAACCATCAATAGCATTTTGGAAATCAAAATGCTCTTGCCGATTACTTAAGACTAGCGTCCAGAAC
>JBNJHD010000019.1:15651-17241 GCA_051819805.1 Nanobdellota archaeon
AAATGAGCCCAAGGGGATTTGAACCCCTGACCTTCCGGTTAAGAGCCGGATGCTATACCAGACTAAGCCATGGGCTCGTGAAAAGCATCATGCTGGAGATGCTGAAAGGTTTATAAAGGTTTTTATCACGAGAACCTATCAACATATCCCGAAGAAATGATTGCAACGATTTCTGAAACTCTCTGACAGCTCATCACAACCTAGAGAAGGAGTGGTATTGTATATATAACAGGTTTCTGGATTGACATTCAAGTACAACCCATTGAAATCAAGAATACTAGTTGATGTGCCATTAGGATAATGAATAACCCCATCAACCTTATATATCGTGTTCTGATAGTCTCCAGTAGCAATATTATTGAATTCTCCAGTTACATTAGTAGAAAGGAAGTTAACATATTCCATCCCATCATACTTTGAATTGACCTCGAAAGAATCATAGAGCACTATTTCAAACTTTGAATCGAGAATTTGAGGTAATGTGAAATTATGATAATAATCAGCGTGGACACTACGAGCAATCTCTACTTCTGAAATGAAAATATTGTTTATCTCTTTTAGGGATTGGCGATCCTGATTCATGGTAACAACATACATTTTATCTTGGATAAGAACAAAAAACACGAAGAACACAAGTATCATGAAAGAGACGAGCATCACGAACTCAAGAGAGTTCTGCGCACGTTTTCCACTTATTCTACGAGACGAAATCGTATTTCACCCGCTGTTCCTGATTCTACTCGAATCTTATTCACACCAGTCCGTATAGGAATATCGCAACCACTACTGCATTCTGACTTGTTACCTGAAGAATTGAGCAGAGTATTCTTAGTGAAAAATACTGCATCTGACAAATAAGCAGCACCATATGTTATTTCTAACTCACTCAAATCATCTTTTGAATAGACCGTCATACTCTTAATAGCATCAGGAAATGAAACCTCCACTGTTTGCCAAGAATTCTCTCCGACAGAATATATCATCTCTCCAGTCTCAACAAGTTCATTTCCTATCTTGAAGACTTGAGAATGCTGCAAGCTTTCTTGTGAATTCTGGGAATATTGAAAAAAAAGCGCAGTTCCAGGAACAATCATCAAAAGAGCGATAGCGACAATGAAAAGGTATTCGATAGAACTCTGACCTTGTTTTTGCTGAAAAGCTCTTCTATTCAATCTTATCGGAAACTGCATCTCACTCACACTCCACATCTGCTATAATTGCATTAATTTATAAATATTTGTGTCTGGATTGAGAGATTCAGATAAAAAAGAATCAGCATGAACAACATTGAAATGAAAAGACATACTATTCACTGCTCTATGTTAAGCAAAGCCGTCAGAGAGTAATTTTTATAAAGGCTAAGTAGCGACGTTAGTGTCAATGAAAAGCGTAAGAGAACACATTACAGGAAAAAAGCATAAGAAGAGGATCCTTATATCCCTCAGTGATCATGTTTCTCATCTTCTTCATGTGAAGCTTTGGCTGAAAGTTCTTATCGCTCTCGTTCTTGGCAGTATCATTGGAATCCTTCTCGGTCCGGATATGAATCTCGTCAGTTCCAGTCTCGGAAATGCGATTACTGACTGGGTG
>JBNJHD010000020.1:0-16131 GCA_051819805.1 Nanobdellota archaeon
CTTCTATAGTTATGCTTCCTATCGCATCTCCGAACTCAGTATAAATATTGATCTCCTCATCCTCCACACCTTCTACCTCTTGCCCTTCAGAAGCAAGGTTTTGTAATTTTTGACAACGACTAGTACTATTTAACGCTAAAGGACCGCCAAGAAGACTCAAGGTCTCATTATCAAAAACAGGAATATCCATATATACTTTATTTTCAACAGAAGCTAATCTGTTAGGTGTGCCTGAATGTCTGGTAAGATGAGGAAGGTCTACATCAAAACTATAGAGCTCAATCCACGGTGTTCGTACTGTTTTCCAGCCAAGAGTAGGAACTTTCACTCCTGCTTCAATACTAAAATCCGCGCCGAAATTAGCTTTTGAAACATAGCGAGGATTAGTAAGCGCTATACCGAAATGAGTATATTTTCCAAAGTCATCTTCTTGATCAAACAAAAGAGGGTCAAAGGATAAATTCAAGCTTTCAGATGATTCTAGGTTTATCGTAGATGGACAATTTGTATTAACTCCTTCACAATCAAACTTGACACGTTCTCCTTTAAGATTAAAACTTATTCCTATATCACCATCAACAAATAAATCTTCCTCTCCATAATATAGTCCTGTATCAGTACCTTCAAAAACGAGCCTGCCAAGATTAACCATTTCTCCATCAAGAGGAGGGGCAAAATCTCTGCTATTATCAATTAGTTTTCCAAAACCAGAGTCATACACTGTTGTTCCTAACATCTTGATTTTAGCACCTGCTTCTGCTCCGAACTTCAAGACTAATTCTTTACCATCAAACAGATGCATATTGCTCAAACCAGCATCGCTGTATCCTTGAGCATCAAGGTCAAGCGGTTCTACTGAAATTTCAGCATTAAAATTTTCCTCAGTTGAATTCATAACACTATTATGAACATTAAGTTCTGTCTTGAAAGGTATTCGTAAACCTAATCCATAACCGATATAAGAATATAATCTGGCCATCGCCAATTCTTTACCAAATGCACTCCAGGAATACTTTTTTTCATAACTTAATTCAAACCCGTATGTAAATCCGTCTATAAAGACTTCTTGCTGATAACTAGGCCCTGTGTATTGCATTGCCTGCAAAGGCATTAAACCTAAAAAAGTTTCATCATCTTCATCATCAATCATAGTTTGTGGAACCATGACTTCCAGAGGGTCCATCAACAAAGAAGGATAGCTTGTTTCGTTGAACGTAAAATATTCTAAAGGAACCTGTCTAACACTTACACTTTCAACAATTTCATACGTCCCGCTCTTATTTTCAAGTATTTTCTTAAGCTCTTCAGGACTACGATCGCAAAATGGTTTTGTCCTATCATCAACACATGATTCGCTAACTTTTTCTATGACTGATTCAGTATCAAGTCCAGAAGTATGGTTAGTTATATTATACTCGGGAGTTTCATTACCAAAAACATCCTCGTATTCTTCATTACTAGTAACTTCAACAACAGTAGTTCTTTCTATTACTGTTCTGTCAAGATAATTTTTGATAACATCAGAAGAAGTACTGTTATTAGCTTTGCTACGCACCTTTTCAGTCTCGTTAAATGTATCAGATAATCCTTTAGGTAGAGCAACTTCAGATCCATCATCTAGAATTAGGGAGTTTTCACTGAAAGTTCGAATTGATGATTCGCTAATAAGTTCATTAGGTACGAATTCCGATTGTTGAGATGTGCAACTCATAAAAGAAAGAGAAACAAGCAGTATCATAAGAGGTATTTCCCAATTCATATTATGCCATCACTATTATTTCTAGCAAAGAGAATATATAAACATTTCCTTAAATAATAGAAACTCTTAAAAGACAAAGATAGTATTTCAAATCAAGTAGTGAAAAACGAGGTGTCGACTATATTCTATCTTCGAATGAAATGAGAAGAAATAGCCCTGCCCGGAGCCGAGCAAAACAGTTGTTTTGCTGTCCAGTCATGCCTATTTTTCAAAGAAAAATAGCCCCTCCCGTCCTTGTAACCAAAGGGCACTATCCCGGGAAAATCCAATCCAAATGGAATAATGGAAGGAAAATAACTAACTAGACCAAAGGATAATTCATTGTTTCCCTAATATCTGTTTTTCCAGAAAGCGATTGTAATAAACGTTCAACACTAAAGCCCACTCCTGACGTTGGAGGCATACCATATTTTAGCATAGACTGAAAACTTAAATCATAATCCGTCAATTTATCCCCTCGAGATTTAATTTGATTAATTTCATTTTTAGATAATAAATCAAAATTAGTTTCCAAGGAATAACCATGCATAACTACAATCCCAGAATAATATAGTTTAAAATCTTGTGCTAAATCGTCAATTGCAATGGCAGAAGGCGCTAATGAAGAAGGAAAAGAATGAACAATAGTTGGTTCTAAAAGTTTTGGTTCGACATTCTTTTTAAAAGATTTAAAATCGGAATAATTATCATTAGATAAAGATTGCCCATAAACATCCATGATTTCTTTGAATGAGAATTTCTTAGGTATGGAAGTACTTTGAAAAAAAGAACTTGTTTTTACTAAAATATTGCCTGACAATTCCATAATATCTTCCAAAGAACTATATGCAGATAAAATATCCACAGCCATATATTCGGGAAGATAACGTTTTGATTTACCTTCATTTCTAAAAACTTTACCAAGTTCATATATTTTTTCAAAACCTGAGATCACTAATTCTTTTAATTTCTCCTCAGTGGATTTTCTTAAGAAAATATCTTTTTTATTAGAATTTAATTTAGCAATAAAAGGTCTAGCAGAAGAAGCAGTTGGTTTTTTTGAAAGAATAGGAGTGTCAACCTCAATAAAACCATAAGAATCAAGAATAGTTCGGATAGTTTTAATAACTTGCGAACGCTTTTTTATAAATTCAAAACTATCTGGATTAAACATTGAACTCATTGAAGTATTTAATCTGTTTTTTTCATTATAAAAATAATCTTTATTTGGAATCATGCCTTTAGATTCAACCTGATCTAACAATTCTGTAACAACAATTCCAGCATTATTATTTGTGTATTTAGTAACATCTCCTGAGACTGTAATTAAATCACCTATAGAAATGTTTTTGAAAAGTTGAGGATCAACAGTTAAAGAGATATAGCCACTATCATCCTTTAAGAAATAAAAATGTTTTTCCTTGCTTTTTTTATTAGCATTAACAACCCTGCCTGAAACAACAACAGTACTATCTTCAATAATAGTCTCTATATTTGAAATTTTTTCTCGTTTAATCATCTTCTATAAATACCGACTCAACTCCATTTTGTCTGCTAAAAACAACACCTGAACCAATAGTAATTTGTTTATCCCCATCAATAAAAAGTGCAGTAGAATCATCAATACCTAAACAATTCAAATTAGGATTCCCTGTGAGTAACAGGTGACCTATTCGTTTGTGTGAGCTAAAATGTGGTTCTATAACATAATCAGACAATAAATTTAATCCATCAAATAAAACAACAGATTTCTTTAAATCGGAAAGTGACTCGGAGACATTAAACTTCTTTCCTAAAATCATTGCTCCAGCACTATATCCAATTATTAAACCTGAATAATCATTAAAAATATCAGACAAATCAAGCTTACGAATCGCATCAATCAATGCTTTAGGATTGCCTCCTGAAAAATAGATTGCGTCAGCCGCAAGTATCTTATTTACAACATCTTCTTTTTTTTCAGAAAGTAACTTTGCAACAGTCACATCAAATCCCAAGGAAGAATAAGATTTAGTAAATGAATCAATATAACCATCATGATCGCCTGCAGCAGCAGGAATAAAAAGAACAACAGGATTATCTTTAGATAAACTATTCAATGCAAATAAATCTATTTTTTCAGTTTCATTCTTTCTCAAATCTCCGCCGCCAATTAATAAAAATTTCATTTTAAAGACCTCTCATATTTATTTATCAAATCAATCGATTCAATAGAATTACATCCAATGATTAACTTATAAACATTATCATTGGAATATACAAATCTGAATGCATCTAAAGAATCTTTTTCAGAGACATTTCCTCGCCTAAAATCTAAATTCCCACCATCAAAAATATTTCTCACTATAAATTTCTTAGAATCAGCAGAATCATTAATTAAGCGTAAATTACGCCTATCTTTAATATTCAAAGGTAATTGAACATATTTAAAAGGACTGATAGAGTCAACAGAATATTGCTTATCTGAAGATAAGGAAACACCCAGAGAAATATCCTCGAATTCAGGAAGAGATTTAATAATATTATCTAAGTAATAATATTCCATTTCTCCCCACGAAGGTAACCAATTATGTATTTGTAAAAGATTTAAATTAGATGAATTAGAAATTAAATCTAATAGAAAAGAACAAACATAATTAACAGGATATGCTTCTTGAACTGTCAAACCAACAACATTCTTCGATTTAGCAGATAATTTATTTGCAATCCAAATATCTGCCCCTAATGATCCTAGTATCTTCTCAGGTAAACCGTGAGAATAAACATGAGCAGTATCAAAAGAATTAAAACCATTTTCTAAAGCATAGTTAATAACATTAGTTCCTTCTTGAAGATTATTTTTTTCAAAAAGTTTCCAAGTTCCAATACATACTCTACTCGAATTAGAAGTCATTTTAAAACCTCAGAAATATTTTTTATTTGTGAATTAAAATCAACAACACCATCAACTTTCAAAGGAATAACATTATCAGTACTATAACCAAATCGTTTTTTGACAATTTGAGAACTATGATAGACTCCACCAACTTCGTGTAAAAAGGTTCTAAATGGGAAACCTGAACGATTAACTAAATTATTCATTAAACGCCTAGAATCATAAGAATAATTGTCAGGAGTATCAAAATTAGGATATTTCAACCCCCTAGACTCATCAAATGAGATTACTTTTGAATTTATTAAATCTAATTCGGAATCAGAAACTTGAACTTCTAAATTTGAATTAGCATAACCAATATTGTAAGTTTGTTTTAAAAATTGAGACACATCCAAAGAATCGTAGATAAACTTACGCATAGGTAAAATATCATCCATATTTAACTTAGTTATCATAGTTTCAATGGCCAAATTAGATTTAGAAGAATAAAGATCCAAAGCAGATAAAATTTGAGTAGGAACTCTAACACCATTAAACAATTCATAACCAAAAACGCTGAATGAATTTTTTCTTTTATCAAGACTATTCAAAATAATCAAATCATTATTAAAAGGATCTAAAGATTCCCATTTCATAACCAAATTAACATCCAACACATTCAATTCTTTAATAAAATCAGGAGATAAAGTGGAACCATTAGTATAAGTAATAACATTCAAACCAACACTTTTAGCATGAGTTGCCAAATCTAAAAAACGACGTTTATTTAACAAAGGTTCTCCATTACTACATAAAAAAATAGTCTTACCGCCAAGAGTTGAAAACTGAGAAGAAAGTTCTTTCAAATCAGAATCAGAAATATATTGTTTAGAAGAACCAAAATCCCAACGAACATCAGACTTACCACCCTCAGTAGAACAATAAACACAATTAACATTACATCCACTAAGAATATTCGTATCTAAAACCAAAGGAAAATTATTTTCTGAATTAAACCAATTCGAAAGTTCAGTCTGAGAAAATGTAAATGCTGCAATAGAAGGTAAAGATACATCCCAATCATTGAATTTGAAATTTTGTTTATTCATAAAATAAACCCATGAAATTTGATATTTGTTATAATTGAGTAGTAGTATATAAATGCTTTCCTTAAGAAGTCTTAAGAATTTATTTAAAAAGAAGTGGTTATAAGGTGGAAATCAACAACCAAAAGGAAATTCAAATCACAATAAGTCTTAGAAAAATCAGAATAAACGAGAGTTTTTCCCTCGATTATTCCAAAAGGTTAATAGCCCTGCCCGGATTTGAACCGAGGTCTCCGCCTCCAGAGGGCGAAATGATTTGACTGAAACCAGGTTTCCGTACAAAACGAATTCATCCTGACTTCATTTGGCCACTACACTACAGGGCTATGAAAACTGTTATCTGCTAAACAGGGCGCTGCTTTACAGCTCTGTCTTCGGCTTTGCAGTGGACGGCTAATCAGCGAACAGCTATACTGGGCACTGGTTTCTGCTTTTCAGTGTGCTGCTATACAGTCTTTCACTGCTCGTAACAGCAGTTTTCAGGGACAGTTAAACTATTTATAAAAGTTTTCTTTGCCTTATACTTTATCGCTTGCATAGGCAGATCTTCCAGTTTTTGAGATCCTTTGAGAAGCGTCAGTTCAGGATAGAATTCGGTTGGGTTCTTAAGAATATCATTTGCAACCAGTATTGATGCGGTATAATGTCTCGGGGCGAAGCCCATCTTCTTCACGGTCTCTTCAGCACTCAAGTATCCTCTCACATAGCCATTGAAATAACGACTGTACATTCCGACATTGTACGCTTGCACGGCGAGAATCTCATCATCAAAGCGTTCGAAGGCATCATCCATGTATCTGGCGAACGCTCCGAAGGATTTATGCACATCAAGCCGCTCATCGATACTATCATTGACAACGAGTCCATAATCACGAGCAGTGCCTTCCATGAACTGTGCGATACCTATGGCACCAGCGTGGGACTCTGCATCATTTTTAAATCCGCTCTCGATGAGAATGACTCCTGCTAAGTATGAAGGGAGATTGTGATTCTCAAGAGTGTCAAGGAGAGCATCAAGATGGAAGAATGCATTTTCCACTCCTTTGCGCATCTTCTCCCGCCGACCATAGATAATACCAAGTGTTCCTTCAGGCACTCCGTATGCTTTATGTAGTGAATCAAGTAATCTCTCGTCAGCTTCTTTCTCTTCTTCAGGAGAATCAGTAATTGGTGTTTCGAGTATATCGATAATATTGACATTGTCTCGTGTGTATGCTAAGGTTCTTGTCGAATCAGTTAAAAAGGCTGTTTTCCAAAACATCTTCTCAGACTGGAAATAATGATTGTATCTTGAGAAGGTATTGTTTATTCGGGCACTGAGAGAAGAGATATGATTATGGTTTTTTTCAGGACTCGTCGGTGCATATGCACTCAACGGGATGCTGAGAAGACCTGCTGCTACTACTGATTGCCACCACTTCATGCTCGACTGGGAAAGAAGCCTATTTTAAAAAACAGTCGGTTATAATGACTATTTAAAAAAATAAAAAAATTAAATGATTACGACATTACCTGCCACAACCACAGCTCGATACGCCGCAGCTTCCGCCGCATCCGCAATCCCCACCATTAGTGCAAGCGCTTCCGCCACCGCAGACAGGACCTTGTGGGACAGTCTCTTCGACTACGGTTTCTGGAGCGTCGTCAATAGAGTCGGTTTCAGTATCATCACCATGGGCTGATGCCTGACTGCCGATAACTGCAAAGAGTACAGCGCTGAACACCACTACTACAAGCACTCCGAGTGCAATAGATGCTTTCTTATTCATGTTTTCACCTCAAAATTCGTTATTTCTGCCATTATTCACGATAAGGTCTTATTAATTCCATTCGACAAGAAAAAAATTCTTCAGAACGTTTCTATATGTAGAATTATAGTTCCAGAACGTTTAGAATGACTTTTTGAGAAAGACCTTATTCGTCTTACCAGAAGGTTGCCGTGAGATGATCTCTCGCTCTTCAAGATTCTTGAGGAGAAGTGACAAGCTGGTCTTTGACATGCCTGTCTTGTAGCGGAGCGTGGATTGCTGGATGCCATCCTGGACATGGACTGCCTTGAGGACTTTCTGTTCATCTTCGTTGAACCCTTCAAGAAATGATGAGAATTTATCTTTCTCTACTGCTTGTTTTCTCGCTTCCTTGAGCGCTTCAGCGACTTCCTTGTTCTGCTCATAAAGATTATGCTGGGTCTTATCGAAGAAAATAAGATAAATGCCAAGAACCACTAGTGCTGCAGAAAGAATCCAACCGATGATGTAGAGAACGAGATTCTGCTGATGGAGGCAATCTCCTTCAGGTGTGATACATGAACCGGTCTCGCCAAGAGTCTGCATTGCCAGATCATGCTGCTCGTTCTGGAGCATACCTACCATGACAGCTAATATGATGCCTACAATCACAACGATAATGCCTATCTGTTTCTGGTTCATGCCTGATTATTGTCACGACCTTCATTTATAATTATTATGGATTGATACTTATTATCACTATATCGTAATTAAATAAACGCAATTTTTATAACTGCGTTCAATATTCTTTATAGTATGCAAGGGCATAAATCGAATAAAAAATCTTTAGTGACTACTATCATCACTCCAGATAAGACTATACATAGAGTTCCTGACTTCGCATCTTCATTCGATATTTTTTATGGAGAACTTTCACGATCAAGTTATTTTATCGGATTGGATCTTCAGACTGCTCAAACTACACTTTTTCCTTACAAGCCTGATAAGATCGGTTTTTTCAACGAGTTCTACAATACATTCATGAAGTCATCTATTGACGAGGGCAAGAAAATTCTTCTCTCTTACACGCCTTATGATCATTCATTTTTCAATCTTGATGTTGTCGGTCTGAACAAGTTTGTAGACTCGATGGAAAATAATCCTCTACAAGCAGGATTGCACACATTCTCACCTAATATATTGAAGCAGCTTAAAGAGCAAGTCAATAACAATCTCCTAATTTCTGAGTTCAAGAATCCATTTAACTACCAACCGAATTTCGATTCTTCTCAAATAGATTTCTCATATCGTACTATCAAACAGTCACTCAATTAAGATTTTTATGGCTTAAAGAATGATCTTCATACTCTTCTTATTTTCAAAATAATTGTTTTTTGCTATGTTCTCAAGGTGGATTTTCTCGAAAATACTATTCTCAATTACCTTCAAGCTCCTGAAAACGATTTTTTTGTCAATGACAATACTCATTTTTCATAGTACTTATTTTTAGCGAAGATTTTTAAAGCTATAAGGGTTACATGAAAAGCTATGTTACTTACGATCATTATCGCAACACTACTGGTCAGCATGGTCAGTTTTGTGGGGATACTCACTCTTTCAAGAAAGATCAGACCGCTCCTTCACTATTTCGTCTCATTTGCTGCCGGTTCTTTACTTGCAGCAGCGTTTTTCGGGCTCATACCTCGAGCGCTTCACGGAGCAGGACACGAATATGTGTTGCTGGCGGTTGTTATTGGTATTGTGTTTTTCTTCCTCGTTGAACGATTCATCCATTGGCATCATTGTGGACATGATGATTGCCACCAGAAACCTGCAGGGATGCTTATCTTAACAGGAGATTTCATCCACAACTTCATCGATGGATTACTTCTTGCAGGAGCATTCCTTCTCGATTTCACTACGGGAGTCGTAGCGACGATTTCAGTACTTGCACACGAGATTCCTCAAGAGATCGGGGACTTCAGCGTGCTCATCCACAGTGGTTATTCCAAATGGAAAGCCTTGAAACTCAATTTCTTATCAGCTCTCAGCGCAGTTCTCGGTGGTATCATCGGTTACTTCGCGTTTGAAGCAGTACACGGAATAGTACCTTATGCTGTGGCGATTGCAGCGGGAGGGTTCATCTACATTTCACTGACTGACATAGTGCCTTCACTTCATCAACACAAGAAACATCCTGGTGTCAAAACGAAAGAAACGCTTGTCTTTGTACTCACGATTGTAGCTTTTTACTTGTTACTAGGACTGCTTCACAGTCATTAATGAAATTGTACACTTCTTATATCACGCTATTTTTTTTATAGCATATACTATATGTATATCATAACAATTAAATAGTGTGTGTGACCATATCACTATTGATGAGACCGAAGATAACGATCCTGCAAGGAGATATAACTGAAATACCTGCAGATGCTATTGTCAACGCTGCGAACAATTCCTTGCTTGGAGGAGGTGGTGTTGACGGCGCTATCCATAAGGCAGCAGGACCTGAACTTCTTGAAGAATGCAGGGCGCTTCGGATTACAGAATTACCTGATGGATTGCCGACTGGAAATGCAACAATAACATCGGCGTATAAGCTGCCTGCAAAACATATCATTCATGTAGTGGGGCCTGTCTATGGTCGTGATTCTCTTTTTCTTCTTAAAAAATCTTATCGTGAAGCACTACGACTAGCAGAACACTATACTCTTGAATCTATCTCATTTCCTGCAGTCTCGACAGGAGCATATCGTGTACCAGTAGAACGTTCAGCACGGGATGTAAAACAAGCTATTCAAACAACTGATTTCAATCATATCAAGGAGATCAAGCTAGTACTCTTCTCTAGATGGGATAAGGAGATTTATGAACGAGTATTTGCGAAACGTGAATATGACGAAGTCACGTCAGAAGAAGAGTGAATCCTATACTTATGGTGATTTAGTGTTGGATTTCAAGAAGCTTTCTCGGAAAAACCGCATTTACCGCAAACATATCTGGCAGAGCCTTCCATATTACAGCACCATGTGCTGCGACCATCACTCTTCTCGATAATGAGTTGCGCCTTATCAAAACCGCACTTGCTACATACATGATTTTCTTTCGCTAACGGGTTTATCTCAGGAATGATTTCAATTTTTTCAGTTACTGTTTTGACATTTTCCTTAATTACGTTCTTGCCCGATGAACTAGTATATCCGCAGCTACAAACCATTCTGGATAATCTTCCATTTGATTCAGGTTTGAGAAGAGAACCGCATTCAGGACAGAATAAGAACGTCATTTTAACAGGAAAAGAATAGTCCGTTAAAAAACTTGTGAATTAGTGATTTTCTGATAGTTTATTCTACTGTAACTGACTTGGCAAGGTTTCTTGGCTTGTCAATGTCACACTTGCGAAGACGAGCTATGTGATATGCAAGTAATTGTAGAGGGATGACTGATAAAAAACTGCCAAGAGCATATCTGCTCTCAGGAACAAAAAGGACATGATCTGCGAGAGTGGAGATTTTCGTATCGCCTTCAGTGGCTATAGCGATAACACTACCACCTCTAGCTTTTATCTCTTGGATGTTGCCTATAATCTTATCATAACTTTCTGTCTCGTCTCGAGTGGATATGATTATACTTGGCATGTCAGGATCGATCAAGGCGATAGGACCGTGTTTCATCTCAGCAGCAGGATACCCTTCTGCATGAATGTATGAGACTTCTTTGAGTTTGAGAGCTCCTTCTAAAGCAATAGGGAACTGGATGCCACGACCAAGATACAATGCATTTCTCTTCTCAAAATACTCTTTCGCTACTTCTGCGACTTCTTTTTCTGAAGAGAAGATGCTGTCGATCTTATTAGGAATATCTTTGATATCACTATATAATTCTTTTATTTTCTCCTGTGATAATGATTCGTTACGTTCAGCTAAGTAGGCCGTGAGCAGATACAAGACAGTGAGTTGTGTAGTGAATGCTTTTGTTGAAGCGACACCTATCTCCGGCCCTGCTTGTGTGTAGAACGTTACATCACTAGCACGATCAATAGTACTACCTTTGACATTACAAATACTCATGACAGGAACGCCTCGCTTTTTTGCCTCACGGATGGCTGCTAGAGTATCAGCAGTCTCTCCACTCTGGCTGATAGCAAGGATCATCGTATTCGTATCAAGAGGTGGGTGACGATATCGGAATTCAGAAGCGTACTCCACTTCTACAGGAATACTTGCTAATCCTTCAATGAGAAATTCGCCGACAAGACCTGCGTGCCATGAGGTTCCGCAGGCAATAATAATGATACGATTGATGGCGTGAGAATCAAGTTTATGGAATGCAGATGAGGAATAACTGTCAGTGAGCGCTTTCAAAGTATGGCGGATGCTCTCCGGCTGCTCATAGATTTCCTTTTGCATATAATGATCATAACCATCTTTCTCAGCAGTCTGGACATCCCACTCTATACGCTCGATAGTGTTATTTTTAGGAGTGGAGTCAACAAGGTTAGTGATGAGTATCTCATTTTTCTCAATAACGGCTATCTCGTCGTCTTCAAGGAAAATGACATCTCTGGTGTAAGGAAGAAGTCCGGGAATGTCTGAGGAGATGTAACTGGCATCCTCTCCAACACCTATGATAAGAGGTGATCCCTTACGGGCGACGATGAGCTTATCTTCATTCTTATCGATAACAGCTATCGCGAAGGTTCCGACTAGTTGACTGGTGGTCTTTCTTACTGCTTTCTCTAAAGATCCGTTTCTGTAATGTTGTATGAGATGAGCTATTACTTCTGAATCGGTTTGTGATTCGAACTTGTTGAGATTATATTCTTCTTTGAGCTCAGTATAGTTTTCTATAATACCGTTATGGACGACTGCGATTGTTCCATCCGGAGAAAGATGCGGGTGGGCGTTTTCACGAGTAACTCCTCCGTGAGTCGCCCACCGCGTATGGCCTATGGCCAGAGGTGTTTTCAGTTCTGAAGTGGTGGATGGAAGTCTTCCTGTGTCTTTTGAAAGTGAAAGTGATGAATTAATTGTTGAGGCGATTCCCCATGAATCATACCCTCGATACTCAAGCCGTCTAAGACCGTCAGTAACAATCTCAATTGCATTTTCTGAAGTTCCACAAACACCGAATATACCGCACATGATAACACACTGCTCTCCAAGTCGTTATATGTTATTTTCGGAAAATCAGTTTTTAAGAGTTGTGAAAACAAAATGAAGAACTAAACATCTATCATTGATATGATTTCTTGCTTGTCAATTTCTTTTTCCAGATTATCATAATAAGGATTATTCCACACCATCACTGGTCTATGTCCGTACGAAGCATAAAGACCGGTATTCTTGAAACCTAGATTCTCAAAAAATTTTTTGTTTCTGTTTCCGTTAGCTTCTAATTCTATTAACTCTATATCTGGTTTTGACTGAAGATATCTTACTGTTTCTGTCCCAAATCCCTTACCTCTTACAAACATATCTATGATGCTGAGAAATACCGTTTTTCCTTTTCCTCGATATTGTTCATATCCTGGAAACATATCGAGTGAGTCGTGAAGAATTCGGTTTCCTTTTTTGTCTGAAATATATGGTTTGTGATAAAAACCTGTCAATAATGAATTTAACGAATTGTTTTCTGTAAAAAAATAACTTGTTCTTCCCACAATCCCTTGTTCTTTGTGTCTTGTAATCATCTGGTGTTGGTTGTTCTCAGGTAAAAAAGGTGTTTTATCAGTTGTATATGTAGATGATATATATTCATTAAGTATGATTTGTTGCAGTATTTCTTGTTTGGTTGTTCTAGCAAGATCGTTGTCAGAACTGGTTATTATCTGAAAATACAACTGGTCCATATAAATCACTACTAATTAGTAGTTTCTTTGTATTTAAAAATCTTTCTTCCTATTTTTTACAGCGGTCATATTTATAAATATGTATTGATGAATACTACTGATGACAATGAAGATACGACCACTTGCTGCAGACAGCATAGGAACACGAAGCATGGCATGCCTTATCAAGACAGGAGATGTCACTATCCTTATTGATCCGGGAGCAGCCTTGGGTCCAAAACGATACAACAAGCCACCACACAAACGTGAAGAGAAACAACTGGAAGAGGATCTGAAAAACATACGGAAAGCGGCAGCTGAAGCCGATGTTCTTCTCATCAGCCATTATCACTACGATCACTACATTCCTGACGATGCGAGCGTGTATGAGAATAAGATTCTTCTTCTCAAGCATCCGACTGAGAACATCAACAAGAGCCAGCAAAAACGGGCAAAGGATTTTCTCGAACTCATCAAAGGAAAACCGAAAGAACTGCACTATGCAGACGGACAGACATTCACATACGGACAAACAACAGTCACTATTTCACCGGCAGTCTTTCACGGAGCGTCATCAAAGCTGGGTCATGTCATCGAGACTTCGGTTGATGATGGAAACAGACGATTCGTCCATGGCTCTGACATACAAGGACCGGTGCATGACGACCAGACGAACTTCATCCTCGAGAACAAGCCACATGTCGCTTATTTAGATGGACCGTTGAGTTATATGCTCGGATTCAGATATAGCTACGATCATCTCAACAGTTCCATAGAGAATCTGAAAAAGATTGTCGCGATTCCAGAGCTAGAGACTCTTATCATCGATCATCACTTCTTGCGGGACAAGCGCTGGAAGGAACGACTGGCACCGGTGTTTGACACGGCACAGGAACATAATACGATAATACAGACTGTGGCGGAATTCAATGGTGGAAGTAATCTTATGCTGGAAGCTCATAGGAATAAGCTCTGGAAAGAGGACAGATAGGACGATGGGACCGCGATACAAGGTTGATGAGGAAGAATTTCTCAAGAAGCTCAAGGAAGCAGAGGAAGAGATCCGACAAGAAGACGCTGGAGAGAAGAAGCCGCCACGTTGGACGACAGAACGACTTCTAGGGATAGGACTTGGTGGAGTGTTTCTTTTCATACTGCTTGTGTATGTGATATTAGGTCCTGTCGAGCACCAGATTATAGGGCAGCTCAATTCAGAAGAACTTGTGGCTGACAAACTCGAACTTAAGGGCGTGACAGTTTTTTTCGAGAATGATACGCAGGATTTTCTGGCAAGTCTGTATGAATCAGAACAATTGACACGACTCGTTGAGACGAGTGCTTGTTTGAAAGGGGATGTGAGGAATAATAACACCGAGTATCATGTCAAAGACATCTTCTATCCTGAGATAATAGAGCAGAGCCAACGTCATGTCCGCTTCAAGACATGCCCGAGAGATACTATCATCATGCTCCACACGCATCCGAGAACGAGATGCGCAGCGTCACAGACCGATTTTGATACGCTCACCTACAGGCACAAGGCAGGACAGGAAGAATTGTTGATGCTGATCATGTGTGAGGACAACAGATACGCTCTTTATAACTGAGTTTCAATTAAGTTTGGCATCTAACGATCCAGAAATATTTGCAAAGAATTCAATAGGATTAATGGTTTTGTTCTGGATTTCGGTATCCACTGATTGCTCGACTTCAACAAGGAGTTCAGCAAATATGTTTTTTAATTCTTCCTTATTCGCATCAGAGCAAGATGTGATTTTTTCAATAGATGATGATTTGAATTTTTCAATCAAATGATGCTTGAAAGCATCTGAATTCATCTTGTCAGAATGAATCTTATCAAAAAGGATAACATTACCTTCCAACATATGATGTTGGCTTGCCGAATGAAATGCATTCAATAGCTTGAACTTCAAATCAACCAATGCATCATGGATTTCTTCATGAATAACTTCAACCATCGTATCACTTTGATTCTTATTTTTTTCGCTTATATAACTTATCACCAGTATCTTGGAGATATCTGTCAAGCATATTAGAACCAGCATATGTCGCTATATCTTTAATGTTGTTCTCAACCCATGCTTTGTTCAGGTCGTAACCCTGAGGAATTTTTGATTCCAAGCCGTAATGCTTGATAATATCATCAGCATGCGATTCATCAAGGTGAGCTGCAGCAGCACCTGAAACTTTCTGCAAGTGACGCATTTTACCTTGATTGATAGTCTGAACGAAGTGAGTAGTATCATATTTACTTCCATGTTTATAGAAATCATTCTTGATATTGTTATGATCCGTGCCAATCAGTGCATCAATAGCGTTACGATAAGCGTGCTTGTTACCTTTGATGCCTGAGAGATCAATATTTAATTTTTCGCTTAAATTATCATGAAGCTTATTATATAGATGATCAATCGCATCTTCTTCTTTTCCAGGTAAGTTCTTGATATCGCCACTCAAGAAATTCTTATACATATCAGTGATTGCATCAAGGGCATCCCAATGAAGGTTAGCCATGTGATTTTCAGCTTGTTCAACTTCATTTTTGTACTTTTCAAATGAAGATTCTTCAGTATCGTTATTTTTATTCTCAGCCATGATAATCAACCACCAAACAGATTATATTCCTTATTTCGTAGTATCCTTTTTTAAACTTTATGTTCTATTTATAAATAACTCTTGATTAAGAAGTGCTTCAAATCTTTCTTTTAGTTTTTCTTGTCGCTTTTTTGCTGGACTTCTTGGTTATTCTCTTTGCAGTCTTCTTGGCTGCGGCTTTATTTTTCTGTTGCTTGACAACATCCTCTCTAGCCGGGATGATGATGGCAGCGATGATATAAGCGATAAGAGCAGAA
>JBNJHD010000021.1:0-11540 GCA_051819805.1 Nanobdellota archaeon
TAAAAAGTATACATTCAAAGAAATCGAAAAGAAATGGAAAACGTACTGGAAAGATAATAATACGTATGTCTCGACGATCAAGGGCGACAAACCCTTCTCGGTTGATACGCCGCCTCCGACAGTAAGTGGTGCTATGCACATGGGTCACGCATTCTCCTATGCACAAGGGGATTTCATCGTCCGGTTCAAGCGGATGACAGGTCACACTATTTTTTACCCGTTCGGAACCGATGATAACGGATTGCCGACTGAGAATCTTATTGAGAAGAGCAAGAAGGTTCGCTCCAAATCAATGGATCGTCCTGACTTTGTCAAACTCTGTCATGAGACTGTCAAGGAGATACGACCATCGTTCATCCAACCATGGGTCGATCTTGGCGTGAGTGTTGATTTCGACAATGCTTATTCGACAATCAGCAAGGATTCCATCCGTGTCTCGCAGAAGTCATTCCTTGACTTGTATCATAAGGATCTCGCATATCGTAAAGAGACACCGAGCGTCTGGTGCATGAAATGCCAGACTGCAATCGCTCAGGCGGAGTTCGAGAATATAGAGAAGAAATCGATGTTCCACGACATCAGTTTTACTGATGAAGAGGACAATGAGCTTATCATCTCGACCACTCGTCCGGAACTTCTCCCTGCTTGTGTCGGTCTCTTCGCCCATCCTGATGACGAGCGCTACGCTCACCTCAAGGGCAAGAAGGCGAAAGTACCTTTATTTGATTACGACGTCCCTGTCAAGTTCGATCCGGAAGTTGATAAGGAGAAAGGGACTGGTCTCATGATGGTCTGTACCTTCGGTGACAAGGAAGATGTTGAGAAATGGCACAAATACGACCTTGACCTGCGCACAGTCTTCACCAAGACCGGTAAGATGAACGAGCTCGCTGACAAGTATGAAGGCATGTCCATCGCTGATGCGAGAACAGCGATTGTTGATGACCTGAAAAGCTCTGGTGCTCTGAAAGGAAGTAAGCAGATCACTCACAATACGAACGTCCACGATCGATGCGCTACAGAAATAGAATTTCTGAAAACACCGCAGTGGTTCATCAATGTCATGGATCACAAGGATGAGCTTGTCAAAGCTGGTGATGAAATCCAGTGGCATCCCTCTCATATGAAAGTGCGCTATCAGCACTGGGTCAGGAATCTCAATTGGGATTGGTGCATCTCAAGGCAGCGTCACTTCGGCGTTCCGTTCCCTATATGGTATGAAAAGGATACTGGCAGGATTGTCGTTGCTGACGAGAAAGACCTGCCTGTCGATCCTATCACAGAAAAACCATCATCCTATGAAGGCGATCCTGAGAATCTCATTCCTGAGATGGATGTCATGGATACCTGGGCGACAAGCTCGGTCACTCCTCAGATCGCTCTTGATTGGGGCAAGACTCCTGAAGATGAATTCAAGAAGGCGTTTCCTATGACGCTTCGCCTTCAGGCTCACGATATCATCCGTACATGGGCATTCTATACGATTCTCAAATCCAAATACAACCTCAACTCTATCCCGTGGGAGAACGTCATGGTTTCCGGCTTTGTCCTTGACAAGCATGGTAAGAAGATGTCAAAGAGCAAAGGGAACACTGTCGATCCGGCTAAGATCATGAATATGTATGGTGCTGACGCTGTCCGTCACTCTGCTTCAGCTGTCAAGCTAGGAGATGACATTCCGTTCCACGAGAAATACTTGCAAACAGCAAAGAAGACGATCACGAAACTGTTTAACGCGTCCAAGTTCGCCCACCTGCACCTTGACGACTTTGAAGGCGGCTTCGACTATAACAAGCTGCCTGCTGTTGATCGCTGGATGGTCTCCCGCATCAACAAGGTAGTCCGTGAAGCGACAGAGCGTCTTGAAGAGTATGAATTCTCCAAAGCGCGTGTCGCTGTTGAGCAGTTCTTCTGGCACGAGTTCTGTGACTATTATCTTGAGATGGTCAAGGATCGCTTGTACAAACCGGAAATTCATGGTGCTGATTCGAGAGCTGCTGGTCAGATGACATTAGTGTATGTTCTCGAGCGCGTGCTCAAGATCTTCGCGCCGTACCTGCCGTTCGTCACAGAAGAGATCTATTCATGGAAGATCAAACAGCTGGACAGTACACTGGATGCAGACCACAGCACAGCTGCCAAGCTGGACGCTGACCACAGTTCAGCTGCACAGCAGAGTCAGAACACAGGACACGGTTCCCTGTCCCCTGCTAGCATTCACACGTCAACATGGCCAACTGTTGATGAATCCTTCATTTCCGAGGATGATGAGAAAGCGGCTGCTCTTGCTTGTGACATCATCGCTGCTGTCAGGCAGGAGAAAAACACCGAGCAGGTCAGCCAGAAGCAACCTGTCACTCGGCTCGTCATCGACGCTGATGATAAGCAGAAAGAACTTATCAAGTCGGTGGAAAGCGACATCGCTATGACGACAAGTGCTGAAGAGATCGTCTATGAAGCTGCTGAGGACGTCGAACTAGATAATGGTATCAAGCTTGGCATCGCTCTCGCTCCAAAAGAGGAGAAGGAGTGAGTGTTCGCTCTTTTTTTATTTTCTTTCTTATTCAAACTCATTTTTAAATACTACTAGTAAGTAGTTCTTCATAAGATATTTTTATAAATAAGTATTGTTTCACTGTTTCTATATGAGAGATTTTGATCCAAAATTATATTCTGAACTGGATGCTATTCCTGAAAGATATAAAGAAGAATTATTTCCGAAAAGCATCAAGGATTTGACAGATATCATTCTTGATGGATCCAAACACATTGATACTCAAAATCCTGACCATCAACACTATCTGAAAACTATTTTGAGAGGAAAACTATTCAATATATATAGTGTTGCAGGATTCGCTTATAATAAGGTCTTTCATCATTTTTACGGCAATAGATCTCTTGGTGAAGTATCGCAAAGACACATTGTTAAAAATGAAGCTGAATTGATAAAGTTCTCTACTATGAACCATATTTTCACTAAAGAATTGAATTATCACCAGTTTTCAAAAGAACGAATGACTCGCAAACAATTCTTCAAGAAATATTCTGATAAGAACCCTCACTACATCGTTGAGCGATTAAATGATGTTCGTACTCATTTCAACACGAAATCGAATTTTCTTGATGAATCATTGACTCAGCTGGAATTTGAACCTATAAATGCATCTATTGATGTGATGAACGCTAGTTCGAAAGCTCAAGCATATTTATTGTTCGGCATCCAACGGCGAAAGACTCCTTATAGTATATCTCGAAAAATAGCTTATCAGAGAGGAAAACAATTCCTTGCTAAGGAATCGAACGGGAAAAAAGAATCCTTCAAACCAGTGGTTCTTGACGATTGTGCTGGATTCATGTTTTGCGGATCTGAAAGCGTGTATGTAGATCATCCCTCATATAATAGTGTTGCAGCATCTGAAATGAAAAACTTCTTTTGCAAATCACCATTATTCACCTCGTATTATTCTTCTGAAGATGATAACCATTACAAATCTGAAAAGAGGGGGATGAAAGGATTCCAATTCTATATAGCACCTGCTGACCTCGAAGAGATCCAGAAAGAAGGATGTGTTCTATACTATCCTGAATTAGTAGGATTTTCTGATGATGATATGAAAAAGAATCTTAAAGTTAGTGTTCACGCTCAAGGTCCTTATGCTTTTTTAAGGGATCGTATCGGTGAAACAAGTCATAATATTTATGTCAATAGGAAAAAAAGAAAAATCAATGATCTTCTTCATGACTTGAGAAAGTATTCTTCAGAAGCATACGCGTCCTTTCATGAAACTATAGAAGTATTGCAACCTTATTTCTACTGACCTTCTTGCCCATAGATTTAAATATGGACTGTGCATAACATTTCTTTTGATGTTGTAATAGTATTATTATATTCATTGAGGTGGTTAGAGTGGTAGATATGAACAGTAATCGATCTTATATTTTCACTTCAGAAAGCGTGACTCAAGGGCATCCTGACAAGGTCTGCGACCAGATTTCTGATGCGATCCTTGACGAGTGCTTACGTCAGGATCCTGATTCGAGAGTGGCTTGTGAAGTCGCTATCAAGACGAACACGCTTGTCATTCTCGGTGAGATTACTTCCAAAGCTGATATCGATGCGAAACAGATAGCTCTTGACACTATCAGGCGTATAGGCTACACTGGTGAAGGTGATGGCTTTGACTTCGAGCACTGTGACGTTCTTGTCAATCTCGAGAAACAATCTGGTGACATCGCTAAAGGTGTTGATCGTGACGGTGAGATCGGTGCTGGTGATCAGGGTATCATGTTCGGCTACGCCATTGACGAGACTACTAATTTCATGCCGCTTTCTATCGAGCTTGCTCACAAGCTTACAAAGCAGCTCGCCCGTGTCCGCGAAGATAACATGATTTCTTATTTACGTCCTGATGGCAAAGCACAGGTAAGCGTTGAATATGAGAATGGTAGTCCTAAACGTTTATCAACAGTTCTCATCTCGACACAGCATGCTCCTGACATCGACATGAAACAGCTTGAAGAAGACATGTTCAATTACGTCATTGAACCAGTCGTTCCTGCCAAGTATCTTGATGATGAAACAGAACTCCTTGTCAACCCGACCGGTCGTTTCGTCATCGGTGGTCCGCAGGGTGATGCTGGTCTTACTGGTCGTAAGATAATCGTTGACACTTATGGCGGTCATGGCGCTCACGGTGGTGGAGCGTTCTCCGGTAAAGACGCTACGAAAGTCGATCGAAGCGCTACCTACATGGCTCGTCACATCGCCAAGAACATCGTGGCAGCAGGTCTTGCCAAAGAGTGTCTCATTCAATTATCGTATGCAATCGGTGTTTTTTATCCTATCTCAGTCCATATTGATACGAAAGGTACTGGTAAAGTCAGTGACGAGCTTCTCGAGAAAGCCGTCCGTAAAGTCTTTCCTTTGACGCCGAAAGGAATTATCGAATACCTCGGTCTCAAGCGACCGATCTTTTCAGAGACTGCGTGTTACGGTCACTTCGGTCACGAATTGAAATCATTCACTTGGGAATCGATTGCTAGAGTCAATGATATCAAGAAAGCTGTCGAAGAGCTTGAAGAATAATTATTTTTACTTTCCTTTCTTTCCTAAACTCTTGACTTCTTCCAGCCACTTCGTTCTCTTCTTCTCATCGGAGAACTTGACTGCTCCGATCCATTTTGTCCGCACTGGCTTGTATCCGCAGAACTTAAGGATTCCTTTCTTGAGAACGTAAACGCCGGCGTTGCGAAGCATCAATCGGTAGAATATCGGTGGCGCGTCCATCGTCGTGATGATACGAGCGCTTCTTCCTTTGAGCAGTTTCTTCGGCAGCGGACTTTTCTTTGTAAACTGGAATGCGAAGCCTGCAGCAAACACCTTGTCGAAGAATCCTTTGAGTAGTGCCGGCATCGTACTCCACCACGTCGGATAGATGATAACAAGATGATCCGCTTGTTTCACTTTCTCCTGTAGTTCGCTCACGATTTTCTTGCTTGAATCCTTCTTGTGCGTCACATCTCGAAGCACCGGATCGAAGGATTTCAGAGAACTGAGCTTCACCTCTTCAACAGTGTGCCCTGCTTTCTTCGCTCCCTTAAGATAACTAGCTGCGAGTGCATCGTTGAAACTGTTTTTGATCGGATGTCCGTTGATGATAAGGATTCGTTTTGTCATGAACTGCCTTTTGGTTCATGGTATTAAAAATCTTGTGGAATGGTCTTCAAGAAAAAGAGAGTAAATAAAAAAATAAATTCTTTCGGTTTATTCAAAACCCTTTCTTGTTCATCTCGTCGAGACAGGACTTGATGAAATCATCGGCCTTTTCAGTGCCTCTGATCTCATTACTTCTCGTTCTCACAGTCACCGTATCGTCTTCAATCTCCTTATCTCCGACAACGAGAATGTAATTATACTGTTGCAACTGTGCGTCACGAACCTTCTTCTTCGTCGACTCGCTTCGATCATCGACTTCTACACGAAGCCCTCTCTCTTTCATCCGCTCTCGAAGCTTACCTGCATACTCTGCATGCCGATCAGCGATAGGAAGGATTCGCACCTGATTAGGCGAGAGCCATAGTGGGAATTTCCCTGCATAGTGTTCGACAAGGATTCCTAAGAATCGTTCGAAACTACCGTAGATTGCCCTGTGGATCATGACTGGACGGTGTTTTGTTCCATCCTGTCCTTCGTATGTCAAGTCAAACTTCTCCGGCATCTGGAAATCGAGCTGTATCGTTCCACACTGCCACGTCCGTCCGAGTGCATCCTTAAGGTGGAAATCGATCTTCGGTCCGTAGAACGCACCATCTCCCGGGTTGAGTGTGTATTCTTTTCCTGTCTTTTCCAGTGATTCTTCAAGTTTCTGCTCTGCCAAATCCCATAGTTTCTGGTCTCCCATCGCTTTCTCCGGCTTAGTCGATAGTTCCATTGTGTAATCGAATCCGAACGTGGTGTAGACCTTATCGATAAATGATACTAGTTCGTCGAGTTCATATCCTATTTGGTCTCTTGTGCAGAACACGTGCGCATCATCTTGCGTGAAGAACCGTACCCTGAACATTCCTGAGAGTACACCTGATAACTCGTGCCTGTGCACCACTCCGAACTCTCCTGCCCTGATAGGTAATTCCTTGTAGGAGTGCATGTTCGACTTGAACACCAAAACATTTCCTGGGCAGTTCATCGGCTTGACAGCGTATTCCTGCTCGTCGATGTTCGTGAAATACATGTTCTCTTTATAGTGATTCCAGTGTCCTGACTGTAACCAGAGGGATTTATTGAGGATCATCGGAGTCTTGTTCATCTCATAATCCCGCTTTTGCATCTCCTCGCTCATGAAATTTGCCATCTGGTTCCAGATGAACGTTCCTTTATCGTGGAAGAATGGCATGCCTGGGGCTTCAGGATGGAATGAGAAGAGATCCATTTGCTTGCCGATCTTTCTATGATCTCGCTTCTCCGCTTCCTCGAGCTTTTTCAAGTGTTCCTTGAGCATCTTCTTATCGGGGAAACTGATACCATACACTCTTGTGAGTTGCTTGTTGTTCGCATCTCCTCGCCAGTACGCTCCTGCTATCTTTGTCAGCTTGATTGCCTTGATCATCTTCGTGTTCGGGATATGCGGTCCGCGGCACAGATCGATGAACTCTCCCTGTTTGTACGCTGTCACTGGCTCGCTGTCAGGCATCTCATCAATCATCTCTTGCTTGTACGTGTTGTGGGAGAATGCTTTTTTCGCTTCTTCTTTGTTACTGTATTCGATCCGTTCTGTAGGGTGCGCTTCCTTGACGATCGCTTTCATCTCGGCCTCGATCTTCTCGAAGTCCTCTGGTGAGATGTGCAGATTATCGAAATCATAATAGAATCCTTGTTTTACAGCTGGTCCTATCGTAGGCAGTGCATCCGGATAGAGTCGTTTTACAGCTTGTGCCAGCAAGTGGGCTGTTGAGTGCTTGAATACTTCTACGCCTTCCTCATCCTTGAACGTCACTATCTGGAACGTTCCGTCTTCGGTGATAGGTCTGCTCATATCGATAAGCTTGTCATTATGCTTGATAGCGATCGCTTGCCGTGCCAATCCTTCGCTGATATCGGTTGCGATCTCCAGTCCTGTAATTCCTTCTTTGTATTCGTTCTCGCTTCCGTCGGGTAATCGTAGTTTTACCATCGTTGTGTTCATCTCCTTATTGTGTATTTTTAGTATGTGTTTTCAGTAATATAAACAAGTAACAAAAAAGAGAATATGTTTATTCTTATAACTTTTGTTCGTGAGAGATTCGTCTAGCAAGTGCAAAGAAGGAAGATCGACAGGAATTGTTGCTGTTCGATAAGTTTGACGACTCTCATACAACATTATCGTGTACCTCTCATTTTTAAATCTTTCTTCAATATACTTACTCACTCTACTCCTTCTACATGGTGAATATACCTAATATATTCGATATGTTTATAAATAAAAGGATATGACCCCGCTGTCTCTCATTTAAAAACGACACTCGCACGAAGTGACTACTATGGTCGGTGCGGGCATAGTGTTGGTTTGATAGTAATGGATAACGACGAAAATGATCACACATGGAAAATTGAAGGATCTTGTCAGGAATACGTCTCCTAGATACTCTTCTATGTTCCATAAGTCTCGCATCGTTGTTCGCTCGAAACAACTGCCTGCAAAATCCACTTTGAGATCGTACATTCTTTTTCCTCTATTGGCCGTTTCTTCAATGTATATGTCTTTACGATTCACAGCTGGAGAGAATCTTTTTTCATATAGTTCGTCCTCTGGACATCTTGATGGTTTGTTCGGCGCTGGTAATCTGTTCGTCAAACCTGATCATGACTATTCCACTATTAAAGACACGCTCCCTTCAAATGATGCTGATTTCATTTCGTTTCACGAATCTTTTTTGAAAGACTATGCTGGTCCTTCATCCGCAAAGTTCCTCCGCACTGATTTTTCAACAGAGAATGAGTTGGTCTTTGCTTATAATCTGTATCAGGAACAACTTGATGAGAACATCAACACCATCCGTGAGTTCGCAAAGGAATATTCTACATTCAATAACGAGCATAGTTCTTTTGATACATTGTTTCATGCATCCCTTGCTATAGCTGCTACTGAATCACTTGTCCGTCAGACTGATTATGAAGGGAAAATCATCTCTTCGGTTGATGATGCAAAAGGAGTATTCCAGTTCCTTCCTATAGGTATTCGTCAGGGTAACCAAGAGCATGAGTTTCACGGTAGGTTCCATGACGGATACGAGCACGTTCCTCTTCTTGATGTCGAGTCATCCCTTCAGCCTACAGATGAAGGAGCAAAGCAGAACATCCGAAGTGGTGTATTCTGTCTTAAGGAAAGTCTCGAATTCTTTGAAGGAGATGTTTCGTTCACGGCTGCAAAACACAACGCTGGGATTACGAAACTCGATAAGCTCATTAATCGGTACGGACCTGACTATAAGGCTCTTCGTGCAGATCTGCCTCGTGAAACCCGATCCTATGTCGATACTGTCTCGATGTATATGACTATGCTTGACACGAGTTCTTCTCTACACTCATTTAAAGAGCATCTGTCTAGGAAACTGTCTTGGAATCTTATTTACAGGACTATCAATGACATGTCTCGAGCATCAACCCCTGAACAGAAAGTCGCGTTACAGGAATCGATAATAAATTTTGGTAAGTACTTGATGGATGAGCATCCTGCCATCGCTTGTGAAAAGACCTCGTATCTCACGAGGATGTATTCGTACATGATCGGTCGTGATCAACTGGCTGAAGGAAATGAATCGAAAGGGATGGATAATCTCATGTATGCATATATGAATTCTCCTTCCCACTCCTCTATTCGGAGCAACACGGATTATCTTCTCAGTCGTCTTGATTGACTATTCTAACGCTAGATTTAAAAATAAGTGGCTGCTGTCGTTGTGCATATGGTTGTTCCTCTCATCATCGAACTTCTGGTTCTCATAGTCATACCTGTCCTTCTCATTTATTTCAAAGTAATTCCTTACAAGCACCGGTTCAAGACAATGGCTGCAGTCGTTGCTTTAATGGTTGGGTTTATCATCTATGAAGGTTGGTCTTTGGAACGTTTAGGGATTCGTTTTGACAACATATTGACTGCACTTCCTGAATATCTTATATATCTGGTTGCAGGAACAATCTTTATTGTGCTTCTTGCCCGTCATTACGGGGCGAAGCCACAGAAAGGGTGGTGGAAGGATTCTCATTTCAAGTATTTCTTTCTTATCGCTAGTTTTTTCCAAGAGCTTGTCTTCAGAGGATTTTTCATCGTTGAGCTTCAAGATTTCATATCCTCTCCTGTTCTTGTCGTTCTCTTTAACGCAGCGATTTTCACGTTTATCCACATCATCTATTCGGTCAATCCTCAAGTGCTTTTTGGCACATTCTTATCAGGGATCCTGTTTGCTCTGATTTACATCACTGCACCTAATCTCATCCTTATTACTCTCACTCACGCTATTTTTAATTTTCTTGTTGTCATGTATGGAGTATTCACTAAAGAACATGATGCTGACGAGGATGTCGTTGCTTCCGATGCTTAGAATTCAGTTATTCTCTTTTTTTTGATTTCGTGATATCGATTATGTAACAGAGATAGTGGGAAATGGAATTATCGTCGTTCCTGACGATTTGAGTATTAACACTTACCCAGTGGACACTGCCATCCTTTCGCTTTATGCGATATGGGCTGTGTGTGAAATGTCTGACTCCTTTTTTATCGAACTTTCGTGCCTCCTTAGAAACCATTTCGAAATCATCGTCGTGGATGAGATCGATATATTGCACCTTATCTTCTTTGAACTCTTCAGGAGTATGTCCGAAAATTTCTTTCACATTCTCTGAGGCGTATTCGACCGGCCAGTTATCTTCATTACGATACTTGAACAGCGCTACCGGTCCTTGTATGAATAAGTTTCGTTCTTCTTCAAGTTCTTCGTTTGTCTTTTTTAATTTTTCAAGCGCATCTTCTCGCTCTTCTTCTATCTTTTTCTGTTCAGTTATATCTTCAAGGATTATCGTTGCACCATTTGCTCCATTATTGAGTGTTGTCGGGATGAACTTCGCTTCGAAATAGCGCTTTTTATCATTATATCCTATTGGGAATTCAAGAACTGTTTCTTTTCCTTCCAGTGCTTTATTGATGGCTTCTTTTCCTTTTTCGCTATCGAGTTCTACACCATATTTCTCTCTGAAGACAGTGACTTTTTGTCCTATGAATTTTTCTTTTGATATTTCAAGGACTTTTGAAATGCTGTTGTTTATATCGATAACTCTTGTTTTCTCATCTATTACCATGAATACATCTTTTGCCAAGTTCATCATGTTCGTGATAGGTATTCGTTTTGCCAGTGTGAAAAGTTTTGCAGGGCCTATTTTTTTCATTTCCGCTTGGCCTGTAATTGTCAGGATATCCATATATTTGGCGACTGCGTTCCTATTGATACCTATCTCTTTTGATAGTTGTTGTACTGTCAATGGTGTTGAACTGTTTTTGAGAATTAGTTGTAGTTCCTGTAATATTTTTATGTATTCAGTCATGGCCTGGATAATGATTGTTGAAAACTATTATTTAAATGTTTTGCTTATGCAATGCATATATGCAATGCACAATAGAAATATTTAAATAGTAGTGTGCACATATAATAGTTATGCAATGCAAAAGTGCGATGCATATCTTTGTGTTGTTGAAAGGGGGGGATTTCAAAATGGTTGAATATGATGCTAAGCATGTTTATGGTGGTGATTCATTTTCGGAAGGTTTGATGCGTGACGAAGCTTTCGTCGAGGACTTGTTGTATAATGATGAATTGAGCTTTGAAGAAGCAGCATTTCTCTCGGGCTACTATGAGGATATAGACAAGAGTTTTTCCTAAAACTCTTGGCTGACTGGAATGCAATGACAATTTAGACAAGAGTTTTTCCTAAAACTCTTGGCTGACTGGAATGCAATGACAATTTAGACAAGAGTTTTTCCTAAAACTCTTGGCTGACTGGAATGCAATGA
>JBNJHD010000021.1:11792-15500 GCA_051819805.1 Nanobdellota archaeon
TAGACAAGAGTTTTTCCTAAAACTCTTGGCTGACTGGAATGCAATGACAATATGAAACGATTGGTGTTCGCACTGATCATTATTACTGTTACAGGCTCTTTTCTTGGTGTGCCTCACCTTGAAACGCCCTAACAACACCTCACAACACACCGCAACAATCCGTGGTCATCATGCCCGGTGGCCACGGTTTTTTTATTATCTTTTTCCCGCTATATCCTTATCAATTAACACACCTCTGCAAGTGAACACTGCCGTATCACTCCCTCGGAAATTCGAATTTCCGGGGTTGTGATCTCTGTTTCTCGTATTGATTCAAGAAAAAGCAGAAGGAATGAACAATAATAAAAAATAAAATTCTATTTGTTGAGTTCTTTGATATTATCCAGCACTTCTTGTGGATGCGTCTGCGGCTTGACCTTTAGATAGATCTTGACGATCTTCTTATTCTCATCAAGCTTTATTCTCAAGACAGAATTCCGGTGCTTTCTCTCCGATTGTTAGTGTCATGGTTGTCAACCTCTCATATGAGTGTGATGCGTGTCTTTTTTCAGATTTTTCCGACCAGATCAATGCCTGGCTTGAGCGTATCATCACCTGGATTCCACTTTGCAGGACATGCTTGTCCTGGATTCTCACGTGCATGCTTGAGGGCTTGCAGTTTCCGTATAAGTTCTTTCGCGTTACGACCGATGGGCTCGTCAGTAACTTCTATGGCTTTGACTATCCCATCAGGATCGATGATGATGGTTGCCCTGTCTGCGAGTCCTTCTTCATCCCGTAGCACATTGTATGCTGTTGAGATCTTATGGAGTGGGTCGCCGAGCATGGGGAATTGTATCTTGCCGATCGCATCACTGTTATCATGCCATGCCTTGTGGACGAAGTGCGTGTCTGTCGATACTGAGAGGACTTCCGTGCCGAGCTTCTGTATCTCATCATAATGGTCTGCCATGTCTTCTAGCTCTGTCGGGCAGACGAACGTGAAGTCTGCCGGGTAGAAGAACATGACGATGAACTTGCCCTTATACTCTTCCAGTGAGACTTCCTTGAATGTATTGTCAGTGTACGCTTGCGCTTTGAATTCCGGTGCTTTCTCATTCAATTTTACCATAGTTATCACCTTCGTATCGTTGAATACTTTCATTTAATCTATTTATAACAAAACAAAAAAAATCTTTATGATCAAGAATTATCGTTTTGCGGATTGTATTCGCATCCTGAAATCTGTGCTAATCGCTCGTGTGATTGTGCTCCTGTTACTCGCTTCTCCCCATCAGTCCACATAGGTATCCCTTGAACACTTGCGACATTGCACTCACTTTTTTGTACTTCACAGTCAACATAGTCGATATGCTTGAATGCTGTTCCGAATCGTTCTTTTTGTTCGTTGCAATGCGGACACCAGTCAGCACCATACATCGAGAATCCTTCTTCAGTCAGGCATTTGGCAAGCTGAACTTCTTCCTGGGTCGCTTGACGGCCTGTAGATGAACTTGAGCATCCGCTGAGAACGATTGTAGTTATTATTAATAATCCAAAAGCTAACATTGTTATTTTCTGCAGTCTAACCACCTCGGTAGTTCTATGGTTGAGATCCTTGTTTTTAAGAATTGTGAAAGAGAAGTTTGCCTTCAATACTCGTGAGCTCTTAATTTATCAGCTGCCTTTCTGACGGCTTGTTCTCTGAATAATGTTTGTTTCCATGTTTCTTGGAGTACGTCGAGAAAGTTGTCTTTTCCGATCGTGTGGAATGCCAGGTTGTAGATGATCCGTTTATGCCTTTGTTCATAGAAATGCCAGTCGGGTCTGAGCTCTTGCTTGTTCATGATATAGATGGGTCGTTCCTTCATGTGTATGCTCATCGTCTCGTACGGTCGTCCTGTGTGTTCGTCAATGGGAAACTCGTCCTTATTAGCTGCATCTTCGTAGAAATATATAATATCACTATCCTCGAATGCCTTATACCTGTCCCTATCTCCTTGTTGTTTTTTCTTTGTCATCATGACAAGATTATCATTTGCTATCTGCTCGAGATCGACCTTCAATTGCTGCCTTGCGATGTGACTCACTGCATCCTCGTAACGTTCTGCAAACACGTTATCGAGAAATCCTTTGTATGTCTTTATCTCATGGAGTGTCAGGTTATGCGTCGGTTCATCACCTTTTATCTTCACTCCCTTATAGAACCCGTATCTCTTATAATAGAGTTTTCGCTTCCCTTCTTTCACGTTCTTATGCTCATTCTCTTCAAAGTCCTCGCTGACATATACCTTGTCGAATGTGGTGATGACACGTGCTGGATACTCTTTCTCAAAGTTCTTGTTATCTCCTTTCACATAGATGTATGGTCCTTCTTGGTGTATCCGTTCCAGTCCGTACACGTTAAGCCTGTGCTTGATCGTCGTGTTCAACTCCCTGAGCTTTCGTTCTATCGTGTTCGCGTTTGTCTTGTATTGTGCGTAGAACCTACCCTTATGTCGCTTGTGCCAATACATCTCTTTGAGAAGATCCTTGACTTCCTCACTATCGGGATTCCTTCCATCTTGCTGCGCGAGCATCATCGCCTGTTCGATCGTTTCCTTCCTGAAATGAGAGTCGTTTTGCTGTTTTATGATATCCTGATACTTGTACTCGGTCCCTCCAGAGATTCCTATCTTGTTTTTTCTCTTCAGTATCTTTTCCTCTCTCTTTTTTATCGTCATATAATCAGCTATAATCCAATCACAGGAGCTGTTGAGAAAATTCGTGATGAATTCCTGTTGGAAAGGAGTTTCTGGCTTCATATCAAGCAGATGCTTGGCATTGGGATAGATGTTGAATAATTCTTTTTTCAACGCCTTCGCATAATTCACTTGTATGAGCTTGACATCATTATACACTCCTGGTTGCGTGTGCAGCTCTGTCAATGAAGACAGGTATTCTCTGAATCGTTGTTTCGCTTGCGAGTATTCTTTTCGTGCACCTTTTTTTTTGAGAAACTCATTCCTATAGATCTTGTTTTTCTTGAAGAAATCGAGTTCCTGTCGTTTCTGTAGCGCTCGTGGGGAATAGAGCAGGAGTTCTAGTGGCAGATTGTTCTTGTCAGCCATCCGTGCGGCAAAATCAAGCGACCATCTGAATTCCTGACTATTATGTATATCGATGAGAACATCAACATCTTCAGTCGTGTATGTCGCTATGGTTTGTGCTGCTTCACATCGTTTCTTAGGATCATCATCGAACAGCGCTATCCGTTCCAGCTTCTCCATTTGCGCATACGTTATTGACTTATCGAAACCCTGCGTACCTAGCACTTCTTTTCCAATGAGGTTGAGCTTCTTATTGGGTAGGTATTGGTATGCTATCTGCGCCCATCGTAATCTATCGACGAGTAATCGTCCTGTTGTCGCTATCCGTTCGAAGAACTTGGTCGTCGCTTCATGCACGGGCGTGTTCTTATTGATCCCTATCTCGAACGTCCTTTCTTCATTGAGATTGATAAAATCGAACTTATTATTATATGCGCTGAGTGTCAACGGATCGTACTCTCTGATGTCGTGGGCCAGTCCTTTGAGCAGTTGAGTCTGATTTTGATATCGCTTGATCTCATAACCATTCCACATATCAGCTCCCACATCAGAGAGCGTATACAATACTTTGCGTACATCATTCTTATCATGGTATATCGTTCCGACCCAGCTGATCATCGCTTCTTCCGGATTCTTGAAT
>JBNJHD010000022.1:0-15167 GCA_051819805.1 Nanobdellota archaeon
CATGATAACCCATGCGAGAATCGAGAAGAGTCCAGCTTCGCGAGCACCGACTGCAGGCAGGAAGAAGATGCCTGTTCCCATGATACTGTTGATAGTGATGAGAAGGATAACAGTGAATGAGAGTTTGCCATCAGAAGCCATGATGATACAAGACCAGCCACTAACCTGTATTTAAATATTACCACAGGAATGTCTCTCCTCTAAAAAGACAACCATATATGGGGAAAAAACATTTTTTTATTCATAACATTTAAAAATAATAAATGATGATGTTGGTGCCTGCCATGGAATCATACGAGAATATCCTTGAAGCTATCGACGGAAGTTCCGCTGTCATGTTCCCTGAAGCCACATTGCAGAAGATATTCATGACAATCTATCTTGCTGAAGAGCCTATCAGTCTCAAACGGATAGCAGAACTAACCAATCTCTGCCTCGCATCAGTGAGCAATAAGGCAAAAGAGATGGTGCATGCAGGCATCATACAGAAGTATTCGAAGCCAGGAAGCAGAGAGTTATTCCTCTACACGAAACATTCATTGACAGAAGTGATGAGTATACATATACAACAAAAGATCAATGTGATGAAGCGACACTATGAAGAGCTCAAAGAGATGGAAGCAGAACTGGAAGAGCGAAGTGAAGAGAAGAAGAAACTCAAGGAGATGAGAAAAGAAGTGAAGAGTATCCTTGATGCGCATAAGCACATGAACAAAGAGTTGGGTGAGCGTAACTGAAAAAGAAGACAGCGACAAAGCGAGGACGGCGACAACGCGAACCATCACTACTTGAGAAAGGACTAGCAAGAATAGCACGTTTACAGATACACCATAACAGGAAAATACTAGTGTTCTTCATATTACTAACACTCATTCTCGGTATAGGACTGACCAAGATAGAATTCGAATCGGACATCAATAACGAGATGCCACAAGATATGCCCATCTACAAGTTGAATGACCTGATCTCGAACACGTACGGCGGACAGGATTCAGTACTGATACTCATAGAGCTTGATCAGAATACGAAGACCAATCTGGAGCTCGAAGACATCAGGGATCCGGACGTGATACGGTTCGTCACTTCACTGCATAACTCACTAGCAAAAGAAAGTCTTGTCAACACGATCATGTCAGCAGGGTCGGCGTTCTCAGCAGTCCCTGACGACTATCTGACTGAAGAGACCATCAACAACGTGCTTGATCAACATCCTGAACTGGAAGAATTGTTCAGCGATGATCTGACAGCGACGATGATGGTCGTCAGTGCAGATGTCGGTTCTGACGAGAAGAAGCTCAACGAGCTGGAAGAAGTCATCCAAAGGAATGTCGATACGCAGCAGATACCACCTGGAGTCAACGTTACCGTGACAGGAAACCCTTCAGTGCTACAGACTATGATGGATTTTCTCAAACAGGATTCGGTCAATACACTTCTTATCGCAGCAGGAATCATCTTCATACTCCTCATCATCATTGAACGATCCGTGACAAGCAGCGTGCTCATATTCATACCATTGTCGATGGGCATCATCTGGACGCTCGGAACACTAGGGTGGCTCGGCATCAAGATTTCAGTAGCGACAGCCGGACTGGGAGCGATGCTACTCGGGTTAGGAGTCGAGTATGGCGTGTTCATACGCACGAGATACATGGAGGAAAGAGAGAACGGAGCGAATCAGGAAGAGTCACTGGTGAGAGCAGTGCCTAGTGTCGGAAGCGCGATGCTCGGTTCAGGAACAACGACGATAGTAGGATTCCTGGCACTCACCATTTCTATCATGCCGATGCTACAACACCTCGGACAAAGTCTGGGCCTAGGCATCTTCTATTGCCTGGTTGCTGCAATACTCCTTGCTCCGACAGTGTTTGTCACCCAAGAGAACATCACGTATGCGATAACACACAGGAAGTATCACAAGTATAAGAATAAGAAAGAGCGACACGAGGTGCGAGGATGAAACAGAAAAAGAGGACGAACCCGACCATCGACAAGTACGCTTCATTCGTCGTCAAGTATCCGTGGATCATGATCATCATCGCCATCATACTCACAGGAGTATTTCTCGTCCTCTCACAACAAGTCGATACTGTGACAGCAAGCAATCAGGATGCGCTTCCGGATAATGTTCCTGTCATCGAAGCGTTCGATACGATAGAAAGCAAGTTCGGAGGATCGGATTCAGCAAAGATAGTGTTCATGCTGGAACAGGAAGAGCCGTACGGAATAGATGACATCAGGGATCCGGCAGTGCTTGAAAAGATGGAAGTGCTTGAAGCGCTCCTGATGACAGTGGAAAACGTGCAAAACATCAACAGCCCGCTGGAAGCGCTTGAGCGAGCGAACGACGGAGTGTTACCGAAAACATACCGTGAAGCGATCGATACGATAGAAGCGACACCGCAAGCAAAGTCATACTATAGCGATGATTATAGTATGGTAATGATGACACTCATGCTGGATAGTGATTATGACAGCGCAGAACTATTCAAGGATCTTCAGGAAACAACAAGCCAGGTAATCCCACCAGAAGGAGTAATCATCAAGCCAGCGGGAGAGGTTCTTGCGCAAGCAGCGATAATGGAATCTATCGGCGGAGATATGAGCAAGACATCAATGTTCTCGCTGATAGGAATAGTGATCGTCCTACTCCTTGTTTTCAGATCCGTACGGTTCGCGGCCGTGCCACTTGTCACTATAGGGATGGGTGTCATCCTGACAATGGGATATCTGGGACTGATAGGGATAAACCTCTCATCAACAACGTCAGGAGTCATCTCTATGATCATGGGAATCGGAATCGATTTCGGCATCCAAATAGTGACACGATTCAGACAAGAGATGAGAACGGAACATATAGAAACATCAATGAGAAAGACACTCAACGCAGTCTTCAAACCGATGACAACGACAACGATTGCGGCGATAATCGGATTCAAGGCAATGGGTCTCGGTAAGATCACATTCCTCGCTGAGATGGGAGAGATCATGAGTTACGGCGTGGCAGGATGTTACTTCGCTGCACTGATACTGATTCCAGGATTACTGGTATTATATTATACTGTTTTCGAGACGAAATCGATGAAAGCAGCCAGAGCTTGAATACTTACCAATAAAAAAAGGTGATACATGATGAATACAAGAAACAAATCAATAACACTATTTTTCATGATGACAATACTCGCGATAACGATTGCAACGACACCAGTAATGGGAATACAGGAAAGCGACCAGCTTCGACTCACACTCCTCAATCAGGATCCTGATCCTGCAGAGCCGGGAGAATACGCAGAACTCAGATTCAAGGTGGAGAAATTAGGTGAAGGGGAATTCAAAGACATCACATTCAACTTGTCAGAAACATTCCCCATAAGATTCGATGGTACGGACAGACCTGTGAAGACCATAGGGGATTGGGCAGGATATGCTTATGAAGAGGAATACTACATCCTTTATTACAAGGTTATCATAGACGAAGATGCCAAGAAAGGAGAGTACAATATACCTCTCGAGATGAAAACAGAGGAGTTCACCCTCACACGAGAATTCACATTACGGGTGGATGAAGAGAAAGAACCAACGTTCATATTGGGAGAGCTCAAGAGTTCGCCACTGAAACTCTACGATGATAGTGAAGAGAACAAGCTGGATATCGCAATAGAAAACATCGGTGATGAAAGTGCGGAAAACACAGTGGTCGAGCTGAAACTACCCGCCGGATTTGAAGCGACGTACGGGTATTCGACAAGAGCAACACTCGGTACTTTGAGTGCAGGCGGCAGTAAGACAGCAACGTTCTATGTTGATATCGACAATGGAGTTGATGAAGGAACGCATAATACCACACTCACGCTCAACTACAAGGATGAGAATGAGAACGGGAAAAGCGAATATAAGACAATTGATATCCCTGTCGAGATTCCTATTCATGGACGACCGAAATTCGAGATTACAGATGCGAAGTTCACGAAAGATCAGATTACATCAGGATCTGAAGTGAGCATGTATGTGACGGTGAAAAATACCGGAACGAAAGAAGCTGACAGCGTATCACTGCGAGCATACAAGGAAGCATCACAACCGCTCGAATTCTCTGAGAAAAGCGATTTCATAGGACACCTCAAACCAGGCGACGAGGGAGAGGCAGTGTTAACATTCACAGTTGATGAAGATGCAAACGCGAAGAAATACATCCTCGATGCGGAAGTGAGAGGGATCTATAACGATGAAGTGATGGTCAATGATGGAAGTCTTGAGATCACTGTTGATAATGGCAATTCTTCAGAAGAAGGACTCTTGTCCCTGAAAATGCCTGCACTCATAGCACTTCTCGGAGCGATAGTGATAGGATACTTCGCCTACAGGACAGGCATGTATGAAGGGAAAAAGAAGTGACGATCTTTTCTTTTTTATTCTTTTATTCATGGTCTAGCGAAGAGTTTATAAATAAATCACGCTGTGCTAGTCATAAAAGTATCTTTTTGAAAAGAGGTGGGTGAGACACACGGGCAACGCACTAGCGAACATCCTCAATAAAGAGGATAAGGGCAATAAGACGACGCTGAAACGAACACTGGGTGTTGGAGCTCTCTTTCTCATCGCACTCAACGCGATTTTCGCCAGTTCACTTACATACCTCCCAGGAATCGCGATCCAGAAAACTGGACCTTCCTCATTACTGCCTTGGATCGGTGTGATTCTCATCGGAATCTATATAGCGATGTGTCTCTCAGAACTCATCTCTACATTTCCCACAGTGGGTGATGTCTATTTGTTCGCAAAAAAAGCGTTCGGTCATTTCACAGCATTCCTCGTAGGTTGGACATCGTGGATTGCAGGAAACATCGTCTCAAGCCTCGCGGTCGTCTGGGCGCTCGAATATCTGTATCCGCACGGAGGAATATCGTATCTCACAAAACTCATCATCGGTATCGCGTTTATCATCATATTGAATCTGGTCGTGTTCATGGGAATGGATCTGAGCAGTATTGTTCTTATCATCCTGGCACTCATCACGATCAGCGTGCTGGCACTCCAGATCATACCGTTTTTCATCAACCTGCCGGAAATACTACAGAGCGGAGCTTCACTCTCAAGCAATTTCAATTTTGCGAATTTCAAGCCCTTTTTCATACATGAAGGGTTGGGGACGAATGCGATCTTCCTGTTCGCGACATTGTTCATGATCTCAGAAGCGTTCATGGGAATGGAGCAAGTCACATTCCTCTCTAAAGAAACGAAGAATCCTGGAAAGACAGTGCCGAAAGCACTCATGAGAGCGATCATCACAGTAGGAGCTGTCATGGCGATCTACACATTAGGATCCATTGGTGTGTATAGCATTGAACAGTATGCTGGAGCGACCATCCCTTACAAGAATATCATTAGCATCATCTGGCAAGGAGCGATGGTTCCCATACTCAACATCGGATCGGCAATCTTCATCATAGCACCAGCAGTCTCGTGGATGGTCACAGGCCCAAGGGTAGTTCTCAGTCTTGCAGAGGATAAGCTGACACTCAAGCAGCTCGGAAAGATCAACAAGAAAACGAAAACGCCGGAGAATGCCATCATCTTCCAGACAATAGCGATCACGCTGTTCACCGTATTCCTCTTCGTGCTCTACATGATGGGACACCATGACCCGTACCTGCTCGTGCACGAAGTCTTCATAGTACTGGTACTCTTCATACTGGCAGTGACGGTACTGGCACTGCCTGTCATCAGGAAGAAATACCCGTACGCAAAGCCGCATTACAAAGCACCATTCGGTAATTTCGGACCGATAGCGACAGTAGTGATATTCCTTATCATGGGAACTGCGTACTTTTATGTGACAAGAGAATTCCATGTGTTGTATAAAGCTATCACGCTGATAGGAGTAGGTATTCCGCTCTATATGATTCTCGTCCTCAATTATAATCCTGAAGCGACAAAGAAAATCTATGAGAAGGTTTCCACACTGAGCTATTATTTCGAGAACATCTTCTTCCCGAAATGGATGAGAAGAAAAATAGCCATGATGTTCGGAAGTCTTGAAGGAAAGAGAGTGCTTGAAGTTGGAGCGTCAGTTGGAACACTCACGATGGAACTCGCAAAACGAACAGGTCCACGTGGTAAGATCTATGCTATTGATTTCGCGAAAGCGAACATCAAACTCCTCAAGAAACGAGCAGAGCGCAAACACCATATGCACATCGTAGCACTCCATGACGAGCATATGATCAGCAGAGTGCATCCTGATATTCCTCAAGTGGATGTCATTTTCTCCATGGGAGTGATGGATCATATCCAGAACATGAAACAGATAGCAAAGGATATGGCCGCAATACTGCCTGAGAACGGTAAGATCTGCATGGTGGAATATTCGGATTATTTCTTCGGATTACTGCCTAATTCAGGATGGATCGCTGATATCGAAGAGCTGCAGAAGATCTTCCGAGAAGCAGGGTTCTCCACACGAGTGGTCAAGTGGAAAGGTGGATTGTGGAATTACACGTGCATCTACGGATTGAAAAACGATGAAGATGTCGTGTTAGTATAAAAAGAATAAGAAGGTAAAAAAAATCTCAAGAAGCTTCTTACGCGTCAGAACTCGAAGAACCTGATTCTGGTTTCTGTACGGTCGATTTCTTGGATGGTGATTTTTTAGAGGAAGAGTCCTTCGTTTCTGAGGAATATTTTTTCGAAACGGTTTTCTTCTTGCTTGATTTTTTCTTCATTGTAGACTTCTTTGAAGCAGGTTTCTTCTTAGTCGTTGATTTCCTCCGGGACGAGGATTTCTTCGTTGTCTTCTTAGCAGCTTTCTTCTTTTTGGAAGAAGCTTTTTTGCGCGAAGAGGATTTCTTTGAAGCAATGACCCGTCTGGAGTTAGGTCTTGAAGAACGCTTCTTATTTCGAGACTTAGGTCTCATTGAAGCTGCGAAAAAAATCGCCAGAACGATAAGCAGTAGCATACCCACGCTGAAGTGCACGCAACCAGCTTTGAAGAAGCTGACTACCGAGTGATCCTCGACAGGAAGCACTTCCACAACGATAGGACCGCTTTCAGCAGTCTCGTTGAACTCGTCAATAACAAAGAGCTCGAGAGTAGTAACACCATTCCAGTCTTCCACCGGTCGGAGCGTCAAGTGCGATTCGTTGATAGAGAATTCCATCACGGATTCATTGACACCTCGCACACCGTACGTCTCGATGTTATCATCAGGATCGAAGAAATACTCATCAAAATCAATCATCCTGACAGTGTCCTCTTCCATCAGGATGTGATCGAAACTCTCAGAGGAGAGATTGTACTGCGTGTAGAACGTGCCTTCGGATGGCAGACCATACATGAAGCTGACAACTACGAAAGCGACAACTACCAGAGCCAGACCCCAGATGAGAACAGGCCATTTCACGGAGAAATGCCTATTCGATGAAGCGATACGAACGATCATCACGATCAAGGATATCAAGAAGGCCAAAGCCAATGCTCCAAAGACGATCGTGCATGCAGATTGCGCTTTAATAAACATCCATGATTTCTGCCAGATGGAATAATCGACAATCTCAATCTCAAGAGAGACATACTGGGTAAAGCCGGAATCCTCGTGCGTAACCATCAGTGTCTTAGAAAAGGACGTGCCGATAAGATCCTTATCAGTTTCGTTGATACCAAGCAATTCATCCTTAACAACTGTCACGATGAAGGATTTCTCTTCAGTGGCACCGAGAGCGATCTCATCAACATTGAGTTCGAGAGCATCAGTTGCGTTCAGGAGTTCAATCTCGTAGATGCCATGGCGAGTACCGAGATTCTCCATGGAGAGCGTTACGTTCTTTTCGGTGAACAACAAGTCCTGAGAGATGCCGTCGATCTCACTAGCAAAACATTCCTCTTTGCTATCCACAAAGAGCTTGAAGCCGGTCGCATCCAGATCACCACCACGACCATAAAGATCGATGTCAATAGGATATTTGTATGAGCGATTATCAGGAATATCATAATAAATCCATTCAGACTCATTCTCACCAGCGTCAACAGAGACTTTATCATCAGAGAGCGTCATGAAGTCAGGTGCTGTCATGAGCAGCTCAAAATCACTATCTTTGGAACCGATGTTCTTGATAACGAGTTCTTTGGCAAATGCATCACCTGCACAAGTGTAGAACTTCTTCGGAGTGTCAGGCAAGAAGAGTTCACCATTGTGACAGTCAGAGACAGAGATGTTAGCGTCTACTTGCTGAGAAACTTCTCCATTGACAGAAACAGCAGTGATACTGATCGGGTAAATACCTTGCTCAACATCAGTAAGTGAAGTGAATGAAAGGTTCTGCACATACGATTCTCCCGATTCAAGTGTCAGAGTTTCAGGAACAAGATCACGAAGGACAGGCAAACCATCTTCCTCAGCGAAGGAAGGGAAATCAGTGTCAAGCCTGAATGTGTCCGTGAAATTGTTGTTGTTTGTAAGAACGAACCGGTACGCATTTGAAGAGACGTCCTCTTGACAGACAGCCATATCAGAAGGGAGCTGCAGTGAGAAGTCATAGTCTTGAGCAATAATCAAGGTCTGGAGAAGTGTGACCATACGATCGTTATTCACTGCGCGAACGGTATATCTGACATCGTGTTGTCCGTAAATATCGCAAGGGAGCTTATAATAGACAAATACATCTTCCGATTGACCTGGATTGAGAGTTATTTTACGAGAACTCAATTGTATATTGTCAGTGAAGTCATGTGGAGTGATCTCATAGGTTTCCCTGAAAGAGCCAGTGTTTCTCACAGAGAATGATGTCGAGAACGGCTGGCAGACACTTGCGTTGATCGTGCGATCATACACACCTGCCTGCAGGTTCTGGCAGTTAGAGAACTTGACAGTCTGCGTGAATGCTTTTGTCTTGCCAAGAGAAGATGTCGCTTTGATGACAATAGTATCTTTGCTCGGTGCATCGCATGGTGCTTTGACGTACGCTACAACACGCTTCGTTTGTCCAGCTTCCAGAGTGACGTCTTTCTGGGAAAAACGAACATAACCATTTTCAGTATCAAGGTGGATGCTGATCGGATACGAGCCAGGGTTTGATATGGTGAGCGTTTCAGTCAATGTCGCGCATTCGCAAATGGAAAGCGTCTTGTAATTCGCACTTATCAGAAAATCAGTGTTGACGTCCCGCGTCTGAATTTCAATAGAATCCTCTGCCTGAGTGAATGGAATGAGCGTGAATAGCGAGAATATCAGGACTAAGAAGAGTAATGATGTTTTCAATGTAGTGGATTGTTTCATGTCCTGTCCCCCAAATTATCTATATTGCACTCATTGAGTTGCATTTGAAAAATATGAGAAAAAAAAGAAAAAAGAGTTGATCGCTACTATCAGTAGTAGGTCTTAGCGTCGTCATCCTCGTCATCTCGGGATCCTCGAAGTTTGTTGAAACCAACAATAAGTCCGATAAGGATCAAGATAATCACAAGGACGATCAGTCCGATCTCAAGCGCACGCTTTACACCATCCCAACTGGAAGCTTCATCGCCAGAGACGACAGCAGTCAGCGGAACGTTCTTTTGCTCACCATCAGCAGTGATGGATAGAGTGAACGACTTGTCACCGAACTCAGCATCCTTATCTGCAGATACATAGAGATAAGCGGTAACACTTTCACCTGGTTGAGCAACGACATTTGCGCTAGGATCAACTTTTGCAGAACCCCATGCACTGATATCACTTACAGCAATCTGGTATGTTTTAGCTGCAGAGCCGCTGTTGCTTATCATGATAGGATAAACCGCGCCAGCCTCTCCACGTGCAACTTCCTGACTGCTTGGAACAGTAACGAGAGATTTCTCGTTTTCAGCTACATCGCTTTCAGTTACGGTAACCATGTCAGATACTGTAGTTGATTCGTATTCGTCGTACTTGACGGTGAAGTCAACACGGTATTCTCCAGCGTTTGCATCCTTAGGGAATCGAAGAAGGATCTTTTCAAAAGTTTCCTTTTCATCAATCTCTAGTTCATCAAGAGTTTCCGTATCACGGATGTTGAGAGCTGGAACGCTTGTAATAAGCGTGACATCATCAAGGTCTTCTTTACCGACGTTTTCTACTTTCACAAGAGCGGAAAGTGCACGTCCAGCCATAACCTCGTTTGATGGGCTGAGTGAAGTTTCTTTGATAACAACTGCGTTTTCGCCTTCAACACCAACGATGTCAAGGTTGTATTCTTTGACATATGTGTTAGCGTTCTTGTTCTCGACGTAGATGCGTAGTTTCACATCGCTTGTTGCCATCTTGACAGGAACTTCAAGCTCGAGCTCTCGGTAATCCACACGACCTTCATCCATATCGAATGTTTTGGTCATCTGGAAAATTTTGCTCTGCTCGTACTGGCTGTACTCGTAGCCAGCAATCTTTGCTGAAACTTGAACGTCCTCAACGTCTGAGAGCGCTTCAAGTTTTATCTTAATCGGTAGCATTTGTCCTCGATTGACTTCAAGCACTTGGTCCGATTCATCATACGGATCGTGCCTTTCGCCGTCGATCTTCAAATACTTAACATCTAGACCAACCGGATCATCAGCTGCTACAAATCCCACATTGACGAGGGAGAAAAGTAGCAGGACAATCGCGAAAAGACTCATTGGTTTTTTATTCATAGCCATTTTCATGTCCTCCCCAATGTTGTTTTAACATTATAGGTATTATGCTTTTTTCTCTTTGAAACACGTATTTAAATGTTTCGAAATTATAACTATGCTCCAGTGGAAACAAAATGTTGTTTCCGTGAAGCAGTGTTATTGTTACTCCTCGACCACCTCGAGATAGCCGTACTTGACTCGACGAATCTCATCGTCAGACAAGGCGATACGAGGATAGTACACTCCAGGCTCTACGAAGTAAGGTAGATATTCCTGGATCGTAATTGTTTTGCGTTCGCCATCATCGAGATCGATGGCGCTGCTCTTGAATTTGATTCCTAGTTCAGGAATCGAGTAGATCAGTCGAATATTATCCAGATCCTCACCAGCAAAATTCTCGACCTTAACAGAAACGACAAATATCCTGTCAGGAATCGCAGTCTCGAAATCATTGCCGTAGACAGAGTACGAGATCATCTTCAATCCGGTCTCAGGATCATATTGTGAGAGTTCCCTCTGCGCATCAACGACACTCAGCGAGTGCGTTCCGACAGACGTATGACCGCTTGAATCAGTGATTTCAAGCATGATATCATAATTCCCTTTTGTCGAGAGCGAGTAATCAACAACATCACCGAAAAGAGTATCAATGTGTGTTCCGCTAGGCGTTTCTATAGTCCACTCGTATTCGACGATGGAAAGACCTGAAGCTGCTGTTGATCGTGAACCATCAAGAGTGAACGTCTCATCTGATTCGACTTCATCAGGAGCGTTAATGATCACTTGCGCGTCATCACCTGCAACAACAGTTATCGTTTCACTATCTGATTTGTTATTGGCGTCAGTTACAGTGAGTGATAAGTCGTAGGTGCCACGCTGCGTGAAGGTCACATCAAAGGAAGCTCCTGCAGCAGATTCTCCAGCTACTGACCATTCATAGTCAACAATCTCCGATTCGAAAGAACCGATTGACCGACTAGCGTCGTATGTGACTTGTTCGTTAGTGCTGACTTTAACTGGACCGTCGATGATAGCGACTGGTTCGACAACGAATGTGTCATTATAGAGATTCAGACCGACAACCCTTGTCGTGGTCAGTTCGTAATCGCTTGCACTTACGGCAAAGTCTGTGAGACCACCCTTGCCAGTAAATTCGCAAAAGACAACAGTATCATTTCTGATTTCACAGTTTGCAAGCTCATTGTCAACTGAAGATAGATCGAAATCGAGAGTGATATTATCACCTTCAGCGTCAGTAACATATTCTGCTATATCAACGACTTCTTTCTCTTCATGTTCACTGACATCAATGGAGTATGATTCAGGCATGTCGCCAAAGGTAGGAGCATCATTTATTTGTCCGACTTCAATAGTGACTTCCTGCGATGTGATATCGTATCCGTCATTGACAGCAACAACGATTGATGTTGCACCCACTCCGTTGACATCGCAGACAAGACTTCCTTGCTCGTCGTTATAGACGCCGCACGTGACGATTGATTCGTCAGTGGAAGAAGTGTCGATGCTGAATGTCAATTCATCACCATCTTCATCGAAACTTACAGTGGAAAGATTTTCGAGGACTACAGACACATCATCTTCATCAAGGAAGTATGAAGAATCCAATCCATCAAAGTATGGAGCATGATTGAGCACGTTAAAAGAGAGAGATGCAATATCATAGTCTTCGCCATTGACTCTATCTGCAACAAGGCACAAATTATAGTTTTCAGGATCGAGAGATGAAGCATTTACAGCTAATCCTTGAGCTCCAGCTTCATAATAGTCAGGTTCTGCATTGACAAAGACAGAGTCTAAACTTTCTTCAAGCAAAACATCAACATCACGAGCAACACAATCACTGTCCGATATGAATGTGTCGACGGTGAAATCGCCAAGTGTTGATTTAGCGTAGAATGAATAGTTAGTGGATTCGCCTCTGTAGAGATTAGCTTCGGTAACGCTACTATCGATATCTCCATATGTGCCGAAAATATAGAGTTCAGTTGATGCGCTTACCATGCCACCAGCTACAATGACGAATAAGAGTAGTGACAAAAGTGCAAATCGTTTCATAGTATTTCCCCCTTGATGCTCAAATATATATAATGATAAAAATAAAACCATGAGTCATGAATTCATGACTCAATTGCCGAAGTTGTAGATCAGACTTGCTCCGAAAGACTTATTTTCCTTGTTAGCTAGTGCTTCAAGGTTCAAGGACAAGTTCTGGTATCTGAGCGATACGTTAGCTCCACCCATCATATCAGTCCCTCCTGATTTGAAGGTTGCTTGTTGCCAGTCATCCTTTTCAAAGCCAGTCTGCTGCATTGCACCTTCGTTAGGAGCGTTACCGACATAGGTCTCGAGAGTTTCTCTTGATTGCTGATTATCGTAGCTCGTGTTGACAAGACCGACACTAGGACCTACACCTGCAGCAAATCCGTTCCCGAATTCTTTTTCGATGTTAAGACCGATGCTTCCAAGATTCCGTACGGTCATGTCACCTTCGTGTTCAGTGATCTCTTTCTCGCCTATATATGTTCCTGGGAACATGCTTGGCTCGTGGAAACTCATGTCTTGTTCAACTGTTTCGTCGTATTGGTCGACAACAGCATCACCCATGTTGACAGAGGCGAGTGCATAGATGTTCATATCTTTATCATTCTTTTCTCCGTTGTAGAGACGTAGTTTACCAGTGATTGAAGGAAGAACATTTCCATCAAACGCTTTTGCTCCGAAACCGAGTCCATAGTTGAAACTTTCAGTAGGACCTGCTGGCTTGTCAGAGTCGATGTTGATATTTCCTGAACCGTTGCTCAACCAATATTGTGGAATAGCGTTCGTGAACGCAGTTTGTACAAGTTCGTTATCAGTATTGACGTTCTGTGCATACCAGCTGTTAGCACCTATCGTGCTGACTGCCAGAGCTTGATTTTCAGAGTTGGTCTTTGTAATGATCGTCTTGTTGGTTGTTGTCTCTTCTCCAAAGAGATTACCTTTCTTATTATCGATAACGAGCCTGCTGCTGCTTACAGGTTCTGTTGTTGTTGTGTCAACATCAACATCTGCTGATGCTGCAAAGTAAGGATCCTGCCTGTATTGCTCAGCGACTTCGTGAAGGAAATCAGTGTTTTTCTCATCAAGCATGTATTGATCAGCCATTCGATCCATGACAGTGTGAAATCCTACGCTGTCAGCAGAAAGAGTGGTCTCTTTTTGTATTTCTTTCTTGCCAGCTAATTCTTGTGATTGACCATTGACATTGTATGATAGCATCAGACCAGCAACAGTAGCCATAGCCAGTTTTCCTATTTTTCCAAGATTCATTTTCATTGTGGTAAAACCCCCGTTTTAGTATCAATTCTTATTATAAGTTGTAGCGATGGTAGTATCGCGATGTTCAAGGAGACCTCGTAGTTGAGTTGCCGTATAGACTTTTCCTGATTCAGTGTGATCCATCAGGTAGTTCATTTCTTTTGCGTTGAGGTCGCGACCATATGTTTCTTTGAAGATGTCCTTGTGCTCGTTCTTGTAAGCATCGAAAGCACCTTCTCCACGGTAGATGATCTCTTCTTTGTCGTCAGCTTTCTGAACAGCTTTTTCTTTTCTCGCTTGTTCTTGCTTTTTCTCATGTTCTTGAGCGATCCTATCAAGACCGTCACCTAGATCGGCTCCTTTGTCGATAAGATCATTCAGCTTGTTGAAATTCTCATCTTCTATGGACGTTACTGTTTTTGACGTATCAATGTTGTAACTGCTATCAATAATAGATTCAGCGAGATCAGACTTATAGTTTGATTTGTCACGCATAGCATTGATAGTGGAATCTTTCGTATTCATATCATCGACTTTGCTTTCAGGAAAGACACCCCATCCTTTGAGGGAATCGATGTATGTGCTTTGCGTGTCAGCAAGAGCGTTGAAGTGAAAGATATCGTTCTCGTAGCTCTGTATGAGAGTGTTTTGGGAACCAACGGTGTTTCTCAAGACTGAAATAGTGCTGTCCTTTTGAGGAATGACGTTGGTTTGATAGTCAGTGATAGTCTCGTTCTTATCAACTATATTGTCACAGATGAACCAACCTCCAACGATAGCACCAGCGCCTGCTACACTTGCAATTGCCCAGTTACGGACTTTGCTGTTGTTATAAGTATAGGCATTTCTTATTGGTTCGAAAAGACCAGTCATTCTCTCTTTGAAACTTCTTGTGGTGCCGACTTTCCCTGCACCTTGTGATTGATTTTGAGCAGTATGTTGTTTTGGTGCGTTTTTGTTGTTTTCAGCCATTATTCATTTCCCCCATACATGTATGTGTTTGAGCAGTAGTCATTTAGACTAATAGTAAGACGACAAAATAAAAACAATTATTTAAATGTTACTCTTTTGTCGCAACTGTTGAATGAAAACCTCTCTTGTTTACCAAAACATAGTAATAAAAAACAACAGTTTGTGTGCTTATCGGTTGTTGTTTTCGAAGATGTTCTGGTGTTTCTTCCTGTAGGCATCGAACGAGTTTTGTTGATCGAAAGTTGTTTTAGCAGTA
>JBNJHD010000023.1:0-15068 GCA_051819805.1 Nanobdellota archaeon
CTTTAAAAACCGCTTCTCGTTAACAGACTGTATACAAATCATTACGGTGATCATTCATGCTTCCGGATAAAGAGATCAAGAAACAATTCAGACGGACTGCTAGTGAGAATCCAGAACAGTATTATGCTGTTGACGTTCTCAATGAAGAAGGCTTCAGACGAGGACAATGCAGTAAGTGCGGCACTTGGTTCTGGACCGTCCACAAGGATCAGACCACTTGCGGAGACGCTGCCTGTCAGGGTGGATTCACGTTTCTTGACAACCCTGCCTCTCAGGAAGGACTTTCTTACGCCCAAGTCTGGAATCGCTTCAGCGATCACTTCAAGAAGTACGGTTATACGCCGATCTCCCGATTCCCAGTTGTTGCCAGATGGAATCCGACGATGGAATATACGATAGCTAGCATTGCAGCATTTCAGCCATCCGTCGTCAACGGCGAGGCGAAACCGCCTGCAGAAAAGCTTGTCATCCCTCAATTCTGTCTTCGTTTCGGCGATGTCGATAATGTCGGTGTCACGATGAGCCATCTCACTGGTTTTGTCATGATCGGCCAGCACCAGTTCGTCGCCCCGAAAGATTGGGATCAGAGTAAAGCGTTCAAGGAGATATTCAGCTGGCTGACAGAAGGTCTCGGTCTCTCCAAAGAGGATATCACCTTCCATGAGGATGCATGGGCTGGTGGTGGCAACTACGGTCCGTGCATGGAATACTTCTCACGTGGACTTGAACTCGGTAATCAGGTCTATATGATGTTCGAGCAGGATGACTCGCAACCTGACGGTTACAGGGAACTCGATCTCAAAGTCCTTGACATGGGTATGGGCCACGAGCGTAACGCGTGGTTCTCTCAAGCAGCCCCTACCATTTATGACGCTACGTTCCCTTTTGTTATCGATCGTCTTGTCAACGCTACTGGAGTCGAATTCGATAAGGAGTTCATCCGCAAGTACGTCCCTTACGGTGCGTATCTCAACCTTGATGAAGTCGATGATATCACTGAGGCCTGGAAGGATGTCGCTGAAAAAATGGATGTTTCTGTGGACACGCTCCGTCAGAAGCTTGAGCCGATGACTGCGATTTATTCCATTGCAGAGCATGCAAGATCCTTATTGGTCGCTCTCGCTGACGGCGCCCTGCCGAGTAACGTCGGTGGCGGTTACAATCTCCGTATGATTCTCCGTCGTGCTCTTCAGTTCATCGATAAGTACCAGTGGAACGTTGATCTTAAAGACGTGTGTGCATGGCATGCACAGGAGCTTGAAGATATCTTCCCTGAATTGAAAGAACAGCTTGATGACGTCAACCGTATCCTTGACAGTGAGAAGAACAAATACGTCGAGAACCGGAAGCGTAACAAGCAGATCATCGCTAATGAACTGAACAAAGGCACTCCTGACACTGAGACTCTTCTCAAGCTGTATGACAGCAAAGGCGTTACGCCTGAGGAGATTGATCAGTACGCTAAAGAGAACGATCTTTCTCGCATTGATATTCCTGATAATTTCTACTCGCTCGTTTCTGAGAGACAGCAGCAACGCGAACAGACCACGCAGACGAAGCGCAAAGACACGCTTCCTGTCAGCGAAGACATTTCTAAAACAACAATCCTTTATTATGATGATTGGAAAACTGAGCAGTTCAGTTCGAAAGTCCTTGAAGTCGTCCGTGAACCTGAGAACAAAAAGCAATATGTGGTTCTCGAGAAGACTGCCTTCTATCCGACAAGCGGTGGCCAGCAGCACGATCACGGAACGCTTGACGACCATAAGGTTCTTGATTGCATCAAGCAGGGAAAGCATGTTCTTCACGTTCTCGAGGATAATGAGTATTTCAAGCAGAAGAAAGAGTCCGGAGAACATGTCACTGGTCTTATCAACATGAAACGGCGGAAACTGCTGACACAGCACCACACGTCAACACATATCATAAATGGTGCTGCTAAAAACGTGCTTGGCAGCCATGTCTGGCAGGCAGGCGCTGCGAAATCCGAAAGCAAGGCTCGCCTTGACATCACGCACTTCGATGCTCTGTCCCAAGAAGAACTTCAGAAAATCGAAGAGAAAGCCAATCATATCATCAAGCAGGAAATCCCTATCACGAAAACAGTCATGCCGCGCGATGAAGCTGAATCTCGTTATGGCTTCCGTCTCTATCAGGGTGGCGCTGTTCCTGGTCAGGAAATCCGTGTCGTTGACATCCCTGGCTTTGACGTCGAGGCTTGTGGCGGTACGCATCTGAATAACACTGCAGAAGCTGAGATGATACGTATTCTCAAGAGTACGAAAGTCCAGGATGGGATTGTCCGTATAGAATTCACCGCTGGAGATGCTGCTAAGAAAGAGGATGAGAAATCAGGCGATCTTGTTTCTGAAGCGAGCAAGCTTCTTGATTGTGAAGAGAAACAACTCCCTGCACGGGCTCAAGAGCTTTTCACCAAGTGGAAGAAGGCGAAAAAGAAAAAGCTTTCGCTGGAAGACTTCAAACTCACAGCATCAGAAACCACTGATGGCGATCCGCTTACAGAAACGGCTCAGTTCCTAAAAACCCAGCCAGAGCATATTGTCAAGACGATCAAGAAGTTCAAGGATCAGCTCGAGAAATTCAAGCAGAAAGTCTCGTGACCCTAACCTTTATTAACTTTCATTCTTTTTCATCTATTATTATGGTTTCTGATAGTAGAGGATCACAAAAGATCAACGCACCGACAATGGCATATTACACTGTCTATGGTGAGTATCCTGAAGATCGCCTTCGTGGCAGGACATCAAACTCTAAAAAGATGTGGCGCGGTCATGACGTTGATGAGAACCTTAAGGTTGAGTGGCTCGATCGTCTCAACGATCTCCCTGTGGAAATCCGTTCCACTGATGAAGGAAAGGACAAGACTAGAGTAGCTTTCGTCATTTTCCGACTGCCTGAAGACAAAGAGCATCTCATAAGCGATATTGTCGAGAATCTCAAAGAAGAAGCCAATCTTTTCGTCCATTCTGACGTAGGGCAGGGTGATCGTCCACGAATCTGTGTGGCTAATCCCATCTGGAAAGGTAAGAATGGTTGGGAACAATGGTGGCAGTCGCTTCCTGACAAGATCAAGCGTGCGTATAAGAATTCTCTATGATAAGGGCTGCTCTGTAGAAATATTTTTAAGAGAACCAGTTGCTACTTTGTATCATGTTTTTCAACTCTCTGGAATTCCTCATCTTTTTTCCATTAGTTCTTATTCTCTATTATAGCATCAAGCATCGCTATCGCTGGATACTTCTTCTTATCGCCAGTTATTATTTTTACATGAGTTGGAAGCCAGAGTATGTCATTCTTATCATGGCTTCAACAATCGTGGATTACATCTCTGCTTTAAAGATACATAACTCTGATTCTATCAGGATCCGTAAATTATTCCTCGGATTGAGCATTGCTGTAAATCTTGGTATTCTCTTCTTTTTCAAGTATTTCAACTTCTTCAACCAGGCAGTCCATGATATCGTCTCGCGCTTTGCCATACCCTTCGATCCACTCACTCTCAAAGTACTGCTTCCCATCGGTATATCTTTTTACACATTCCAGACATTAAGTTATACTATTGATGTCTATAGAGGTGAAGTGAAACCACAGCGTCATCTTGGTATTTTTTCCGTTTATGTCTCTTTTTTCCCGCAACTCGTTGCTGGTCCTATTGAGCGTGCGAAAAATCTCATGCCTCAATTCTTCGAAAAGCACAAACTCAAAGCAGAAAATATTTCTGCAGGATTGAAACAGACTGTTTGGGGTTTTTTCAAGAAACTCGTTGTCGCTGATAATCTTGCTTTCTTTGTTGACAAAGTATATGGGGCTCCTGAAGTCTATACTTTTGTATCTCTGGTTCTTGCCACGGTCTTTTTCGCTATTCAGGTGTTCGCGGACTTCTCCGGTTACTGTGATATCGCTCTGGGAGTCGCCCGTATGATGGGTTTCCGTCTCACTGACAACTTCCGCAACCCGTTCTCCTCACGTTCGATCGCTGATTTCTGGAGACGATGGCACATAACGCTTTCCTACTGGTTCAGGGATTACGTCTACATCCCTTTGGGAGGTAGCAAGGTCTCAAACATCAAATGGGCGAGAAACATCTTTATCGTCTTCCTCCTTGTCGGTCTCTGGCACGGGGCGAGTTGGACGTTTCTTGCTTTCGGAGCTTCACACGCAGCTCTTATTGTTCTTGGTAAATGGACTCTTCCTTTGAGGAACCGGATATCAAAGTTATGTGGTGTGTGGGATAATTTTAAGCTTCGTGATCGATTGAATATTATCGGAACATTCATCATTTTTTGTTTGACTGTAGTATTTTTCAGAGCACAGAGTATTGCTGATTCAATGGTTATTTTCAAAGGTATTCTCTTGAAACCTTCTACGGATGCAGTTTTACTATCTTTGCATTTGGACATTTCTACTATAGTGATTCTTGTGTTTTTCACATTGATACTGCTTTTTGTCAATTCAATAAAGAATAATTCTGAGATGAGAACAGTGTTTTTTTCGAACGTCTATTTGAAATGGCCTGTCTATATCATTATTGTCTTGATGATACTATTATTCGCCCCTGTCACTGCAGATAAGTTCATTTACTTCCAATTTTAACCTGGTGTTACACATGAATGAAATAAATAAAGTCGCTTTGAAAATTCTGCTTTTTATCATAGTGATAAGTATAGTCTTCTTATCTCTTAATAGCATCTATAAAAGTTTTGTCTTTGACACGATGGATATTTATGAGTATGAAGATTCTTATCAGGAATTTCTCTCATCAAATACTACGGATATACAATACGCTTTTATTGGCGATTCTCACACTAAAGAGAATATCGATTCTTCACAGTTTGTCAAGTCGTATAACTTTGGTTTCCAAGGTGAGAATCCTGCAGATACTTATTATAAGTATAAGCGTTCGATTGAAGATAATGTCTCTTCAAAGGTAGTTATTTTACAACTTGATACGCATATGTTCTCTCGTAATCTTGATGGTCCTCAAGATATTCTTAAACCGTATCACTATTTTTTGGAATTCGTTCCTTTAAGTCAAGTTTCCGAATTGAAAGAAATTCCTGAGACTCAATTATATCTACGAAAAAATTTCTTCTTGTTCGGAAATGGATGGTCCTTTGTTCAATATTGGTTCCGAAATGTTGAGTTGAAAGATGAAGAGGATTTATGGAGGGATTCAAAATCAAGAAATAATGTTGGATCATTACAAAAAATCGCATCTGATAGGTGTTATGAATTATTCGGTGATAAACATCCTAATGATCTCAGCACGATTTATATGGAATTTTTCTTGAAAACACTTGCTCTTGCTGAAGATAAGAATTCTACAATTGTCTTTGTATCGCATCCTGTGACTCGTTTCTATGATGATGAGATCCAGAAATACGGTTTTGATAGGCAGAAGTTCAATGAGGAGTTGTTTGATGCTATACATGATGAGATAGGTGAGAATTACATCTATCTTGATTATTATGAATTATATTATGGAAAACCGTATTATTTCAGGGATAGCGATCATCTACGCTATGATACTAAAAGGGAATTCACTTCACGACTGAAAAATGATCTTCTTCGAGAATTGGATGATGCTGGTATCTCTGCATAAGCTTTATATACTCTCAAGACTATATGTCTAGTGGTGATTATATATGGTTGACTGGATCATTACCCTTATTGTTGTCTTTATAGCATTTCTCATCGGATCCTTACCGCTTCATTTGGCTGCTAAAGCCTTCGGTGGTCAAACGACTATTCTCAAATCTATCATCGTTAATGTTTTGGCAGGTCTGATAGCTGCTGTTGTCGCTTCTTTTGTACCGTTCTTAGCGACCATTTTTGCTTTTATTGTCCTCTTGCTTGTCTACAAGCTGGCATTTCACATCGGCTGGCTTCGTGCACTCGCAATATGGGCTTTGCAGATAGTCGTAACGATAGTTCTCGTGGCTATTGCTTCAGCATTCGGTCTCATGTCCTTTGCTGGAATGTTAGCAATATGAAGAATGAGTGAAAAATAAAAATAAAATTTATTCTTTTTATTTTCTTTATCATCATCTAACCGAGATAGCTCATCTGTTTCTTCTCTGCTTCAGACTCTGTCTTTTTTGTCTGTTGCATGATGTCTTTGAGCTTGTTCTCGAAGACTTCCGCCTGCTCATAGAGTGGTTTCGTCTCAAGATTGAAACCCACATACTTGTCAAGATGCTCAATTATTTTCGCGGCTGCACCACTGTCAGGCATTGCTGAATGAGTCTCTGCAAAGAGACACTTGACAGGCAGTCCTCTGATGAGAAGCGCTGCCGTCACTCCCATGATGACTGACTCTTCAATGGGTTTTGCTCCCTGTTTCTCGAATTCCTTGCTGTTAAAGCAGAAGACGTCTTCGTTGCCCTGGCTTGACACTCCTTCCAGTGAGATGACTTCTTTTACTTTCAACTCTTCAACTATCTCTTTGACCGCATCTGCAACGTCCCATTCCTTACCTTTGATATCAAGGATCGCATGAAGGATGACGACATTGTATTTCTCGTTATAATAAATGCTCATCGGGTGGATGAGCTCTCCCTTATGGATTGCTACTGTGGCTGGGAGATCATCATAGACGAGTTCACCGATTTTCTCGCATTTGAGATTCTCCATCAAGTGTTCCGTGACGATGGTTCCTACAAGACCGAATCCTGGGAATCCTTCTATGAGCGTTGCTCCTTCAGGTTTTTTCGTTAGCTTGACTTCCATTGATTATGACACCTCATTATCGCTTGGCACACTCTTTATTGTTCACATGTTGCCTTAGCAAAGGCTATATAAATAGTGTTTAAAAACTCTTTGGTTTATCTTGTTTATAATTTTTTATCCCGTTTCTATCACAATATTTAAATACTGTTTTTTTGTGATTGGAACACAAAAGGTGTGTTGTCATGGTAACTAGGGTTAAATCCGGAATTGTAGGTCTTGATAAACTTCTCGGTGGTGGTTTTCCACCTAACAAGAATATTTTGCTTACTGGGACTCCGGGTACTGGAAAGACTATCTTCTCATTGGAATATATCTATAAAGGTGCTATAGATTATGGAGAGAAAGGGCTTTTCATCTCCTTTGAAGAAGATAAGAAAAGCCTTCTTGCTCAAGCAAAAATGTTCGGTTGGGATTTTGAAGAGCTCGAAAAGAACGGGTTGGTCGAATTCATCAATATTCCTGTCAAAGAAGTCCGTGAAAGTACTGCTTTTGAGATTATAGAGCATGTCAGGAAAAAAGGTATCAAGCGACTTGTTGTTGATTCACTCTCCGCAATGGCAATCAATGTCCCTGCAAAAGATATTATTGATATGGATCATCTTTTTATCAAGCGCTTCATCTACAACTTCATCACTGACTTGAAAGACTTGCCTGCAACCGCGCTTCTCATCTCACAGACTGAAGAAGGTAAGCTTTCCCGTGATGGTGTAGCGGAGTTCGTCTCTGATGGTATCATCCTCATCAATTACGAGAGTCTTGGCGGTCAGTTCTCCAGACATCTCACTATCCGTAAGATGCGTGAAGCCGATAATGATGAGGATATGCATCCGATGGAAATAAGCAAGAAGGGTATCGTACTCCATGAACTCTCCTGATCAAGATCAACAGCTTCTTATCAAGAAGCTCTACGCGCACAAGTGTCTCACTACGGATGCTGGAATATATCGGATTTGGGGAGTCCCTATGTTATTTTTACCTTACGAGGTTTTTTCTAGTATAAGAAAAGATTTTATTGGACGATTCGGTAATTCATTCAAAGAGATCCTCTATGCATGTGGTTTTCTCCAGGCATTTAATGGAACCAAGATTCTTCTGAATAAATTCGGTATTAATATGGATAACAAGCATTTCATGAAGATATTTACAGGTCAGACTCACATGGTTGGTCAGGGGAATACTCATTTTAGGGAGTTTGATGTCCAGAATAAGCGTTTCTTGTTTGAGAATCTGAATAATCCTGTTGCTAAGGAATACAAGAAAGAATATGGATTGAGTGTTTATTGTATTGATGATTATATGCGCGGTCTTACTGCCGGGGCTCTTTCCTGTCTCACGGATACTCGTCTTGTTTCCATCGAACGAGAGTGCATTGCTAAAGGTGACCGGACATGTGTATTTGAGATACAACCACTTAATGATTTCAATGATGCTGAAAAAATCCTCAAGACTCAGAATATAAACGAATCACTTGTTGATTTTCTCCTTGAAAAAGAGAATCTCACTAAATTATTACAAAAATGATCACTAAGAAACTTAAATTCAAGGATGGCGCTTTTTCCTGGGATGGTCAAAAAGGTGTTACTTTACCTGCTGATGTATTCGCTTCATTCATTGAACTCGTTGAAAATATTTATGGTGATGACGGAAGAACTGCTTTATATGATGCAGGATGGAATATGGCTTTCAGTGAAAATCCTTTGAAAAGAAATAAATTCACTATTCTTGAGCATCTTAATCAGCGAGGTCTTGGTCAGTTCTCATTCACTGTTTTCGATCTCAAGAAACCGTTGTTTTATATCAAGTCCGTGAATGATCCTATTGAAACGAGTTTCAAGAAGATTTATGGTCTGCAGCAATTTCCCATGAATAGTTTTGTAGCTGGATATTTTGCAGGTTTGTTTTCTCGCCTTCTTGATTCTGAACTGAAGTGTGAAGAAAAAGAATGTAGGGTTCAAGGTAAGAAGCAATGCCTTTTCAAGATAAGTGTTTAATCAGATACGATAATTATTTCTGACGATTTGTTTTGGATTATGATATAAGAATTCCAATCTTTCTTGTGAAAGTGAAATGAGATTCCATTCTTTACCGAAATCTCCATATTGTAATGTGATTTCCTCCTCTTCATAACCGAGTTTCTTGAGATACGCATCTCTTGCTTTAGCATCCTTTGCATCATTAGTTGTTAAGCTCTTCACTCTGCCGGTCGGTTTTTTCAGAGAATACGACCTTGCCAGTGCATGAAGTGACTCTTGTGTCACATACAGTGATTTTCGTCCGAGATCTTTTCTCATATTGAATAATGATTCTCCTGTTCTGATGGTATTATCGATACTTATGTGCTCTTGACTTCCTTGTATTGTTGCTAATTGTAGGGGCATTACTTTTCCTGGAAGGAGCCATGTGTTCCTTGACACACCAATAATATCGTTGTCCTCATAAAGGATGTATGTTTCGGAGTGGTTTGAGAATAATTCGTCAACTTCTTTAAGATAATTCAGCCCTTCTTTTTCAAAAATTTTCTCTAGAAAATCTAAATACTTCTCATACTCTTCCTTTGAACTGACTTCTCGGAGGATGAATCCATTGGATTGTTTCTCATATGGTTCTTTTTTCTGTAGTGATGTTCTGTTTCCCTTGTGGTATACTGTTTTGAATCCTATACTTTCTGCGATAAACGAAATATCTTCTGTTCTCATAGGATTTTCTTGTTCTATGATCACTGTTTCATAAGGGTGCATCAATTCTTTTATGTTCGATAAGGTTTGATATGGTTCAGCAGTAGTATAATCAAAATATTGTCTCTTGAAGTTGTCATTTATGAGATCTTTGAATGTAAGGTCTGTTCTAGAGATATGATGTCCGAAATCGATTTTGAGAATGTCATTTCTGAAATTGATTATTCTACCTTGTGATCTTATAAGTTGATCTTCAGAAATAGTTTTTTCTTCAATAGTATCATCGTTGACAGGATTCTCTACATTTATATCACTGTAATTATCTGGTTTCATATGGTCGAATTTACTTATAAATGCTTTTTAAAATCCGACAGGGTATTTTTTATCCTATTATTTGAAAATAGGATAATTTCAAGAATCAGTTAGAAAAATGAAACAGTGTAACATCAATACGCTGGATGTGTTTACGATGCTCTTTCATCGTGTTCTTTATCATGAACTGTAAAGGTTCCTCCCACAAGATATTTGCACTATGTTTCTGCACCATCGCTCTGATATGCTCTTCAGTGCTGGTCTTGTGCATCGTATAGATATGGTCAGCTATCCTAAAGGCGGTTTCGAGAAAAACAGTGTCTGCATGCGTGATTGACGTTCCGAACGGAGGATTCATGATAACAGTCGTCTCTTGATTGTCTTCGTCACTTCGGAACAGTCTCACATCGGTGTTCACGATCTCTATCATCTCTTCAGGCTCGATCACGTATTCTTCCTTGAGTATTTCAAGATTCTCTTTTATCGTCTCTTTGACTCCTGCATCAGTATCGACCATGATGACCTTCTTCGCTCCGAGAAGCAATGCGCCGATACTGAGTATGCCTGTACCGCAACCCAGATCGATGACAGTCCTGTCTTGCAGTGTCCCGTCAAGATGAGCCTTCCAGAGAATCTGTGCCGCCACATTGCTATCAGTTGGATACTGTTCAAGTTTTCTATCTGGTCTGGAGAAGGGTTTGAGTTTCGAGAGGAATACTGCGAGTTCTTTTTGCGATCGTGCCATTATCTTTTTTCAGACTGAAGCAGTCTTTTTATTGTTTTTCATTTGGCAGCGCGCTTTTCCCGTAACAATGTTTATAAAACAGTTTGCATCTCACTAGCTGGTACTAGAGAAAAAAAGCTAGAACGAATCAACAAAGAATAGAATTGTGATATTACTATGGAATTCAAAGGATTTACACTCGATAAGTTCCAGGAAGACGCTATCGCGGCCATCGAGAGAAACAACTCGTGCGTCGTCTCGGCATCCACTGGAACCGGAAAAACATTGATTGCTGATTATATTATTCACAAGCACTTGCCTGAAGGCAACACTATAGTCTATACTGCGCCTATCAAAGCGCTTTCTAACCAGAAGTTCAAGGATTTCAAGGAAGAATATGGTGTTGAGAATGTCGGTCTTATGACAGGTGATCATGTCATCAACGGCAACGCTCCGCTTCTTATCATGACGACTGAGATCTATAGGAACATGCTCGTGACAAACGACGAGCTTGTAGATAGGGTCAGCTATGTCGTCTTTGACGAGATTCACTACATCAACGACCGCCAGAGAGGAACTGTCTGGGAAGAGTCTGTCATTTTCTCACCTGATCACGTGCGTTTTCTCTGCCTGAGCGCTACCATTCCTAATTACGAGGAGTTCGCCTCATGGATTGAACATATAAAGAACCATACGGTTGAAACCATCCATTATGGTCACCGACCAGTACCTCTCAATCATCTCGTGTTTGATAAGAAGCTTGGCTTGACCACTATCGATAAGATCGAACAGGATAAGCTCAAAGACGAGGAGTTCGTTGATCAGATGATGATTTCTGAGATGAAGCGTAAGGGTCCTAAGAAGAAAAAGAAGAATATGCGTCATAAAGCCCCTGGTATGAAACCTCCTCATCATCTTGAGCTCATCCCTGACATAGAGGATAAGATGCCTGCTCTTTATTTCTGTTTCTCGCGTAAGAAAACTGAAGACTATGCTGCGGAGCTTGCTTCAAAGCGTGACTTCCTCTCCAAAGAAGCTCATCATGATATCACTAAGTACGTCCGTGACCACCTCAATCCAGAAATCTCTGCTATGGATACGACTAGAACCCTTCGACGAACATTGGCTAAGGGTATTGGCTTCCATCATTCCGGGATGCTGCCGCAGCTCAAGCACATCGTCGAGAATCTTTTTGGGCTCGGTCTGATCAGGGTGCTATATACGACCGAGACATTCTCTGTTGGTATCAATATGCCTGCAAAGACTGTCATCTTTGACAGTCTCGAGAAGTTTGATGGAGTCTCCATGCGGATGCTCAATTCCAAAGAGTACTTCCAGATCGCCGGTCGTGCCGGTCGTCGTGGTATTGATACTGAAGGTACTGTCATCGCCATGGTCAATAGGAAGTTCACTGATCTGGATAAGCTCCGTGAGATTTCAACGAAGGATACTGTTCCTATCATCTCCCAGTTCAAGTTGAGTGTGAACACCGTTCTCAACCTGCTTGCTAATCATTCTGAAGAGGATCAGAAGCGTATTCTCAAGAGCAGTCTCGATTATTATGTCCGGACGAAGAATAACAAGAAGGCAGTCCATGTCATCGCCAGTTTTCGCAACAAGATCAAGATGCTCAAAAAACTCGGTTTCATCAGGGAAGCATCCCAAGCGGCTTCAGAGTATGAAGGTGCGTATATTGACATGGATCAGACTTATGTCTTGACTGAGAAAGGGGAATTCGCTCGTCACATCTATTTCAACGAGGTCGCTCTCACTGAACTGTTCTTCCGCAAGGATCTTGGTGAGATCTCTGATCTTGACCTTCTCATACTCTTAGCAGCAATAACTTATGAGGAGCGTAGGAACGATTACTTTATGATCAAAGGCAGTGAAAAAACGTATACTCGTATTCTCAATCGCTTCGCGAACACGCCTATCATGCGTGATGTGAATAAGATTTCTCTCAAGCGGATGATCAACTTCGTCAAGGCCTGGGCGACAGGTGCTAGTTTCATCCAGCTGATGGAATACACGAACCTGCAGGAAGGCGATGTCATCAGGTTCTTCAGACGGCTCATTGACGTGCTCACGCAGCTCAAGCGAGCTACTGATAATGAGAAGATAAAAGCTCGTATAGACACCTTGATAGAGCGTATTGACCGGGGACTGGTAAGTGCTGACATTTAACAGAGGACTGGGTTCTGCCATCTGCTGTGCGGGTAACTGAAGTCTGCTATACTGGGGTCGGAAATCTGCTGTACGGTGATTGGGATTCTGGGAACTGTGATTTGTTTCAGTGTCTTAAAGCGATATTTTTTTATACTTCTTCTAGTGTGGCGAGGACATGATATATGAATCCGTTGAGGATATTCCTGCTGACTTCAATCCGAGGATGGAAGTTGTTAGTTGTTATTTCGAATTCAAGGATGAGATCCTCCTCCTCCAACGACAGGATCATAAGCCGCAAGGAGGGACGTGGGGGGTTCCTGCAGGGAAAGTTGATCATGGAGAATCGCTCACTCGTTCAATGCGCAGGGAGATCCTCGAAGAGACAGGTGTCCGTCTTTTCAGCAGGGATATTACGTATCACGGGTATATGTATGTCAGGTATCCTGAAATCGATTTCACATATCACACGTTCCAAGCTCGTTTTAATAAGAAGCCCGCTATTGAGATTAATCGTGAAGAACACAAAGCAATGTTGTGGACTCCCCGTGAGAAATCTCTGAAGATGAATTTGATTCCTGATCTCGATTATTGCATAAAGTCCTTTTATAAGCTGTAAAGATAGTTCTTAAAATATTGTTTATTGCCTTGCACAATATTTATTAACAAGCTCCACACTCCTCAATACCATAACGAGGTGTCTTACTAATGAAGATTACTATTCCTGAAAGTATGGATGATCTATTGTATTTTACACGAAGAAAAGTCGATGATGGACGTATCATGGCCTGGGTCTACCGACCAGTGTGTGAGAAGTGCAAGAAGGGTAAGATGGGAAAGCCTGTCAATCCCAAGACTGGGCGTCCGAAAGTGCGTGCTTCAGAATATGTCTGCACAGACTGTGGTTATGAAGTTCCTAAGGATGAACTGGAACCGACTCTGTTCATAGAGATCCAGTACACCTGTCCTCATTGCAAGCATGAAGGAGAGACGACCACCCCCTACAAGCGTAAGACGTTCAAGGGTGTTCCTTCTTATGTCTTCCAGTGTGATAAGTGTGGTGAGAAAATCCCTATCACGAAGAAGATGAAAAAGCCTAAAGATAAGAAGAAAAAATAAATTTTTATTTTTATTCTCTTCTGATGAGAAAGATGATATCTTTCTCTTCCTCTATTTCTTCAACACTGTACTCTTCAAAGATCGCTTTGATATATTCTCTGGCGAGTTTCGTTGAAGGTGATCGCTTGAGAATGCTAAGAGCGAAACGGTCATTGCCCACACGTTTAATCTCTCTGAGACCCTTTTCCAGACTTGAGAAATTCTGTAATGCCGTAATGCTGATGACGACATCAAACGAATCATTATCGAACGGTAGCTCTTCAGCATAGCCTTGCATGATCTTCTGGCTTCCTTTATACTGGTCGATAAGGCCTTGTGACGGATCGATGCCGACCGCTTCCTTGACAGGGATATGATCGAGCGAGAAACCGGTGCCGCAGCCCACATCAAGAAGCCTGTCGCTATCTCTGAAAATGTCTGCTTTCTTGATGATAGCGAGCTTCTGGAGCTGTTCTTCCTTATGGAGCTCATCATACCCCGAAGCGATAGCGTCGTAGTAATCCATGATGAAAGCACTACATGATTGCAGTATTTAAATGTGTAGTGGAAAATGAGATAAACTTGTTTGAAAAAAAACAAAAAAAAGAAAAAAATCACAACAAATAAATTCCTTCAGTTGCTGTTTTTTCAAGAACTTTCTCAGGCCACACGCTTGATTGAACTTCACCAACATGAGTTCTTTGAAGTAAAAACATACACAACCGTGATTGTCCAATACCGCCCCCTATTGTTAATGGCAACTCCTCCTTGAGAACAGACTTATGGAATGGCAATTCTTTTTTATCTTCAAGTTTATGCATCGCAAGTTGTTTTTCAAGAGCTTTAGCATCAACTCTAATTCCCATTGATGAAAGTTCTAGAGATTCTTCACGCAAGTCGTCCCAGACTAAGATATCACCGTCAAGACCATGGTATCCAGGTTTTGTTTCAATAACCCAATCATCATAATCAGCAGCTCGCATGTCGTGAGGTTCTCCTGATTGTAAGGGATATCCAATTCCTATCAAAAAGACACTACTATATTTTTTAGTTATAGCATGTTCTCGTTCTTTAGGACTGAAATCTGGATACATATCTTCTAGATCTTCGGCATGAATAAAAGTTATTTCATCTGCAAGACGTGAAGATAGTTGAGGAAAATCCTTAAGAACCAATTTTTCAGTTTCTTTAATCTGATCATAAATAGTTCGTACAGTTTCTTTGAGAAAGTCAAGAGTACGATCTGATCGACTGATTACTTTTTCCCAATCCCATTGATCAACGTAAATGCTATGTATTGAATCAAGATCTTCATCTTTTCTAATTGCATCCATATCAGTGTATAG
>JBNJHD010000024.1:0-14888 GCA_051819805.1 Nanobdellota archaeon
TTTCTGTGCTATCGTAGGTGCACTCACGATGCCAACCGTGAGTTGGCCCGGCAAGCTATCGCTTTTTTTTTCTCTTTTTCATAGTGTATTCGAGCACATTGCGAAGAATACGCTTACTGACGGTTCAGAATTTGCTTCTGAACTTCAGGACGTTTAGTCCGCAAACCAACCAGTCGTTAACAGGGAAACCTTTTTAAATAGGAGTTTGTTCTCCACCTTGCGTTAGCAGGTATCTGCTTGAGTGAGGGGCTGCTTTTCTAGGTCTCTCCCGGATGGTTGCTGACGGGCTAGGACGACAAAATAATAATTTCCAACTATTCATTGGCAATCTTTCTGATAGTGCTCACTATCATACTTAGTGCTCCGGTGGTGTAGTCCGGCCAATCATTTCGGCTTTTCGAGCCGAGGACCCGGGTTCAAATCCCGGCCGGAGCACCATTATTTTTCCTTTCAGGAAGAGAATTCTTTTTTGGACAAAAAGATGTTGTTCCTGAAAATACAGTATATATGATAAAAACAAATGCAAAAAACATATTTGAGGTTTACAACTATGAAACGATCAAGTCGACGATGGAAGAAAAAAGGTCAGATGCGCTGGAAATGGCAGCGTAAGCGTATGAAAAAAGACAAGAAAAAGAAGAAGGCGAGGTAGGTGAATAGAAATGGCTGCTAAAAAGAAAACAACAACTGCTGCAATTCGTAGCAAGAAGAAAAAGAAATGGTTCCCTCTTGTGGCTCCTAAAACGTTCAACGAAGCATCTCTTGGCGAGTGTTATCTCACTGATAGTGAGCTTCTCAATGATCGTTATATTACAGCGAACATGTCTACTATCTCTGGTAACATGCGAAAGAACAATACGAACATCCAGTTCAAAGTTATTGCTGTCAAGGATGGTAAGGCTTACTGTCGGACTGTCGGTTTTTCCATGATCAACGCCGCTATCAAGCGTCTGGTTAAGCGTGGTCGTGATAAGATCAGCGATTCATTCCTTGTCAAGACTAAGGATAAGGAAGTCGTTCGTGTCAAGCCTCTTATCATCACTAATAATCGTGGTACTAAATCTATCCAGTCCGCGATTCGTCTTGAAGCAAGACGTGTCATCCGTGACTTTGCGTTCTCTAAATCTACTGAAGAGCTTTTTAGTGATATGGCTTCTGCAAAATTGCAAAAGCTTGTTAAGGAGAAGTGTGTCAAGTTCTATCCTACGCGAAGTGTTGATATTCGTATGGCGAAGCTTGAAGAGCACACCAAGATTGTTGTCACGGAAAAAGCTATTGAATCAGAACCTGTCAAGCGACGTGTCAAGGATGTAGAAGGTAAGAAACACATCCCTGAAGAAGAGCTCGAAAAGCAAAGAGCTGCGCAAGAAGAATCTGCAGAAGAAGAGACTGAGCTTGAAGCTGACAGTGATGAGAATGATTCTGAAGACTTCGGTGAAAAAGATAGTGCTGATTCCTCTGACAAGGAAACTGAAAAAGCTCTTGAAGATGAGGATGACACTGAAAAAAAGGATGAATAAACTTTCATCCCTCTTTTTTTATTTCTTTTCAATATCTTTATTTCTCGTCGTAACATTTGCGATGTTTGATTAACAAGATTTTAATATGATTATATCTTTGGAAATACTATGGTAACAGAAAAATCATCGACTCCTTATGACTTAGAGATTGACAGGATAATCGACACTATAAAGAAAAACGATTATTATCGTGTTTGTCTCCAGCTTCCTGACGGTCTCAAATCTTCTGCAAAAGAGCTTTCTGACCGCATTACTGAAGAGACTGACGCTGAAGTCATCATCTGGGCCGGTAGTAACTTCGGTGCATGTGATCTCTCTCTTGATGCTAAGAAATTAGGCGTTGATCTGCTCGTTCACTTCGGACACAGCAAATGGGTGTTTGATGATGTTATGTTCCCGCAGCAGAAACCTGTTCCTGAACACGTTATCTCCTCACCTGATACTCCTTTTTCACAAGATAACAAGAACTAAAATTAATACACTAAAACTGATAAAAAAGTGATATGCAATGAAAACAGATAAAACAATAGAATTGAATAATCTTAAAGAATTGTTCGACAATCCTCAAGATGGTAAAATATATCGTGTTACTGCTTATGTCGAAAAAACGTTTCGCCGTGAAGACGGGCTCAATCTCTTCACCCTCTTTGATGGGAGTGAATACTTCAAGCTCTCCCAATTCATTCCGAAAACAGTCATCTTCCCTGAAGTGGTTCGGGGCTCGGTAGCTGAATTCACATTCAAAGCAAAGCATTATGAAGGGAACCTTGAAGGAACTCCTCTTGAGGCGAAGCTGGTTGATGATAAGAGGCATACTTTATTCATGAAACAGATGCGTACTCGTGTCGCTGAAAAGTTCAAGCCGGATAATGATGACTTGATCATAGACAGTGATTCGTTCCGTAGGTTAAAACCTCGCATGATCAACATGGCTTCAATCATAAGACAAGCTGTGTATGAAAAACGTCCTATTCTCATGACTCACCATAATGATTGTGATGGGTTCTCTGCAGCTTTCATTCTTGAAGAAGCTATCGTGCAACTTCTAAAGCAAGCGCATCCTCACGAGCGTTTCCTTAACAAGTTCATGACACGGATTCCTTCTAGAAGTCCGTTTTATGATCTCACTGATGCGACCCGTGACATCGGTTTCTTCATTACCAACGAACAGCGTCACGGTGAGAAACCTCCTCTTGTGCTTATTGTAGATAATGGTAGTACTGCACAGGACGTCTTGTCTATTCAGAAAGTTAAGCTCTTCGGTGCTGACGTTGCTGTCATCGATCATCACGACCCTGGTGTTCTTGATGAAGAAAAACAAAGTGTTATCTGCAAGGAAGTGCTTGAACATGTGAATCCTCATCTTGAAAATCTTTCTAAAGGTTATTCTGCTTCACTTCTTGCTTATGCGATTGCTCCTCTCGTGTTCAATCACACTCCTTCTGCAGAAGCAGCTGCAGCTGGTGCCATTGCTGACAGGTCTGAAGTTCCTGAACTTGAAAAATTGTATGCAGTTACAGGAGAATCAAGATCTTATTTCAGCGAACTTGCATTGTATATTGATTATGAGATTCATCTGACCAGAATAAACACTTCTTATTCTGTATTGAGAGATTTTGTTCTGGGTTCAAAAGCTCGAAAGCAAGAACTCATCAATCTATACAAAGATTCACTGCAAAAACAAGAGCAGGAAGTCTTGACATCAATCAAAGCTTATGCACGAAAAGAACATCATGGTTCTTTTGATGTCTGTTTGCTTGATGGTGAAGCGACTAGCTTTCGCGGTGACTTCTACTCACTTGGTAAACTTGCTGGAATGTCCCATGATCACATTCATGACAGCGAAGCAACGAATGCGATAACTCTAGTTTATACTGATTCCATCATTGTCGTTCGTGCAAAACAACTTGAAGAGATATTTGATGTTAATAAGTTGATCGTGCACTTACAGAAAAAGTTTCCTGAAGCGAGAGTCAGTGGTGGTGGTCATGCAGTCGCTGGCAGTATAAAATTCTTACCTGTGGCTTTTGATGCTGTATCTCAGGAAGTTAAGAAGTACATTGACACTCTTTGATGATTGTTTTTGCTCAAAACATTTTATCTATATTTTGTTTTTTTACTTCTTCTCTTTGTCCATTTGATGCGTAATAATAAAAACATTTAAATACCAGTAACTGCAGAAATATACATTGTCGCCTATATATTGTAGGGACAACTAACACACTATCGAGGTGCATGTGATGGTAGCAAAGAAGAAAACTTCACGTAAAAAGTCTGCTAGAAAACCAGCAGCAAAGAAGAAAACTTCTTCTAAACGGACTAAAAAATCTACCAAGAAAGCTGCTTCTAAAAAGAAATCAACTTCAAGAAAGAGAACTGTGAAGAAGCCAGCTACTAAAAAACGGAAAGTCGCTTCCAAGAAGAAGACTACCCGTAAAACGTCCGCTAAGAAGAAGCCAGCTAGCAAGAAAAAGAAGACTGCTTCCAAGAAGAAATCTACGAAAAAGAAATCTACTCGGAAAAAGTCAACTGCTAAGAGAAAACCTGCTAGCAAGAAAAAGAAGTCTACTTCCAAGAAGAAGTCTACTAAGAAGAAATCCGCTACACGGAAATCTCCTAGTAAGAAGAAAAAGACTGCTTCACGGAAGAAAACTACGAAGAGGAAATCTCCTAGTAAGAAGAAAAAGACTGCTTCCAAGAAGAAGTCAACAAAGAAAAAATCTCCTGCTAGGAAAAAACCCACTAAGAAGAAGTCTCCTGCTAAGCGCAAGACTGCTTCTAAGCGTAAAACGGCTTCTCGTAAGAAACGTTAGTTTCGTTGTTTTTTTCTCTTTTTTTCTTCTTCTTCTAGAATGTCAGATTTATCCTGACTATGATGTGCCTGATCAGTTCTCGAAGTACTGTCTGTTCTCCTTCATTTAGTCCTTTGCTCAATTCCTTGACTTTGATTGTCACGAACTTATCTTTTCGCGATACCCATATCTGTGTAGTCTCATCTTTATACTTGTGAAAGAAACTCACTGATTGCTTCTTGCCTTCAAGAACGAGCAGTATCTCACCGAGTTCCACATCGTTGAACTTGACTGGTTTCCACTTCCAGCCCTTCTCCTTCTCTGCTTTTGGAGTTCCGAACTCAAAATAACATTCCAGTTTCTTGTGAAGCGTGACTTTAAGACAATTGTCCTTGCCGAAAAAAGCTCGTTGTAATAGTGCCGTCGATGTCATGATGTGTTCTTTGTCATCAACATTGATTTATAACTCTCGTGCCAACTTGTCCAGTGCTTTTTGAGAAATAGAAACTAATCATAAAAAATAGCAATGGATATAAGAAAAAGAAATGATTATTCAGTATCTTCAGACGATTTTTTCTCATCGTCTTTTGTCTTATCCTTCTTGTTGCTGTTGACCTGCTCGATGTATTTACATTTCGGAAAGTTGCTACAACCGATGAACTTACCATACACGCTCTTCCTGAGAACGAGATCACTACCGCATTTCGGACATGGTTTCTCTAGTTGTTTTTTCGTCTCTTCATCAAGACTTTCTTTCTCTTGTTTCTGCTTGACAGGACACTTCATGTTAAAACACACTGTCTGTTTCGACCTGCCTTTGCCCACTTCGATCATCGGATAACTGCAATGTTCGCACATCTTATCGGTGGGTTTGACATCCTTGCCGGTTCCTGGTAGTGAGAATACTGCCTTGCAATCAGGATAGTTGGAGCAGCCGATGAACTTCTGTTTTGTCTTTTTAGAATATCTTATCATCAATTTTCCTTGTTTGCACACTGGACAATCGCCGATAGTGTTTTCTTTTTCTTGTGTCTCTTTAAGTGATTCGATAAGTTCAGAACCGATATTCTTTTCCTGCTCTTTGAATTGTTTGAGAATCTTATCAAGCGCTATTTTCGCTTCATCGAGAACTTCTTTTTCTGTCTTCTTCTGTTCTCTGATCTGTTCCATCTCTTCTTCAAAGCGTCTGGTCAGTTCTTCTTTGACGATGTCAGGAACATACTTATCAAGAACATCTACTGTACGGATGCCTATCTCTGTCGGTTCGAGTGTCTTTTCAGCAACATAACCTCGTTGGAAGAGTGTGTCGATAATTGATGCTCGTGTCGCTTTCGTTCCCAAGTTCCTTTTTTCAAGTTCTTTGATGAGACTTGATGGTGTGAATCGTTTCGGCGGCTTGGTTTCTTTTTCGTGAAGCTCTGTCTTCTTGTGTGTTATCGTATCGCCGATCTCTACTTTTGGCAGTGTTTGCTCCTCGAGCTTGACGTGCGACCCGTAGAACTTGAACCATCCTTGCTCGACAGTTCTCGTTCCTTTAGCGATGAACTCTTCTCCGTTGACATCAATGTGTAGCTTATTCGTCTCTCTTGTCGCTGCTGTCGAGAATGTTGCCAGGAATCGTCTGACAATGAGATCATACACTTTCTTCTGTCGTGGATTGAGCTTTGACATATCCGGGATGATGCCTGTCGGATAGATTGCAGGGTGTGCAGGATCCTTTTTCTTGCCGTTGTTCGGCTTGAGCGTTTTCATACCGAGCAATTCTTCTGCCAGAGGCTTGTAATCCGGATGACGTTTGAGTGATTCAATGAGTTTCTTGTAACCCAGCTCTTTAGGCAGTTGTTGGGAACTTGTTCGCGGATAGGATGTATATCCTTTCGTATAGAGATCCTGCGCGAGAGCGAGTGTTTCTTTTGGTCTGATCTTGAGCGATCTGAAACTTTCAGTCTGCAGTGTTGTGAGATCGAATGGTGTCGGTGGCTGGCTTTTTGACTGTGTTGCCTTCTTATCCTTGATCGTACCATCATTCGTGTTCGCACGCTCATAACTGGCGGTTGCTTTCTCTTTCTCCCAGAACTTATCTTCTTTGTGCTCTGCTTCTATCAACTCACCTTTTGTCGTACCATCAAATGTGATCTGCCAGTAAGGGACTGGTTTGAACTTCCTGATCTCTTTCTCCTTATCGACAATCAACTTGAGAGCAGGACCTTGGACTCGACCGCTTGACATCGACTTGAACAGTCCTGCCTTCCTTATAGCTGTGCTTAACGCTCGTGAGATGTTGATACCATACATCCAGTCAAGAAAGTGCCGTGTCTCTCCAGCGTTAGCCTGACCCCACTCGAGATGCGCCATCTTCATCTGGTATGATTTAACAAGATCCGGCTTTGTCAGTGTCGAGAACTTCATACGATTAGCATCTTTTTGTTTGCAAGCGTATCTGATGAGATTGAGTCCTATGACTTCTCCTTCGACATCGAAGTCTGTTGCGACCGTGAATGTGTTTGCTTCTTTTGCGAGTTTCTTGATAACTGTGATATACTTGCTTGCATGTTTTGAATTCTTATCCACTTTGTGAGCAGGATACCATTTGATGTCATAACTTGGATAGGCGAAGGATTTTTCTTTTTCAGCTAATGAATACACATGACCTACTGCTGGTGCAATAACAATATCCTGTCCTTCGTGTTTGAGAATGAAATAATTGACGCCGTTCTCTTTTTTAACGGTTGGTTTGCCTTCTGCCAGGCTTTCAGCGATCTTTTTCGCCTGTGAAGGCTTCTCTGTCACAATGAGTTCGTAAGACATCAGAGGTGTGTAGAACCTGAAACTGTTTATAAATCTTATCACTCCCTCTCCGGAAACATTGTTTTCGTTGTTCTCTCCCAAAAGCTATTTAAACAAAAGGATAACTAATACATATGATAATGGTGTTGAATGACTATACGCTTCATGATGTCGTATCAAATTATAGTTTAGGCCGTGTGGAGAGATTCGATGTTCTTTCCAGCGATCATTCTACAGAAAGTTACAAAGTATTCGTGAGATCATCACCTTTATTCCCTCGATCCAAATTTTTCCTTCTCAAGAAATACTCCTCTCATGATGCTTCTCAGATTCGTTTGGCGAACAACTTCCTCTTGGAACTCGCTAAACAAGGTGGTGTTCCTGTCGCCGCACCTTTAATGACAAAACATAATGATACTGTAGTCATGACTGAAGATTCATTATATTCTTTATTCCATCTCAGTCATGGTGTTCCTGAAAATGATCATCGTGTCGTCGGTCTCTCTCCGGAAAAGGTTGTTAACGCTGCTAAGACTCTTGCCTCTTTTCACAAGCGTCTTTCAGACCTCCCTTCCCAAGATGTGTTCGAGTCTCAATGTTTCAAATATGATGCTATTGCTAATGTCTTTTCGTTACGTGAAGAACTAAAACATCGTTCTCCGAAAAATGAGATTGACGAATTTCTCATTAATAAGATTCCTCAACTGAAAAAACATTTCGATCTCTATCTTCGTGACTTGAAATATGTTCGTCGCCGTTCTGAAACACAACTCATTCACGGGCGATTCACTCCGAAGTCTCTTGTTTTTGACGAGCATGAAGTTGCTGCTCTCCTTGATGCTGAAGGGATGCGTTTTGATTATATAGAGTATGATCTTGTGAGTGCTATTCCTTTCTTTGTCCGTAATTATACTGGTAAGGATCACTTCGATTTCAAGCGTCTGAAAAAGTTCCTTGAAGCGTATCACACGGTCTATTCAAAGACTGATCTTGAGCCTCGTGAAGTGCTTGTTTTCCTGCGCCACTCTCGTCTTCGCCTTGTCGCTACTGCTATCAAGGAATATGGGTATGGGAAGTGTTCTGCTGAAGTGTTCGGTCCGGTCATGTGGGGGCTTTCTGATCTTGCTGGCATTGAACGTCAAGAAGATGAGATTATCAAGGCTTTTCACGAAGCAGGTGTGTCTTCAAAGGATCATCTCTGAACTCGTGGCACAGGACATCCTGCCAGTAGCTTTTTAAACTCTTTCTCGTTTCTTGTCGTGTATGGGAAAACGACGAATGCAGTCTCCGACATCCATCAACACGTACTTGCAGTGTCCGAGAAAATACTTCTTCCAGTACAAGCTCAAGATGCCGACATTTCCGTCAATTCATCTGGTTCGCGGTTCTGTTGCTCATCTCGCTCTGGAGAATTTCTACTCGCTTGTTCCTGAAGTCATTGGTGATGAGTATCGTAAGCATCTCAAGACTGTTCTCGTCCAGCTTCTTCATAAATACTGGAAAGAAGCGAAACCTGAATTTGACGAGCTTGATATATCACAGCAACAGATTGATGAGTATTATCATGAGACTGTCATGATGATGGGATATCATGCTGAGCTCATTGTCAAGCGTCTTGACAAGCTTGTTTCAAGTGGTATGTCCTTTTCTGATGCGTTTCGTAAGATCGCTCCAGACGTTGAAGCTGAATACCTTTCATGGGATCATTATGTCAAGGGGTTCATTGATGTCGTTGAAGACTTGGATGGTAAAGTTCGTCTCATGGATTACAAGACGTCCAAGCGTAACAAGCTCAGCGATCAGTACAAACTCCAGCTTGCCATCTACGCATTCCTTTACAAGGAGAAGCACGGTAGACTTCCTGATGAAGTAGGTATCTATTTCCTCAAATTTCCTGGTCAGGAAGGGGAGCTTACTCTTGCAGCAGATGACGAATTGGTGAAACATGCACAATTTCAGGTCGAACAGATCCACATGTCAACCACCTCTGATAACATCGGCGATTATCCGCTCCATCAGAGTCCTCTTTGTAACTGGTGCGATTACTACGATTATTGCTTCAAAGACAAGACGATTCCTGAAAAGCCTGTGCGTTGACCTTGACTATCTGTCCTTGATAAACCTTATAAACTTCTGAATACATATAGTATTGTTATAGTTGGAGTGGTACTTCATGAAACCTATCATCGCAGTCGATCTCAACGGTGCCTTGATACATGCCAGACCGTTCAGGACAGTTCATCATAAGTGGTTCTTGTTGTTTGCTTCTCTTCTTGACAGGCCTGCTCTTGAAGATATGGCTGGTGCTCCTGATTACATGGTGTATGTTGATGACATCATGGATGATTATCTGGGTCCTGTCAGTGAGGTGTCCAAGAAATACTTCGCTCGCCAACTCTTTGGTATGATGCTTGTCGCTGAGGCGAAACCTGATGATGTCGTCAAGGAATTTGCAGAGTATCTCTGCGAACTCAAATCTTCCTTCCGTCTCGCTCTTATCACTACTGCTCCTGCTCCTGCTGTCATTCCGCTTCTTGAAAAGATCGGTTATGAGGATATCTTTGACATCATCTACAAGAGCTCTCCTGGTAGCAGTCCGGATAAGATCCGTCTGTTCAAGCGTTTCGTTTCAGAATTTGACACTCCGCAATTCTATATCGGACGTGGTGATCGTGATCTTGATGAGATCAAAGCGCTTGGCATTTCCACGCTATCAGTAACTTGGGTTGAGGATGGTGGGTATGAAGGCGATCACACATTCGTATCAGTTAATGACTTGAAATCCTTTTTCGAGAACGACGCGTGAGAACTTCAGCGTTTCTTCCTTGAAGTTGTTCTTTTCTTCGTTGTCTTGTTCTTCGCTTTCTTATAACCGCCTTGATGTCTCTGCTTCGCCTGCCACTCCAAAGGTCTGTTGAACGAATGCACATGATCTTCTTTCTCGAGTTTGCCGTCCTTGTATTCATACACTATAGGTTTTCCCGTAGCCAGCTCCAGATGAGGGATTTCCTTATCAGAGATATTCTCTATGTATTTGATGATGGCACGCAGGCTGTTTCCGTGCGCTGAAATGATGACATTTTTCCCTTCTTTCACTTGCTTCATGATCGTATTCTTGAAATACGGCACTGATCGTTTGCATACATCCTTGAGCGATTCTCCTTCCGGCGGTCTGATCTCATAGCTTCGTCTCCACACGAAGACTTGTTTCTTACCGTGCTTCTCACGAGCAACATCTTTATTCATGCCTTGGAGCGCTCCGTAGTATCGCTCATTGATATCATCTGACGAGAAGATAGGGATTTCTTCTTCATCGAAATCCTTATGGTTATGTTTTGACCATTTCTTCCTCTTCTCTGAGGTGTGCAGGAAGATTCCTGTCTTTCGTTGATGCGCGAGTATGATAAGAAGCGTTTCGTGAGCCCTTACGAGTTTCGAGGTGAAAGCGACATCGATATCGAGCTGGTTCAGTCGCTCTGCAGCGATCTGGGCTTCATGTACTCCTATCTCTGTGAGCGGTACATCTACCCATCCTGTGAATTTGTTGTCGACATTCCACCTGCTCTCTCCGTGCCGTACGAGAATCAAATAACTCATGCGAGACTCACCTCTACATCATTTTTACATGTATTCATTTATAAAGATTTATAAAAATATTAATTTAATCACTTATATGTAACAACAAAAACAAAACATTTAAATATCTGTAGTTCCTATAGAGTAGTTATTATGTCTCTCAAACTTACAGCACTCATCGTTTCGGTATTCGTTATCGGATTCATTTCCTCCTCTATGCTCCATGGGGTTGGTCTTGCAAGCGGCGCTCCTGCTATAAGCGGTCTTGACAGGACCTCTCCCGGGGATCATATCAAGGAGCATCAGATCAGGGTCTATGATGATCGTGTAGAACTCGCAGTAGCGGGTGTGCAGTGGGCTCGATTCGAGGATACGAATTCTATGGATCCCTTCCTTGACAAGAACGCAAATGCTCTACAGTTCGTCCCAGAATCTCCTGATATAATCAGTGAAGGGGACATCATCTCGTATCGCAAGCACGAAGGGGAGAATCGCATCATCCACCGTGTCGTTCACAAAGGAATGGATGAGAACGGTGTGTATTTCATTGTCAAAGGTGATAATAATCCTGTTTCAGACCCTGGAAAGGTCCGTTTCGATCAAGTGGAGCGGGTGCTTTTTGCCGTTATTTACTGATTATTTTTCTCGTTTTCTCAAAAGCAAATGTTTTAAAAATAGCTTCTGATTAGCCTTTGGCACAGATACGAAAAATAATATTCCTAGAGGGATTATATATGGCTATCAAGAAAGGAGATTTTATTGAAATTGATTACACTGGTCGTGTCGCTAACGATGAGAAGTTCGCATTTGACACGACTATAGAGAACGTCGCTAAAGACGAAGGTATTTATTCAGAAAAGACCCGATATGGTCCTACGACTATTGTTGTCGGTGAAGGGCATGTCATCAAAGGTCTTGACAAGCAACTAGTTGGTAAAGAGCTTGGAAAACACTCATTCGAGATTCCTGCTGAAGAAGCGTTCGGGAAGAAAAGCGCTAAACAGCTTAAGCTCGTCCCTGCAAAAATATTCAGACAGCAAGACATCAGACCATTTGTAGGTCTCCAAGTCAATCTTGATAACGAAGTAGGTGTCATAAGAAGTGTCAGTGGCGGTCGTATCATCGTTGATTTCAACCATCCGCTCGCTAGTAAGGATGTCACTTACGATGTCGAGATCAAACGTGTCCTTGACGATCCTAAAGAAAAGCTCGAGAAGTTCTTCAATCTCATGGGACTGCCATATGATGACATTTCCATCGAGGGCAAGAATGCGAACGTGACCACGTCCATGCAGTATCCACCGCAGATTATTGAACAATTGACGACTGATCTCAAGCGTATCACGGAACTCGAGAACATCACGTTTGAAGCAAAGCAAAAAAGTGCTCCTGAAAAACAGGCTGCTAAATCTGCTGATGATAAGGATAACTCTTCTAAAGAATAAGGCGAGTGCTTCTTTTTTTCTGTTTTTTTCGATTTCTCTGTCGAAAACCTTATAAACACTATTTTTGATTCTTTCTGATACTATGAAAAAGGTTAGTGTGTTGCTAGGACTTCTACTGTTTGTATTGATTATTTCACAAGGGGCTCTTGCTGTCAAAGAGCATGAGATTGTTGATGGCTGGTATTCTTATGACGCTGAGTTCAATAAGGACGGCCATAACTATTCTATCCGTAGTTTTAATCTTGAGCAGGATGGTGATGATGACTCTTACAAGGATGGTCAGATTTTCATCAAACGAGTAGGTCCGCAAGGAGAGTATAAAACAGGATTGTCCTTTGGCGAATGTGAACTGACTAATGAATTGGAATGGTGTTTTGTCAATGCTTCCTATGATAATGAGAATGTTGATATCGATGATAAAGGTAAAGTCCAGCCTGGAATAAAGATTCGCATGGTTGAATTCGAATACGTTAACGAACTTGATATTTCCCGTTCCTTCTCAACAACATCTTTCAATCGTTATGAAGAAGCAGAAGTAACACTCACCTTGAAAAATGAAGGGGATAATCCTATCAATGACATTCGTGTAGAGGAACCTGTTCCTGAAGGTTTCGAACTCGTGAAAAAAGAAGACTCTTTCAATTACTATCCTGTTGATAGGCTCTTGAAAGCTAATTTCAACTTGTATCCTGGAAGCTCGTGGTCAAAAACGTATACGATCAAAGCTAATGAATATGTAGAGGCAGAAACACTGACTTCAGTCACATATGATGTTGTTGAAGCTTCTGGTCTGACACAACAATCTTCGAAAAAGACCTTGAAAGTCACTGCACCATATAGAATATCTCACACTGAATTCAAGAATTCTTATTCAAAAGACGATCAGGTGACATTCAAAGTCACGCTGGAGAATAATGAAGATGAAGCTATGGACGTTGAAGAACTCAACATAGGTCTTCATCCGAATCTGAAAGTTAAGTCTGTTGAAGAACTTGATAAGGAGGCAGTAAGCAAATACGGTTTCTCTGGAACTATCCCTGCTGGTGAGAAGAAAGTATTTATCGTTGAGATGCGACTTCCTTACTCTGGTTCGTATGAGATCTCTTATGACACTGTCTTTTCAGTCAAAGATAGTGAGTATTCTGAATCTGGAGAGACTACTCTTGATGTCATTGTCAAAGGACTCTCCTGCAGATTCGATTTTTCTGAAAAAAATCCTCTTGCTGGTACAACGGTAAACTACACTGTTCTTCTTGAAAATGACGATAAGGAAACATTTTATGATATCAATGGTTCATGGACTGACTTATTCACTACAACTTCGTTCTCCGAAACAAATATCTTTTCAGGAGATGTCCTCGCCATTGCAACCGAAAGTGTTGTTTTACCCTTGACCTTTGAAAGAACTTCTTATTCATTTTTAGTCAACACCGAATATCGTTCTGATAAGAATGAATGGTTCACCTGCACTAATGAACAGACTCTAGTGGTCGAACCTGTTGATCGCTATTTGAATGTAACTACTGAATTCGATCCTTTAAACGCTTCTCGTGCAGAGAGTGTAACTGCAACAGTTACAGTCCATAATCTCCTTGATACTCCTATTGATAAGGAACTATCTGTTGCCGAGATGAACTATCTTAACTTTTCCTTAGAAGGTCAGTCTGAAGTTACTCTTGCAAAACTTTCCTCGGGGCAATCAAAAGAAGTCTACGCTTTCACCTTTACCGTTCCGGAAAACATCTCCGACAATTCCCTTTCTCTGGAGCGAGAGGTCTCTATCCCTGATTTTGGTTATGAGGAAGAATTCGTTTCTACTCTCTTCATCGCTGACCCTCTTGAAGAAGGGAATTCTCTAGAAGAGAAAAAAGAAGAGATAAAAAATGATTTTAGTGAGGAGAAGAGTTCTTCTTCAGAAGATTCTGGTAAGAAAGATCCTGATGATATGAACTTCATGCAAAAATTAGTGCACCTGATCAAGAGCTTCTTCAATTGATCACTATTTATTTCATTTCTTGTTCTATTATCTCTTGATACTTCTTATCATGCCCACCTAGTCTGAAGACAAATACGTCTTTGATGCCGAGTCGTTTCGAGAACTGTAAGTCTCTCTGGAAATCTTCGTAGCTGATCTTCGGCTCGTTTCCCATTTCTCCAATCGCTGTCGTTCCTATGCCGAGCACGAGTCGATCACGATGTCTTTCAACGAATCCTTCCAGCACCTTGTCGATACGCTTCTTTGTCTTTTCATCTTTCATTGACGTGTAATACATGACAAGCAGTTTTCCTTTGTGCTTCTGTGGGTCGAGACTTACACCAAGAAATCGTAGCAGTTTGAGGTATCTGGTGCTCGCTGATGGATTCTCGCAGTAATACATATCAAGATTTCTCTCATCAGCACTCCTTACGAGTTGCCTGATCATCCGCTTGTGACATCCGAAAAGGAACAGATTCCTAAGATATGGTTTTATCCTCAGGGGCAGTTCGAGATCGATAAGCACTGGTGTTTCTGTTTTCAATGAAGCTAGTTCTTGTTTTATCCGCTTGAGCTCTCTTGTCGGAGCGAAAGGTGAGATCCAGTATGACTCCTTGAGTATCGGCCAGTAACCCACAGTGATGTGCGGATAGTCTTTCTCGATCTTTGCTTTTTGTTTCTTGAACTCCTCAAGGTTTTCACATGCGAGAAAAATAATACTCTTGTGCTTGATGAACTTTATCTTAGAAAGATTCTCTGGTTTAAGATATTCCTCGAAGAAATTGACTGTGAA
>JBNJHD010000025.1:0-12355 GCA_051819805.1 Nanobdellota archaeon
GGCGTGGTGCACGAGATGATCCATCGATATTTTCACAAGTCAATGTTGTTCTTGATTCACAAACGACACAAGCAGTGAGCAGAAAAGAAATGTTTGACACGTTCTACAAGCATTTCAAACAACAAGAGCCGAGCAGTCTCGGACAATTGAAAGACCATGCGTGTTGGATGCTCTCGGGAAGCAAGGGTGCGAACAGGAACAAGACAGCTGTGAGAGAAGCGAATGATGAAGTGACAATTGCAGCGCTCATGAAACGAATCAACGAGTAATTATTTAAAACAACGCTCATTCTTTGATTGAAGATGGCACGAGGAATCAAGGTACCGCTCAAGCAAGCGGAGAAGATGAAGCGATATCTTATTGAAAACGAGATGCTTGATCAGGACTATAGACCGAACAAGATAAAAGATCATATAATCTTCCCGGTTAATGAGTCCTACAAGGGCGAACTTGAGGTTCAGGATGCTGATCTCAAGAAGCACAAAGAAAATGTCAGAGCAGTACCATTCAAGGAGGCACTGCAGGATGTGCTGACTGAAGATGAGTTGAAACTCGCAAAGACAGCGTATGATGTGGTCGGCAGCATCGCGATCATAGAGATTCCTGATGAGCTGGAGCATCAGGAAAACGAGATCGCACAAGCGCTCCTCAAGGCAAACCCGCTTGTCAAGACAGTGTTGTCAAAGGGAAGTAAGCATGACGGAGTGTACCGGACGCAAGCAATGAAACACCTCGCAGGCAAGAAGACGAAAGTCGCAGAGTATAAGGAGAATGGATGTACGCTCAAGGTCGATGTTGAAGAAGTGTATTTCTCATCACGATTATCAACAGAGAGAAAACGGATTGCAGAGCAAGTCAAGGAAGGAGAAGACATTCTTGTCATGTTCTCAGGAGCAGCACCATATCCGTGCGTGTTCAGCAAGCGAACTGAAGCTAAGGAGATAGTTGGCGTGGAGATCAACCCGACAGGACACGAGTACGGACTGGAGAATATCAAGAAGAACAAGTGCGATAATGTAATCCTACACTGCGGCGATGTGAGAGAGGTCGCTCCGAAGCTGGATAAGATGTTCGACCGGATTGTCATGCCGCTACCGAAGACTGCAGAAGAATTCCTTGATGTGACGCTGCAGGTTGCACGCAAAGGAGCGATCGTTCACTTGTATGCATTCTACCACGTTGATGATTTCCACAAGGCGACTGATGAGATTGACAAGTATTGTAAAGAAGCAGGACGAGAGTATGAGATTCTCGATCTAGTCAAGGCAGGACAGCACGCACCACGAACATACAGGATATGCGTGGATTTTAAGCTACTGGAGTAAACAAGAGAAAAAAAACACTGAACCAATCTACTTCTCATTAACAACAAAAAGAACAAAAAATATGTTCGCTCTCTAGTTACACTCATCAAGCCATGGTTGTGAGTGCACAGAAAGAAATTATCTTTCTCGTGTGCTCGACAGTAAACTGTCGGCACCTTTGGAAAACTAACGTTTCCAAAGATAGCTCAACAAAACAGTGCTTTGTTGGTACGCCAGCAGTACAAAGTCCTGCTGAGCGCATCCGTAAATCATCAGAGTATACACGGATGGAAAAAAAAAGGATGTGCGCTCCCAAGTTACATCCGTTAATCATCAGCCCGTAAGCCTCATTGGGTGTTCACGCGGTCATAGCACACATCCAAAGCAATTAGAACATAGTGTTCTTTAAAAACTTACGGAAAAGAAGCAGATAAAAGAGAGAAGAAAAAAAGCTAGAATCTCAAGCATACATGTTCTTGTATTCAGTGCCTTCCTTGTTCTCGTCAGACAAGACAGTCTCATAAGCTTCCTTAAAGTCAGCTAACTTAACAGTCTTACGATCATCACGGATGGCAGCGTAACCAGCTTCGGTGCAGACAGCTTTAATCTCAGCGCCAGTCATGCCTTCAAGCTGCTTAGCAAGAGATTTGTATTTGAAGCCTTTCTCGAGTTTCATGTTACGAGTGTGAATCTTAAAAATCTGTTCTACACCTTCTTTGGAAGGAGCATCAATCTCGATGTGACGATCGAGACGACCAGGTCGCAAAATAGCAGGATCGAGAATGTCCTTCCGGTTAGTACAACCGATTATCTTGACATCGGAAAGCGGTGTGAAACCATCAATCTCAGCGAGGAACTGCATGAACGTACGCTGCACTTCACGCTCACCGCTCGTACCGAGTTCTACACGGTTAGCAGCGAGCGAGTCAAGCTCGTCGATGAACACGACTGCAGGAGCATGTTGACGAGCGTACTCAAAGATTTCCTTGACGAGTTTTGCACCTTCTCCGATGAATTTCTGGACAAGTTCGCTACCCACGACTTCAATGAATGTCGAGTTCGTACTCGTAGCGACAGCTTTAGCGAGAAGTGTCTTCCCAGTTCCAGGAGGACCATGAAGAAGAATCCCTTTCGGTGGCTCGATACCGACTTCCTTGAAAAGTTCAGGTTTCTTGAGAGGAAGCTCAACGACTTCCTGGACCTCACGAGCCTGCTTGTCAAGACCACCGACATCCTTCCATTTAGTATCAGGTTTCTCAACAATAACGAATTGCTCAACGTTGAACTTACGATTAGTAGCTACTTTATCGACAATGGTAAGGTTCTTCTGTTCGACAAGCACTGAATCACCAGGACGCAGATTGTCAAAAGACTGTGCCATGTCAACAAAGAACTTGTTACCATTAGGCATGACAATCATAGCATGATGTTCATCAACGAGTTCCACGAGCTCAGCGACAAGAAGAGCAGGAGAACGATAGCGATCAAGCTCGTGCTTAAGCTGAGAAATGGTCTCGCGAAGAAGGCGATTTTCCTGCTCAACATCGCGAGAGGCAGTGTCAAAAGCGAATGAACCTCCGTCAATATGATCGTTGGATCCCATAATCTAAACCCGAAAACAAAGGTGAGTATTTAAATATGACTGTTTTACACCATTACGCATGAGTATTCCAATCCATTATATGACGATACGCGTCTTCGCAAAAGAAGGCGAGGACGCTGAAGAGCTCCGCAAAGGCATAGAGGATTTCCTGCCGGAAGATTATGAGGATAAAAAGGTCGAACTCGTCCAGGAAGACACCCTAATCGACGAAGGAAATAATATGAGCACATTCACAGCGACATTGAATAAGAGCAGGCACGTAAGAGATGCAGTGAAGCACCTCAAGGAATTGCTTGGCGAAAAGCAGCTTCAGACAATCCTCGAGCAGGAAAATAGGGTTGATGAGAAGGGAGCGCTATTCATACGCATCGATAAGAGGAGATTCGCAGAAGAGAGAATTGCAGAGCTTGTCGATCACGGAGAGTGCTATCATTTCAAGATCATGCTGGCGGCGCATCCGAAGACCAGAGAGAACTCACTGGAGATTGTAAAGCAAGTATTCTCACCGGAAAAACAAGTATGAAAACATTTTGTTCTCTTTCTACTCTTCTTCTTTCTCATCAGGAACGGCTGTAGGGCTTGAACCACCGTGCCAAGTGAAGCGAGGACGGATACGGATAGGATACATCTTCTCATTATTATCATCAAAGAGCACACCAGCACCCTTGACCCGAGGAAGCTTGTCAAGCTCGCCGGTCAAGCCGCTTCGCATGTATGATTGCATGAGCATCCCCAAGGCTTCAACATCCATCTTCGCAGTGATACGATGCGACAATACAGTGTCAGACTGTGTCATGACGTCAGTATGAATCTTGCCAGGCTGCTGTGTCGCGAGGATGAGAGAGATTCCAGGCTGACGACCTTCACGCATTATCGTGACCAGAGCGTCCGTTGAAGCTACTTTGCCATCATGAGGAAGGAATTCGTGAGCTTCGTCAATGACAAGCCATACCAGAGGCATGTCCTGTTTCTCTTTTTTTTCAGAACTGAAGAAATTAGTAGCGCTGTTGACAGAATTATACTCTTCACCCTTACGGTATTCCATACGCTCGACAAAGAGACGCTGACCGACAAGACCGACCATGAGCGCCTTGACATCCCAGCCACCAGGCATGGTCGCGTAACAGGAGACGTCAAGAACAGTGATTTGACCGCCTTTAGCAAGCTCGTGAAGAGGAGTGCCATGATCTGAAAAGACCCCCCAATGGTCAGCCATGAGAAACATCGAAGTTACCGCGTCACGATCCTCTTTCTCAGAATCCTGATCTTGCTTGATGCGCTTGGTGATATCCTTGATCTGGAAGTTCTCACCCTGCTTCTTGAGATCGAGAATGGTACGGTTGATGAGAATCCCGCGAGAGCTGTACTTGTCGACCCTGAAGGCATTACACCAGTCGTCAGGATCAAGATCGGTAGGGTTCATCGTGAAAGGAACGTCTGTTGGAATACCTTGTTTCTTGTAGATATGATAATATTTTTCGGGCGTGAAGATCTTGACAGGGATCGATTGCGGCTTGAGACCCCATTTCTCAAGGAGTTCCTTATCCTGATGGTTAGGGTATTTCATCGTCCAATAGATACCCATCGTATCAAGAAGGATGACAGAAAGATTGTCTTTAATAGCTTTCTCAAGAAGATGGAAGCCTTCAGCGATGACACCCATAGTGTAGCTCTTTCCCCCTCCACGCTTTCCGCAGATGAAGACGACGTGAGCACCGGCGACATCCATGTAGACGTTGTTAGAAAGAGTCGTATCTGTACCCATAGAAATATAGTGTTTGCCGACAAAAATAGCCCCTTTCATACCATATTTTTTCAAGTCGGACTTACTGCGCCCTACAACAATATCTTCCATATGAAAACATAATGCAGTGAGAAGTATTTAAAAACGTTGTGCTACAATGGCTTTGGTCGATGAATTGTTCGGCATATATTTTTCAGCATACTCAGTTATTTGTGTTTTCCAGCATCATCAATACACAAAACTTAAATATGGCGATAGTATCAAGACAGTATAACGTATCCCCTGTGAAGTTATAACATAAACTATTCATAGGTGTATATGTGGATCACGAGAATCAACAGAATACTACTAATAACAAATTCATAAATGAGGTCAGAACATCATGACAGCAAAGAAAAAAGCCACTAGAGTTTTTGAGGGTAAAAAACACAAGACCCTCAGGACGAAAAAACAAGAATCACGACCATCAGGGCGACGAACATTGTCTATTGCAGGATTAATAGTCATCATAGCGATTGTCGCTGTACTGGCGCTAACACCGTCAATACAAGATTTGTTTACCGGAAATGGCGAACATGGAGAATATGCAGTGCTTGCGACTGTCAATGGTGAGCCGATCACGGAAAATGAGTTCAACAAGCAGTGGAACACGCTGCCACCAACGGTGAAACTCCAAGTCGGAAAAGATGCTCTTCTGGACGACATGGTCAATCAGGAACTACTCCTGCAGGAAGCCAGTGAACAAGGAATCACGACAACTATAAAAGAAACAGAAGGTTTTATCGGTCAGCAACTTGCACAATCAGGCGGGACGATCGATCAGTTCAAAGAACAACTGGAAACGCAAGGAATCAACTACGAAGATATGATACACACATACCAACGACAATTGACAATCGCCAAACTCTTTGAGCAATTCAACACAAGCGCTCTGAATGTGACTGACGATGATATCGAAGAGTACTATAAAGATAATAAGGAACAGTTCTATCAAGAAAAACAAGTTACTGTCAGACACATCCTTATTGAAGTCAATAATCAGACTAACTCATCAGAAGCTCGCAAGTTAGCTGAGAACGTCAGTGCTCAACTTGATGAAGAGAACAACAGCAACTTCTGTTCTTTAGTCGCAAATTACAGCATGGATCTCGGTAGCAAGAACAATTGCGGAGAATACACGTTCGGACGTGGAGAGATGGCAGCAGCATTCGAGAATGCCAGTTTTGAGATGGGTATCGGTGAACGAGAGATTGTCGAGACACAATTCGGACACCACATCATCCTCAAGATGAGTGAGAGTGAAGCAGGATATCTCAATCTTAACGATACTATACAGACAAGTCAAGGAGCTGTTCAGATCAACGTATTGATAGGGCAAGAGATCAGTCAGCAGAAAGCCACATTACTCTATGATAAGTATGTAAATGCTCTGCGACAGAACGCCACAATCATCTATAAGAACGACAAAGAAGTGATTGGTGAGAACGCAACAGATTCGAATCAAGAATCTGCAACCACTAACCAGACAATCGTTCTTGAGGATAATGTCAGCGTGAAGACGAGCTAAATATATAGTCATATATACAATATATGTTTTGTTAATGAGAGAAGGTTTATAAATAACCTTGAATTACCATTCGTTCGTGCCCAAATGGGTCCCGTTAGAGCATACGGTTTGATTCCGGAGCGATGACACTCGGCCACTCTTGGACACGACAGCCTGGCACGAGAGTACTCAAAGGAGCTTACGACTAACGTCAAGCAATGAGGCTGGGAGTTAGTGTTCCAGGCAACAATCATTTTCCTGAATTGCGGAAGACAACACGATTCAAGAAGATAACAAGGCGAGAACGCCTTGAAAACAAGGTCCATAATCAGGACGTTCAACATTACCTTTCATCATTACGAATGCTGCCACAAATCGCACATATATGATGGCAAAGGAGAACATATTCAAACGATCAAACATGATACTGTGAACGCAACTTACGTGCGTCACTTCACCACATCACGATATAATCACAAGAATCACGGCATAACATAAGTGAATACGCCTTAAAAGGTATAGAAACATCAACGAAGTAACTGCAAGAGAAAAAACGAAATCACAAACGCTAAGTAACAAGTTACATGTGCCACATCTGATGATCGTCTGAATACTGCTTCAAAAAGCAGAGCTTCTTCTTATCACCATATATTACCGAGCGGTTTCGATGCAGCCTCCGATGAAAGAAGAAACAGAAAAAAAACCGGAGGTTTGAAACGCAATGGCAAAAATTGCACAAGTATCATCAAAATATATTATCCACTCAAAAATTTCTATTGAAGGTGTCGTGGACAGACCGGACGTTATAGGAGCGGTCTTCGGACAGACAGAAGGGCTTCTTGGCGAAGATCTAGAACTGAGAGAAATGCAGAAATCAGGTCGAATCGGACGAATAGAAGTCAATACTGAAACTAAAAGTGGTAAAACTGCAGGGGAAATCATCATTCCAAGTTCCCTTGATAAGGCTGAAACAGCAATCGTGGCAGCTGCACTCGAGATCATCCAACGAATAGGACCATGCAACGCTAAAATCCAAGTTACGAAAATTGAAGATATCAGAATCTCAAAACGAAAACAAGTTGTTGAACGAGCAAAACAACTCTTACGGAATCTTGTTGATTCAACATCACCAGATACTCAAGAGATTGCAGATGAAGTGGCATACTCAGTTCGAGTGGCGGAAATCCAAGAATACGGTAAAGACCGTCTACCAGCAGGTCCTGCAATTGACGAGTCTGACGATATTATCGTTGTTGAAGGAAGAGCAGATGTTCTCAACCTACTAAAATATGGCTTCAAGAATGCCATTTCTGTAGGAGGGACAGGAGTCAAAGGAACTATTGTTGATCTCTGTAAGGAGAAAACAGTCACTGTTTTTGTCGACGGCGACCGTGGAGGAGACCTTATTATCAAGGAACTCCAGAATATTACCGAAATTGACTTCGTGACTAAAGCGCCAGCAGGCAAGGAAGTTGAAGAACTGACCAAAAAAGAGATTCACAAGTCACTGCGTGCAAAAGTCAGCAGCGAACAAGCCCATCTTGAAGATAAGGAGCAAGGTAATGGCAAGCACTACAATGCCAACAGCCAGAACAGTTCCAATGGACAACGGAGAAACCAGCAAAAAACGTCCAGCAGCAGTGCAAGAAGGCAAAGTAGCGACAATAATCCGAAAGGAGGACGAAGTTCTGCTCCAACAAAAAGTTCTACAACCGGACAGAACCAGCAAACAAGTAAGCAAAACGGGCTTTCTGATGATGAGAAGGAAAAATTCAACAAGATGCTTGAAGATCTTATCGGGACGAGAGGAGCATACATTCTTGATAAGAATATGAGTGTTCTCGGAAAAATCCCCATCAGCGAACTGGAGAGCACCATCAAAAGCCTGAACAATGCAGTCTATGCAATCATTTTTGATGGCAGCGTGTCAAAAGAGCTACTTTCAACAAGTGAAAAAAGTAATGTCAAATACCTTATCGGTATGAGCAGTAAAGTCAAAGCGACTGGCAAGACGAAAGTATTCACACCTGAACAACTTGCATAGAGCTAGTAGAAAGTACAAAACGCGCTCACATTTATTCTTTATTTTTTATTTTCTCAAAGCTTCTTTTCGATAAAGACAAGAATGCGAAAAAAATCATTACACGGACTGTTTCTCAAGCCACTGGATCTCATCATCGGTCAAGTCAAGCTCTTCCTGTAATCCTTTTGAACGAACCAAGGCAGGAAGAAGAAAATAAAACGAATCCTGATGAGCACGATGTTTGGAGACAAAACTTGATTGGGCGATCTTTTCAACAACAGAATCTCGTTTAGCATATGCCATGTTAGCCTTCCAATACTTGAGAAGACGAGATGGTTGCTTGTAGGAAGGAACACTAGTATACTTTTTCTCCTTGGAAAGAGCCACGCCTACGGAAAGCAAGAGATAACAATAGACGTAGAAACGATAGTACTGCCAGCGACGAATACGACCAAAAAACACATCAGCTTTAGAGAGCGTGTCAAATGCTCTAGCGAGATCACCAGTTTTCAAATATTCACGAGGAATATTCTCATCAACCCACAAGAAGATCTTATCAAGATCCTCATCAACATTATCATACGCACCAAAAACCACGTTAGGATCTGTCGATTTGAAAACCCTTACCAACACATCACCAAGCGCTTCAGTCTGACGACGAACCTCTAAGGTGTCAACACTACTTTTCTCTATAACGACAAATGAGAACAAGTCGTTGAGAGCTGCTCGGACATCACCTGCAGCGTTACGACTAATGGCTTTAAGCGTATCTTCAGTACAATCAATCTCAAGACGTTCACAAGTCTGCTCAAGAACCATGCGAATTTCAGTGGATTTGAGAGAAGAGAATTCAACTTTACGACAGACTTTTCTCAAAGCAGAGAATTTCTTGTGAAAAATATTCGTGCCAGTCATGACAATGGGAAACGGCGATGATTTGATAGCTTTAACAATTTCCCCAGCAGCTCCGCGATCCTTCGTTCCAGACAGGCCATCAATCTCATCAAGAAGAACTATCTTATGAGGGCCGAAAAGACTAGCTTGACCAGTAGCCTTGGACAAGAAATCCTTAAGACCTGCCTTGTTACGAGTATCGCTAGCGTTAAGTTCAAGGATGTCATAACCTTCCTGTTTCGCGAAAGCATGAACCATGCTTGTTTTTCCAGTGCCAGGAGGGCCATACAATACTAAGCCTTTACCTTTTTTGAAGTCAGAAAAAAACGAAGTCAAGACATCAATAGCATTGTCCTGACCAATGAATTCAGAGAGGAGTTTCGGTTTATATGTGAAAAACGGATCCATCGTAAGCGATAAAAGAGAAAGAGTATAAAAAACTTACCACACAACATTTAAGAAGAACGCGACGCTCACAAGAAGAAAAAACATGCACAAAATAGAATAATATACAGTATCCGGTGAAATCAATGATCATAGGAATCGTAGGAAAACCATCAGTTGGAAAAAGCACGTTCTTCAAGGCAGCGACACTATCAGATGTGGATATCGCTAATTACCCGTTCACAACAATAAATCCGAATAGAGCTGTAGGGTTTGTGAAGATAAAAGATGTCGCAGAAGAGTTCGGTAAAAAAGCAAACCCCCGAATGGGATATGTCCAAGGACCATGGAGGTTCGTGCCGGTCGATCTCCTCGATGTTGCAGGACTCGTTCCTGATGCGCACAAGGGTGAAGGGATGGGTAGCCAGTTCCTTGATGACCTCAATCAGGCCGATGCACTCATCCATGTTATTGACGCGTCAGGAAGCGTGAACGAACGAGGAGAAGCGGTCGAACCAGGAACTTATGACCCTACAAAGGATGTTGAGTTTCTCGAGCTCGAACTTGATTACTGGTTCAAGAACATCCTCGCCAAAGGATGGGAGAAGTTCACGAGAGTCGTGCAGCAGGAGAAACGAGATATCCATAAGGCAATCGCAAAGCAGATGAGCGGAGTGGGTGTCAGCGAAGAGAGTGCAGAAGATGCTGTCAAGGAAGCAGGACTCAAAGAAAAACCAGCCACCGAGTGGACGGAACAAGATCTTCTCTCATTATCACGAGTGCTTCGCAAACGCAGTAAACCAATGATTATCGCTGCAAACAAGTGCGATCACAAGATTGCACCAGAACATATCAAGAAGTTGCACGATAAGTTTCCTGAATACAGCATCATACCATGCTCGGCAGAAGGAGAACTTGCTCTCAAGGAAGCGGCAAAAAATGATCTGATCAAATATGTTCCTGGCCAGAGAGAGTATTCAGTGACAGAGCTAGGTCAGGAGAAACTCAACGAGAAGCAGAAACAAGCGCTAGCGTTCCTGAAAGCATCACTGCTTGACAACTACGAGACAGGAACGGGAGTACAGCATGTGCTCAATGAAGTGGTCTTTGGAATACTGAAACGGAAAGCGATCCATCCGGGCGGAGTCAACAAACTAGAGGATAAGGACGGTAATGTCCTGCCGGATTGTTTTCTTATGGAAGAAGAGGCCACAGCACTGGACTTCGCTTACAGGTTACACTCTGACTTCGGAGATAATTTCGTGAAAGCGCTTGATGTGAGAACGAAACGACCAGTGGGTAAGGATCACATCCTCAAAGATCTGGATATTATCGAGATTATGTCTTCAAAATGAAAAAAATAATAGAAGTTGCAGAAATCGTTTTCTATGATGATTACAATAGATTACTCCTTCAAGGAAGAGAAGGAATAAGCAAGTTCGGTGAAGAATGGACTTTCTTCGGTGGAAGACTAGAAGCTGGAGAAACCCCGAAGCAAGCACTAACAAGAGAAATCAAAGAAGAACTAGAATATGAATTAAAAGAGTATAGATTTCTAATGTATCAAAAACAAGAAATGACAGAAGAAATAACCACTATACAACATATATATATAGGCGATGCACCAGAACTTTCCGAAGTGAATTTGAGAGAAGGAAGCGACATACGATTTTTTACGATAGAAGAAGCAAGGAAACTGAAGAAGTTCCCACGAGATAACGAGATAATAAAAGAATTTGAAAAAAACAAAAACATCACTTGATGAGATTATACTTGTCAAGCAAGTTCTTGTACTTCTGGAAGTCAGGAGAGCGCTTGAACGATTCAATCTGCTGCGAAGGCAGACGGTTAATCCATTTGTGAAGGATTTTCAAGGTCTCACGAGTCTCTTTGTATAAAGCATCTTTTTCCTGCTGTTTCTCAACTTGCTCTCGAATATGGTCTTCGGAAATATCATCTTCACCAACCTTAGGACCGCCAAATGAGAGAAAGGAAAACAATCTTTTGAAGAGACCTGTTCGTTTCTGTTCAATCTCTTCAAACTCTTCATCAACAGCTTCAATCTCGTGCTCGACTTCCTGCATATCCTCACGAGTCTCAGCTTCAAGTTCTTCATCATCCATTTCATAATCAGCAGGATCACGAGAACCACGAGAGAATATAGAAAACAAAGAGAATCTCTTTTTCGGCTTATCATACACTGTCGCTTCGGTATCATTGAGATCAGGAACCGATTCGGAATTTCCTTTAGCAGGAATAAGGCTTTCAACTTTCTTGAAAAAAGAGGAGGAACCTGAAGAGTCTTTAGAGTGACGGCGATCGAGATAGGACCCGATATCATCATTCAATTCTTTCTGACGTTTGCTAATACTAACCACCCGTTATTATTCGTATACGATGAATACTATGATAAGTATAATACAGTCAAAATGTATTTATAAGTCTTTCTATGAGAAAGAGCGATAAAACAGAAAAGACAAAAAAATAAGGCCACAGAGTAATATTTATAAATCAAGTCCAGCTCCGTGATAGATACGTCTTTTACGGGGGCGTAGTATAATCCGGCAGAATAGCCGGCTCCAGTTGGATGGAGCGATGAGTCTTCAGGGTTATGAAGGCGATGATTATTAATCTATTCAGAAGATACCGGCTGATCTGGGTTCAAATCCCAGCGTCCCCATGTTTCTATTATATACAATGCTGGTATTTGAACATGCTCAACACTAAAGTGTTGGCACCATCTCACGCTAATCGATGGAATCCCAGCGTCCCCATGTTTCTATTATATACAATGCTGGTATTTGAACATGCTCAACACTAAAGTGTTGGCACCATCTCACGCTAATCGATGGAATCC
>JBNJHD010000025.1:12455-13863 GCA_051819805.1 Nanobdellota archaeon
AATCCCAGCGTCCCCATGTTTCTATTATATACAATGCTGGTATTTGAACATGCTCAACACTAAAGTGTTGGCACCATCTCACGCTAATCGATGGAATCCCAGCGTCCCCTCTCAAATTTAGTCCAAAGCTGGCAAAGCGACGGGTGACATGCAGCATCAAAGATGCTTTAGTCACCGACAATAATTAATTGTTAAAAATTTCTTTGTTGTATTACGTTGCCAGACAACGTAAATACGACTCCTTCGCCCAAGAGTCTACTGACACTCAGATATAGAAACCGGCTGATTCTGATTTGATACCCTCAACTATGAGATATGACCAGAAGAGACCTTTGATCTTCTCGACCTTGACAGCAAAACCATTCTGAGTGAAGATCTCACGCAATTCGGCAACTGAAGGAATGCTGTTGGGGATGACCTTGTAGAAGTCAGCATAATCGAAGAAACGGATCTTTGCGTTTTCTGGAAGAATATCATGGATGTGCTTGAGATAGGCAGATATGTCCTGTATGTGACTGAGAAGGCTCACGCTGATGAGAACGTCAGCAGTCTCGACAGAAGGATGGATTCTCGAGATGGCGTGATGATCGTTAATGACACGGATTTGAGGGAATCGTCCAGTGAGTTTTTTAGCCAGAGCGGATGAGTGTTCAATCACAGTTATGTGCTCGTCAGGATGCGGTAGTTCTTTGATGAGAAGTCCAGAACCGGCACCGAGGAACAAGACCCTCTGACGTTCGTTCAAACCATATAACAATCGACGACGAATCTTTTTCGGCAGGAAGAGCCGTTCGAAGAGACGGGAGAGCTCTGCGGTTTTCTCATGGAAGGAAACAGTCGCGTGAGGGTTGTAATGGAAGTTCATGAGCATGAATACAGGAATACCGATGAGAACAAAACCACCGATAATCTTTAAGGTGTGTACAGCATCAGATTGGTTGAATGCCCACATGACAATCATGCCAAGTGTCAAGAATATAAGAGCGATAGGACCGAATTTCCCGCCAGGAGCAATATACCCATCAAAAGCAGGATGCTTTTTACGGATGAAAAGCAGGCTTAATACAACACTCATGTACAGGACAAGAAGCATCGGAACAAGAAGGTGAAGCAGAGTCTCATAACTCCCAGCGCCAATCATGACCAAACCGCTTGTGACGATTGTCTGGAAAATGATGGCTTTATACGGAGTGCCAGTCTTAGGATGAGGTTTGGCAAAGGAAGGAGGGAATAATTTGTCTTTAGCCAAAGCGACCAAGAGGTTAGGGGCAGCGACAATCCAACCAGCAACACTACCTATGATAGCGAGATAAACCAGAATGCTATAGACAGGAACGATCCAAGGACCGTACACCGCACTTGCAAGATCGGCCAAAGGAGTTATCGAGGACGCGAGCTCGCTCCAGTG
>JBNJHD010000026.1:0-12953 GCA_051819805.1 Nanobdellota archaeon
ATAGTCTATGACAGCAAGAGCAAGAAGCGATACGTGTGCAAGGATTGCCAGAGCGAGCACAACGAGAAAGACCTTCGCGAAGCGATCGAGAACGCATAGGTACGTGCAGGGTTCTGTGCTCAGAGCTCCGATCCCTGATTTTATGCCTCCTTGGCTTAGTGGCTAGAGCAGCCGCCTCGTAAGATCGGCAGAGCCGATTCGTTTTGGAAATCAGCCGATTTCAGAAAGCGGCAGGTCCCGGGTTCAACTCCCGGAGGAGGCTCTTACCTCTTTTGTTACTTTTTTCCGGAGGGAGTTGAACTGTTGTTCCTAGAGTCATACGATAGGTGCTGAAAAAACTTTTTTCAAGCACAACTCACCGGAGGAGGCTTTTCTTCTCCGAAGAAAACGCCCAGAGAATCTTCGATTCTCACTGGCTTTTTAATTCTCCGAATTAAAATCTTATTGAACCCGGATGCGATAGTTCGTGTGTAGTCCCGGTCATGTCGAAATGCTTTGCATTTCTCGTGAGTCCCTCGCTTCGCTCATGACTTTCAACACCTTCGTCGATTATTTCTGTTTTTCTTGCAACTCCTCCTCTGATTCGCAGTTTTCAACTCTTCAGATGAGATTTTCTTGGTTTTTGTCATGTTCAAGCATGTTTTTAGTCCATTTTCTTTCTTCTCAGAACGTTTCTCACAAGAGGTTCTCCGGAAACTGTGTGTATTTGGAAATGTTCTGGAAGTACAGGAGCTCTGCACTCAGGATGTTATCCTTGAAATGCGTTCGCAACTTGTTGACAAGCTCGCCGAATTCTTTAGGATCTTTTGTAAGAGTATAGAAGATGCATGAATACTCGCCGATGAGACGAGCAGCATAGAAGATCCTTTCTTCAGATTCGAAATACTCGTTCAAGGAACTGTCATCAATGTTTTTCAGCTTCAGGAAGACGAAGTTGGTAAAATAACCGAACTTATTATAATCGAAATTGATTGAACAGGTTCGTAAGAACCCTGTATTGACAAATCGAGCTATCCTGTTACGAATGGTCTCGTGAGAGACATCACAGGACTTTGCCAGCTGGAGATAACTCTCTCGTGGATTTTCCATGAGCAGTCGGACAAGCTTCATGTCAAGAGCATCAGGAGAGAACTGCTTTTCTTTTTTCACGATGAAATTCTCCATATCAAGTTTGTAGATGGCTTTCTTTTTATTTTTCGGTTTCTTGACAGGAATCTGGATTGGCGGGATGATGTTATTATACTTGTAGATATCAATCGCCTGGCTGATGGAGAACTCCTGGATATTATCACCAAGTATCTCATTGATCGTTGTCAGATGCTCCCTGAACTCATCATGCGAAGTAGCGACCACAATGAACTGGACATCGTACTTACCATAACTCGTGTTGCAGAACGTGATGAATGGAAGTTGTTTCACCTTTTCAAGCGGCAATCTCGAAATATCTTTGAGACGGACAAGATAATGATAATCAGAATATCCGAGCATCCAATAATCAAATTTAGCAGTGAAATGACCTAGATCATGTTTTCCGATGAGGTTCTGGATCTGATATTCTATAGTATCCTGTGAGACACGAAGAATCGTCGCAATATCTTTGTTCGTATACCGACAGTTGATGGCAAGGAGCTTGAGTAGTTTTTTCTGGTTTTTAGAGAGCATAAATTTATAGTTGCAGGTTTTACTATAAAAATATTTGCAAAAATAGCAATTTTAGAACATTAAATTATAATATTTTTATTTTTTTTCATTTTTTGGTGGTATTGATGTTCGGTTATTATCCTCCGTATCCTCTTAAGATAGATGAAAGCAAAAAATCAATAGCAAAAAACAAACAGAATATTATAGGCAACTCTTTATTGAGTATATTTTGGGGTGCTTTTACTACAGGTCTCAGTATTGGTGGTATTTATTCAGCAGTTACTAGTTATGGTTTTGGTCCTGATGATCCTTCCTTACTTGAGTGTGTTCTTGGTGGTTTCATCTGGACTGCAGGATGGCAATTTAACAATTATTATTTTAATAAAGAATTTGCTAAAAATTCCGGTGGTGAACGGAATGCGATCGATGCAAAAAAAAGATATAAAACTGCTATCAAGAAGCATGATATCCAAACTGTCAATGAACTCAGAGACACTTATTCGTATCTCGAAAATTGGGGAGAACGATACTGTTCTTCTGATAGACAATTAGAACTCCACTTTCAAGATAACTACCAAAGCTTTTATTAACGACTTGAGACTGTGCATTCGTGTATGGTACGAATTTCAAAACCACTACTCGTTACGATCGCTCTACTCACACTCATCATTACATCATTAGTTCTCGCTGGTTGCTCTCTTGATTCAGATGAGATCAAGAACGAGTCAGTCAATGAGATGAAACGACAAGTGACAGAACCGACTGATAAGAATGACGATAAGGAGAAGGATGTGATTCTTGGTGATGAGAACAACAACACGTTTTTCAACTGGTAATCGGCTTACATGTTGTTGAAATATTTTGCTTCAAGATATCTATTCATCCTAGTTTTTTGAGTGAAAGCAAAATACGCTCCAGACCTATCCTGACGATCAGCAGCAAGAATGTTTTCGTTCATCAATTCCGTGAAGGAAGAAACAATATACAGACCCAGACCCATACCTTGATATTTTTTTTCAGGACCTATACTCAATTGCTTGTATTCAGTAAACATATCTTTACCTTTTTTTTCATCAAAACCTGTTCCTTCGTCTTTCACATACACTAGTAACTTGTTAGGGAAAAAAGGAATGTAACTGAAATTGATATTACCATAAGGTGTGAATTTACAAGCATTATCAAGGAGCTCATGAGTGATCCTCTTGAACATATATGGTTGTGTTTCAATTTCAATATCTTCACTTCCAAGAGGGAGTTTGAGATTGATATTGTGTTTTTGAGGATTATAATTATAACTCTGAAACTGTTCGAAACTAGTTCTCATAAGAGTATTCAGCTCTAGAGTTCTTTTTTTCACGTCAAAAGCATTTGAGTTGATCATGGATGTGTCAGTGATTTTTCGGATAGTGTCTTCCAATCGTATGATGGAAATATCAATGACATTCTGGTAACGAAAAATTTCATCTTTGTTTTTTGAAAGATGTTTTGACGCTTGTTTTATCGTATTAGTATATGTACGCAAATTAGGATATTCTATTCCTAGACTCTCTTCAAAGAATGTTTTCTTATCTTCAAACGTACTGATATGTTCTAGATCGGTTAATCTAGTAGTGATCTCAAGTATTTGCCTTGATGTATTTATAATGATATCACAGATTCCTTTTTGTTGATCAGAAGCAGTTTTTTTCTTGATAATATGTGGAAATCCTTCTAACGAATTCAATGGGGTCCTTATTTCATGATGGATTGCAGAAAATATTTCATTGAACCCAGCAGTTATTTCAAACCTTCGAGGTTTGGTGTGTTCCCGTTTCAAATACTTTCCAGTTCCCGATGAATACATCCGAAATACACCTATAGGTGATTTAGATACTTTCTCTTTAAAAACCTTATGCTATGTGTTAGTATTGAAGGATAAAAACATTTTTTTATAGGATAAAAATAAGCGTTATTTTATCCTGTAGTGGGTCAATAATCACTTCTACTCCTGAAAAACCCTTATTTCCTGAAGATAATCATTTGTTTCATCTCCAACACAAAGATTTATAACTCAAAAAGAGGCTACTAGTTGCTAAGATGTCTCGCTTCCTCTCAAGCATACAACTCATCGGTGCTTTCGCTGTAACCATACTTCTCATACTGGAAAAAAACACTGAATATATGCTCAAAGGAAACTCGATGCTTGAAATAGCAGGATACGTGGCAATCATCTCAGGAGCATTTCTTATTACCGTGCAACTGCTCAGCACGAAACTATCAAAACAGAACATCTCCGGAAAACTATCATTTCTCTTCAGACTCATACTCATAGCAGTTGGAGCGATCCTCCTTGAACCGACTATCTTCAGTTTCATGCAAAATGCATTGACTAACCTGACACAACTACTCTTGATAACTACAGGAATAATTTTCTTGCTGACACTCTTTTTCCTTTCGCCGAAGACAAAAAAATCCTCGCGGGAATTCGAGGCAATGGCAATGAAAGAACGACACAGACGGAAAAGATAAGCATTTTTCATCTTCTAGTGCTCGCACAACCTTTATATAGCCAAGAGGTGCATTTCACTCACAAGTGAAAAGAGGTGGGTGGTGTGAGAGAAAAGACTCTAAGAACTGATTCTAGACACATGCTTCCAAACAGTTATTACACTGAACCAGAGGTGGAAGCATGAACACTTCCAAAACGACAACCGATCTCAAGATTCTCAATGAGATAAAGAGTTACGAGAAACAACTCGAAACGCAACTCAAGAGAAAACAAACCTCTCTTGACAAGGAACTCGAGACGAAACAAGAAGATTTCGAGAACGGTGATGAAGAGCACGAACAGCGAATGCAGGAGCGCATACAAAATGCGCGGGAAGAAGCTCTTGAACAAGCGAAAAAAGCAGCTGAAGAGATCAAGCTCCAAACCAGACACAGAATCGCAAAGCTCGAAAAGATAAGCGAGAACAAGAAAGAACAACTAGCTGACAAGTTCATCAAGGAATTCAAAAGACAATGACACGACCGCAGACAATCTATCACGTCACATTCCTCCTGCCACGGGGAGAGCAGGAGATGGTCATCGAGAAACTCCACGAACAAGGAGTATGCCAAATAGAGATAGATATGTCGCGAAACGAAACCTCAGAAGAGCTTACTCATCTGCAGACACTTCATCGAAATGTCCTTGAATTGCATCAGATGCTTGATCCATATGCTACCAAGAAAAAACAACAACAGACATTTCACACGAGCATGAACGCACTCTCGCAAGTAGTGGATAAACAACACGCTCACACGAACGAACTCATCAAGACACTCTCAACAGCAGAAGAGAAGATCCGAGAAAACGAACAAGTCATCAGGCAGCTAAAGCGATTTCCTGACGTCACACCGCAGGTATTCTCGAAAGGAACAATAACGAACACGGTCATAGGACTGCTACCGACAGACCGACTCGAAGCTTATCGGCAGGATGAGGGAGAAGGTCGACTCATCATCACAAGTGAGATAACAAAAGACCTACTCTTCGCCTGTGAAATCATGGTGGATGACAAGGAAAGCATTCTCGAACAGGATGTCGAATTCACGCCGCTTGACGTTCCTGAAACGACACGAACACCTTCACAAGAAATCAAGAAGTTGTTACAGGAAAACAAGAAACTTAAACTCAGACACATGAAAACACTCAAAGAACTGGAACAGACTGCAACAATACTCACACCTCAACTTACGATAGCACAACATCTGCTTGAAGATCATATCACGAAAAAACAGGCAAACACACAGTTCACGAACGGAACGTACCATCTCAGTGCGCAAGCATGGGTGCCTGAAAAGCAATTCGACCACTTCAACAAGGTGCTTGAGCAAGAAGCGACAACTCACCTCATCAGTAAGGTGGAACGAGAAGATGCACCTACTCTCTTATCGAACAATTCATACGTGAAACCATTTGAAGAGATAACGAGACTCTATTCAGTGCCGAAATACAACCGCTTCGACCCGACAATCATCATAGCGATATTTTTCCCGCTCATCTTCGGTATCATGTATTCAGATGCAGTCTACGGACTGCTCATCGCAGGAGTCGGACTGATGATGACATTCATGCCGAGCATGAGACAGAACATCGAATACAGGCATTTCTCGCGGATACTGCTCACTTGTGGACTCTTCACACTGCTCATGGGAGCGGTAGCAGGAAGTTACTTCGGAAACTTCGCAGAACAGATCGGACTCAACCTGCCCAAAGCGATAGACCTCATGACAGATATCATACCGCTTGTCGTCATCTCGCTATCGATAGGGCTTGTACACTTGTCAATAGGACTTTTCGCAGGATTTCACGAACGAGTACGACTCGGTAAAATCAACGAAGCTATCAAGGAACAAGGAGTGTGGATTATATTCATCATAGGAGCGCTTCTTGCGATCATCTTCCCGAACATGCTATTGCAACCAGCACTAGGACTCATGGGAGTGGGAATACTTATCAAGGCAGGATACGCCTATAAAGAACAAGGACTCATCAGCGCGATACTATCAATATTTGACGTCAGCAAGCTGGCAGGAGACCTCGCGTCATACGTCCGGATAATGGCACTGGCAATCGGAACGTCAGGAATCGCACTCGCAGTCAACGTCATGGCACAGATAGCGACAGAACACATACCAGCAGTGGGAATCGTCATTGCAGTACTCATCTTCATAGTAGGACACCTGTTCAACATCTTCATCAGTGGACTTGGAGCGTTCATCCACACGCTGAGACTCCACTTTCTCGAACACTTCGGACGATACTACGAGGGAGGTGGTGAAGAATACGAACCATTCAGAAAAAAGATAACGACATCAACATTGAATACGAACTAACACAATCGAGGTGAAGACAACAAAAATGGTAACAATCGGAACATTACTCGCGGTCATCGCAGCAGCGATCGCGATAGGAGTGCCGGGATTATGCTCGGCAATAGGGATCAAGTCAGCAGGAGTCACAGGAGCAGCAGCAGTGGCAGAAGACAAGAAGAACTTCAAAAGCTCGCTTATACTCCAGGCATTACCGCAGACACAAACCGTCTACGGGTTCATCATAGCACTGTTCATCGTCATGGGAGCAGGACTGCTCGGCGATCCGAAAGAAGTGCCTCTGGAACTAGGACTAGTGTTCATCGCATCAAGTCTCATCATAGCGATAACAGGAGCGACAGCAGTGCTACAGGGAATGGTGTCAAGCTCGGGAATAAGCGCTTCAGCAAAGAACAAGAAAGCGTTCGTGCCAAGCATCATATTCTCAGGACAGGTCGAAACACCAGCGATCTTCGGATTCATCATCGCACTCATCGTGCTTGTCGTAGGACTCGGTGTACTCGCATGACAATAATAGGGGATGTGAAGCGTTTCAAGGAACGCCTCAAACAGGAATATGTCAACGAACTCAACGAGATAGAACAGGATCACAAGAAGAAGCTCGAGGAACTCAAGAAACGACACGAGCAGAAACGACAGGGACGAGAAGTTGAGATCAGAACACAGATAGAAACAGAACAGCACAACATCATCGAGCGGGAGAAGCAACAAGCGAAACGCGAATCAGAGCGTGAGTATCAGGAACAGCTGGATAAGGTCTTCACCTCAATAACTGCGCAAGCCACAGAACTACTCACGACACAAAAAACCGGTCACACGCTGACAACAGACAAGGAGTATGTCAAGAAACTGAAAAATCTGCTCAAAAACCTTGATAAGGCAAGCGTCATTGCACACACGAGCACTTTCAAGAGCAAGCTCAACACGACAGTCAAGACGAACAAGAAACAGACTGGCGTTGTGATAGAGACAGATGATGTCGTGTATGACTACACGTTCGAAGCCTTCGCTCAGGAACACGAAGAAAAACTCAAAGAGCTCATTGAGAAGGAAAGCAAGGTATAAGCATGGCACTACTGGGACTGACACCGGAACAATTGACAGGAGTCATCATAGCAGCAGTAGTCTTCACGCTCTTTATCGTGACGCTTATCATCTACTACCGACGATCAGTACAGCCACTCCAACCATACCTTTATCTCACAGGTTTGCTCTCGACACGAGAAGGGCAGATCAAGACGAAAAAAGAACTGCTTGCAACAACGTATGATTCGCTTGAATCCATCCAGACGGCGTTTGTCAAACAAGATGGAGAAGCGACCACGAACGGATCATTACTCAAGACGATAGACACGAAACTCCACGAACGATTCAAGGAAGCGGTTGACGAAGTCAAGGAACTATCACCGAAGCCGATGAAGATATTGCTGCAGACGATCATGATGCTCGAAGAGATACTGGTCATCAAACTAGTGTACAAACACTTCAGCCAGGAAGATGATGTTACGCTGTCAAAGGAAGAGGTCATGACGCTGCCGTCAGGAACTCTCGATAAACGGACAATCAAGAACGCGCTTAACGCGCAGCAGTATGCTGATCTTGCCAGAGCATTCAATGAGACGAATTATAACAATATCTTCACGAGCGAGAAGCTCTCACCTGAAGAATTCGAAAAACGTCTCGATAATCACTTCAACGAGCAACTGCAGCACGCGAAAACGATAGTCAAGAAACCAGGATACAAGCACCTGCAACTATTCCTTGCAGGAATCATCGACATGCACAACATCAATATCATAACAAAATGGATCGATACGGACGAGAAACTCACATTGCTTGAAGGAGGGACGATTCCTCAAGAACAACTGCAGACTATCACCAGTCACGAACAACTCAACGAGCTGCTCAAGACGACCAAGTACGCCCAAAGCATGGCATCAGACAACGGACAAACAGCTCACACGATACCGACAAGCATCCGGCGACACCTCACACACGAAGCGAAACAACAGACGATGATGCGATTCCAGCACCCTATAAGAGTCATCAGCTACGTACTCCACAAGCAAGCGGAACTCATCAACATACGGATGCTCGCACTAGGAATCGAAAACAAGATGACACGAGAACAGATAGAACCCTTCATGATATGAAAACAATGACTTCACGACAAGATCAACAGGACCGTGACAATCACGATCAGAACGAAGCTTCCAGCCCTCAGAACTATGTAGCTCTCGGTTCACGACAAGTCATGACACTACTTAAGGCAGCAGGATTTACAAACACGCACGCAGTAGATACAAAAGAAACATTCCACCAAGAATTGGCAAAATACTCACAAGACACGATCATCATAACAACAGCAAGCTGGAAATCACAAGTGACGATGCTTGAAAGCTATCCTTACACGGTAACACTACCGGATACGATGGCACGCATCAACGATACGAAAGATATCAACACTATCAAAGCGCAAGTATTAGGAGTGGAAACAGGAGGATCATAAATGACAGGAACGATAACACGAATAGCAGGACCGGTCATCGAAGCACGAGGGATGAACGAATCACTCATGTACAACCTAGTCAGAGTAGGAAAGGAAGGACTCCTCGGCGAGATCATACAACTCAAAGGAGAAACGGCAGTCATACAAGTCTATGAAGAGACAAGCGGACTAGCACCGGGAGAGCCGGTCGAGGATACGAAGGCACCGCTCTCCATGACACTGGGACCAGGCCTTGTCGGTAATATCTATGACGGGATCGGACGACCACTACGAGCACTAGCAGAAGAATCAGGAGATTACATCGCACGAGGAATCATGACAACACCGCTTGACACAGAAAAAATATATGACTTCACGCCGAAAGTAAAGAAAGGAATGAACGTCAAACCCGGCATGATACTTGGCACGATCAAAGAAACGCCATCGATAGAACACCGCATACTAGCACCGCAGGACGTCAAAGGAAAAGTCATTGATGCAAAGAAGACAAAAGCCGCAGTCAACGAGACGATCATCACGATACAGGATGGCAAGAAAAAACGCAAGCTCACGATGAGCCAGACATGGCCAGTAAGGACACCACGACCATCAACAGAATCATTCCTGCCACGAGAACCGTTACGGACAGGACGACGGGTCATCGACACGTTCTTTCCGATAGCGAAAGGAGGGACAGCAGCGATACCAGGACCTTTCGGAGCCGGAAAGACAATGACACAGCAAGACATCGCCAAATGGTGCGATGCAGACATCATCGTCTACATCGGATGCGGGGAGCGGGGAAATGAGATGACAGAAGTACTCACTGAATTCCCCCAACTCAAAGATCCACGAACAGGAAAACCGCTCATCGACAGGACGATCATGATAGCGAACACCTCGAACATGCCTGTAGCCGCACGGGAAGCATCGATCTACACGGGAATCACGATAGCAGAATACTTCAGGGATCAAGGATATCACGTCGCTCTCATGGCAGACTCGACATCACGATGGGCGGAAGCGATGAGAGAGATATCGACACGGCTTGAAGAGATGCCACGAGAAGAAGGATACCCAGCATACCTGCCGGAACGACTAGCTCACTTCTACGAACGAGCAGGACTGGTAACGACACAAAGTGGAGAGCAGGGATCGGTCACCGTCATTGGAGCGATAAGCCCACAAGGAGGAGACTTCTCAGAACCAGTCACGCACAACACGCTACGAGTAACGAAAGCGTTCTGGGCACTCGATGCTAGTCTTGCCTACAAGCGACACTTCCCGGCGATCGACTGGATGAGAAGCTATTCAGGATATGATGAGACGGTAACGGAATTCATAGGAAAACAATCGAAAACGCCATTTGTCAAGGAGCGCAAGCAAGCACTGCAACTCCTGCAGGAAGAAGATGAACTCCAAGAAATCGTCAAGCTCGTAGGACCGGACGCACTGCCTGAAGAGAAGAAAGTGATATTGCAGACAGCACGGATGCTGCGCGAAGACTTCCTGCAACAGAACTCCCTGGATCCGGTGGACGCATACTGCTCGGAAGAGAAACAGATAGGAATGCTTGACATCATACTCGAACTGGATACGATGATACACGAGCTGGTAAAAAAAGGAATGACGGTTAACGACATCGCGAAAGAAGACATCTTCCAAGATGTAGCAGCGCTCAAGAAACAAAAAGATATCACGAAATCGCTCAAGACGATAAGGGAGAAGAAAGAGACATTGCTGAAAACAAGAACTGTAAAGCAGAACACTGCTGAGCAGTATCCGTCGGAACGGGGTTACAATTCTACGAAAAAAACTTCCGACTATGAGGGTGATTTACAGTGATAAAAGAATACAAGTCAGTGACGGGAGTCAAAGGACCGCTGATCATCGTGGAGAATGTCCATGACGTCGCTTATGACGAGATTGTCAGGATACGGCTGGCGGACAATGAAGTGAGAACAGGACGAGTGCTCGAGATTGATAAGGGAAAAGCGGTCGTGCAAGTGTTCGAAGGTACTGAACGGATAGGAACGGATAAGACCAGAGTAAGATTCCTCGGAGAATCACTCCGGATAGGAGTGAGCGAGAAGATGCTCGGCAATGTATTTGACGGAGCAGGACGTCCGAAAGAGAAAGGACTCAAATTCTCAAGCGAGAAGAAATACGATGTCAACGGAAGCCCCATCAATCCGATACGACGATCATACCCTGAAGATTTCATACAGACGGGAGTGGCAAGTCTCGATGTCATGAACACGCTGGTGCGAGGACAGAAACTACCTATATTCTCAGGATCAGGATTATCGCATAACAAGCTGGCAGCACAGATCGCACGACAAGCGAGCGTCAAGAACAAGAACGAGAAGTTCGCAGTAGTGTTTGCAGCGATGGGAATCACGAACGAAGAAGCGCTCTTTTTCAAGAACGAACTCATGGGTTCAGGAGCAGCATCGAATGTCATCATGTTCGTCAACACGGCAAGCGATCCGACCATCGAGCAGATATTAACACCTCGACTCGCGCTCACGGTAGCAGAATACCTCGCGTTCGAAAAGGATATGCACGTCCTCGCCATACTGACAGACATGACCAATTATTGCAACGCGCTCAGCCAGATTTCAGCAGCACGATCAGAGATCCCTGGCAGACGAGGATTTCCAGGGTACATGTACACCGACCTGAGCTCGATCTATGAACGGGCAGGACGGATACAAGGACGAAACGGAAGCATCACGCAGCTACCAATAGTCTCCATGCCTGACGATGACATAACGCATCCGATACCGGACTTGACAGGCTACATCACGGAAGGACAGTTCGTCTTCTCACGAGACCTCTCGCACAAGAACATCTACCCACCGGTCGATCCACTGCCCTCACTCTCTCGCTTGATGAAACACGGTATAGGGAAAGGAAAGACCAGAGAGGATCACAGGCAAGTTTCAGACCAGCTCTACGCTGCATACGCACGAGGACGGGAAGTCAGGGACTTGGTAGCTGTTGTCGGAGAGGAAAGCATTGAAGATACTGACAAGGCATACCTTGATTTTGCTGAAAGCTTCGAGAACAAATTCCTCAATCAAGAATCAACGGACAATTTCACGATAGAAGAATCGCTCGGAAAAGCGTGGGAGATACTCTCGAAACTACCACGGACAGAGCTCAAACGGATAGATGATAAGTTCATCAAGAAACACCTGAAGACAAAACAAGACTGATGTGAAGATGGATATAAAACCGACTCGCATGGGACTCCTGCAGACGAAAAAACGATTATCCTTAGCTGACAAGGGATACGATCTTCTCAAGCAGAAATACGATGCGCTCATGATGAAGTTCTTCACGCAGATGAAAACTGTAAAACAATTACGCGTGGAATTATCCTATCCGATGCAACAAGCATCCTCATCACTCTTTCTTGCAGAAGCGATACAAGGGATAACGCCTGTAGAACAGGAATTGAAACTCAATACGAGAACGCTCGAGCTTGACGTCAGGACAGACAAGGTCTTCGGCGTAGAGCATCCATCACTTATTCAGAAACAACAGCAGGAAGAGAGTGAGCGGTCGGTTTCAAGGACATCAAACGCACAGATAGACACGGTGCAGAAACTCATGGGGGAAGCGAGGCCGAAGTTATTACAGCTCATCAACGAGCAACTGGCTCTGGTCATGATAGCCAAAGAGATTGCGCGGACTAAAAAGAAAGTCAACAGTCTTGAAAAACGAGTCATACCATCACTACAGGACACGAAAGAACGGATAAGCTTCGTGCTCGAGGAACAGGAGCGAGAACTCTTCACAACACTCAAGCTCGTCAAGGAACGGAGGAAGAGAGATGCGCAAGCTGAAAACGAATAAGAAGCAGGTGCTGATGTTCTACGCGCTCACGGCAGCTGACATCATGATGATACTGGGGCTGTTCATAGCGATCGGAGTGATAATCTGGAACGTGCTGTTGTGA
>JBNJHD010000027.1:0-12272 GCA_051819805.1 Nanobdellota archaeon
CGGGCTGAAGAGCTTGAAACCGATATTAGCATACTTCAGCTTCGAGAACCTGTTGATGAGCTCGAACGTCTTTCCCGATCTCATCGGACCGCAATACACTTCCAGATATCCTGGTTTGTAGAATTCATTCTCCATGACTATCCACCAAAAACCCCTATGGTGTACTGCTTGAGAATAGCTGTTTATATTGTTTTTGTTGCTCAAATGATTATTTTCGCTCCATCATGATGCACGCCCCAGCAATGAGCTCCACATCATTGTCCGTGCAGCACTCAACAGTGTCTTCCGTGAAACTCCCTGGTTGCATCCAGATCTTCTTGATGCCTTTGGAGATCGCTTCCCGAACTAGCTTGTCGGTTACCGGAGGTGGTGTCACTGTAATCAGCACATCTGCTTTTTCAGGAAGCTCATCCAGTTCCTTGTATGCTTTCTTGCCGAGTACTTCATCTTGTTTCGGATTGATAGGATAGACTGTGAATCCTCTTGTCAGCAAGTCCTTGAACACCTGATAGCCATATTTGGATGGGTCTGTTGACACTCCGGCTACTGCGTAGATGAACTGTTTATCGATCATATTCTCGATTGCCATAGAACTTTTCATGTTTTCTTCAGTTAAAAGTCTTGTGAAGGTGTGGTAAGTATGGAGTTCTAAAAGAATGAGTAGGATAAAGAAAAAAGCAAAAATAAAAACTCAATTATTCTCCAGAGAAATCGTGAAATCCTTTCCTTTCACGCTCTCCTGCTTTGAGTGATCGAACTCTTTTCTCTCGTTGAGGTGCAGTTCCGTAGCTCCTACTTTTCGCTTGATCTCATCACTGTGCTCCTTTACTGCCTTCTCGAGATCACTTGTCTCGATAGCGAGCTTGATCTCATCATCCTTTTCAAGCCCTGCTTTCTTTCTCAGCTGCTGGATACGTCTGGTCACTTCCCGTGAGAATCCTTCTCTCTCAAGCTCTGGAGTCATCGTCGTATCGAGATAGACTTCACCCAGATTGAACGGTGCCATCCTGTATGGCTCCGGCACTATCTTCGTTATATTGAAATGGTCTTTTCTCAACGTCCACTTGCCGACAACCACGGTATCGCTCTCATTCAACGCTTTCGTAATCATGTCCATGCTCTTCTTGACTTCTGGAATGAGATCTCCTGTTTCTGTTCCGAACTCCTCGCCAAGCTTTCGATAATCAATACTGAATGATAACTCGACTGGAAATTCCTTGACGAACCTGATCTCTCTCACATTCGTCTGCTCCTTGATGAGCTCGACAATCCTGTCATTGAGCTTCTCGACCTGTGTTGTCAACACATACGCTTCCTTGAGCGGCCATCTGACTCCAAGCTGTGCCTTCTCACGAGCTGCCAACACTCCCTGGATGACGCTTTGCGCCTGATCGAATTCCTTCTCCAGATCCTCATTGCGATAGCCTGGCTTCGGATAACCATTGAAATGGACGCTCCACTCTCCATCTCCTTTCAAGAACTCCTGATAGAGTTGTTCAGAAGCGTACGGTGTTATTGGTGCCATCGCTCTCACGAGACTATCGAACGCATACTTCATGATAAAACCGAGCTCTTCATCTTTGGAATTGGCCCTGTCCCTGATAAGCTTGATGTATGTTCTCGAGAGTGTGTTGTTCGCAAAATCCATCAGCGTATTCACAGCGTGATTGTATTGGTGGTTCTCGAGATGATCTGTCACCTTTGCGATCATGCTGTTCGTTTTCGATAGCATCCACTCGTCCTCGAGCTTGCTTGCGTCCTTGACTTCATCGCCTTCCAAACCGAATCTTTCAAGATAGCTCCGGATGTAGAAATACGTGTTCCAGAGTGTCCTGAAAAACGGATTGATCTGTTCCTTGAAGATTGATGGTCCGAACTTGATCGCCTCGCCGAGAGGATATGAGCACATGACCATGCGCACAGCATCAACACCGTGAGCGTCAAAGACTTCATCTGGCTTGATGATATTGCCTTTGCTCTTTGACATCTTATCGCCATTCTCATCACAGAGAAGCCCTGCAACAGCGACATTCTTGTATGGTGTCTTGCCGAAAAGTATCGTGTTGATGACAAGCATCGTGTAGAACCAGCCTCTCGTCTGATCTATTCCTTCCGAGATGAAACTGTACGGATACATGTCATCGAAATGATTCTTGTTCTCGAACGGATAATGGAGTTGCGCAAACGGTGCGCTACCGCTATCGAACCATGTGTCGACGACTTCCGGAGTACGCCTCATTACCGAACCGCACTTCTCACAGGTGTATGTCAGCGGATCGACAGTAGAGATATGCAGATCATCGACTTCGGTTCCGGTCTTCTCCTTCAGTTCTTCGATGCTGCCGATAGCTTCCTTGTGGTCGCACTCTTCATTATCACAGACCCACAGCGGCAGTGGTGTTCCCCAGAACTTGTTTCGGGATAGTGCCCAGTCTCTCGCTCCTTCAAGCCAGTTGCCGAAACGGCCTTTCTTGATAGTGTGCGGGTGCCAGTTGATCTTCTCGTTCTCTGTGATGAGCTGGTCTTTTACCTTCGTAACAGCGATAAACCAAGTATCTTTCGCGTAATAGATAAGTGGTGTTTTGCACCTCCAGCAGAACGGATATGAATGAACGTACGGTGCTGTGGAGAACACGAGTCCTTTCTTATCGAGGAACTCGAGAATATCCTTATCAGCATCCTTGACGAATTGTCCTTTGAAATCAGCAACTTCTTCTGTGAACTCTCCGTTCTCATCGACCGGATTGACGAAATCGATACCATGTTCGCTGCACGCGATATTATCATCCTCGCCGTATGCAGGTGCTTGGTGGACGATTCCCGTACCATCTTCTGTTGTGACATACTCTGCCGGTATGATCCTGAATGAATTAGGGGCTTGTTCTTTGAAATAATCGAAAAGCGGCTCGTATTTCTGCCCTGTCAACTCATCTCCTTTGAGTATTCCGATGACAGGAACATCTTCTTCAAAATACTTAGTAACCAAATCTTCTGCCAGCACGTACACTGCATCTCCTTCCTCGACAAACGCATAATCAACCTTAGGATTCACTGCTAGTGCCAGATTGCTCGGTAGCGTCCATGGTGTTGTCGTCCATGCGAGGAAGATGATTGGCTTTCCTTCCTTGGCAACTCCTTTCTCAGTGAAATACTTCTTATCCTTGGCTGTGAACTTACTGACTACTGTAGTCTCTTCAATATCCTGATATCCTTGAGCGACCTCGTGACTTGAAAGAGGAGTACCGCACCTCGCACAGTACGGGATGACCTTATAGCCCTGATACAGGAGGTCTTTCTCATAGATCTGCTTGAGCGCCCACCAGACGCTTTCCATATATGTGGTATCCAGAGTTACATATGGCTTCTCAAGATCGACCCAGAATGCCAGTTTCTCCGTGGATTTTGTCCATGCATCAATGAAAGTGAAGACATCCTTTTTGCATTCTGCAATGAAATTATCAATGCCGTATTTGATGACATCCTTTTTCGAATCAAGACTTAGCTTCTTTTCCACCTGTACTTCGACAGGCAGCCCGTGGCAATCCCAACCTCCTTTTCGTGAGACTTTGTAGCCCTGCATCTGCTTGAATCGTGTGAAGAGATCCTTGAACACTCGCGCCTCGACGTGATGTAGTGCTGGTGGTGCGTTTGCTGTCGGTGGACCTTCGAGAAATGTGAATCGTGGTAGCTTCTCAATATTCTCATCTTTGATAGCAGCGTCAATATCATCCTTGTGCTCTTTCCAGAGCTTGAGTACGTTGTCCTCTATCTCTTTGAAATCATAGCTTCGTTTCATACCTAACACCTTTATTCTTTTGCTACCAAAGATCTTGAGAGTGTTTTTCTCTCTATCTTCTTAGTTGGATGCTTGCAGAAAAGAGAGGGCCTATTTAAATATATTTTCATGGGACTCTCGATCATGTTCTCGAATGTGGTCATACTGTGTTTTATCGAGAAAGCGGATTTTTCAAATGATTGATTGTGTCAGTGAGTATCAAGTAATTGTTAGTGATTTGTATGAATTCGTTTTCAGAGAGATTATTGATTGTATTGACCACAGTATATGTCTTGTTCTGTTCACTGATCCACTCGTGTCGGTTATTTGCGTGTATAAGTGCATCAATACTATGTTGAAAATTGGTGTTGTCTTGCTCCTTTGATCCTGAACTCGCTAGTTTTCTGAAATAATTGAAGGTGAAATTGGTTTGGGTGTACATCTCAGTCAATTCTTGTTTAGTGTTCTTTATCTGATACGCTGTAGCTAGACGTGCTTCTGAAGTTATAGGATGGTTTTCTAGTAGTGGCTTGATATGATTTTCATATGCTTGTTTAGTTGATATAGCGTACTCTTCTTCTGATGTAGGGATGTTTTTCATGGCTCGTCTCTTCTTTGATTGCTTTTGCAATTCCTCTAACGTGTAGATTATTTGTCCGTGGTTGATCACTTGTTCACTTATTGAATCTGTCAGTAGGAATGTAAGCTCGAAATCTTGGATTATCTGTTGTGATGGTTTTGCTTTGAGCGCTTCCCTGATAAAGAGTGCTTGTGAAGATATATATGGTTGTTTCATATCACTAATAAGTGGTGGATATTTATTTTTATATGTTGTGTCTTGCTAAGGGATTGATTTATATATAACCTCTTTTGCAGTGTGACTTGGTGATTACAGTATGAAAAAAATCATGTTTTCATTTTTGATTATAGTCACTCTTCTGGTAGCAGTTGGCTGTTCTTCAAACCCTGAAGGGAATCAGATTACTGGTCATGATGCTGAAGTCGCTTCTGCACCGTCAGCAAAAGAGATCGCGTCCATGTCAACAGAAGAGCGTTTTATTGCCTTCCAAGCTGAATTCACGTGCAAGCTCATCGGCATCAAGGATCAGGATGCTATGATGGAAGCCATCAATTCCGCTCAGGATATGATGACTAGGTACCAGTTGAATGCTGAAGAAGTCCAGAGCCTCTCTCAAGGAGTACATTCTGATGTTGAACTTCAAATGGCTGTCTTTGAAGAAATGGAACACCAGTGTCCTGTCAAGATGGCTGAGAATAACATGACTTCGGACGTGTTCACGCAGATGACTGGCTGAACGTCTTCCTTATTTTTTTGTTTTTTTATTCTTTCAATTTCTGTATTGCCTTCTCTACACTGAGTTTCTCTTCCTTGCCTGTGGCAAGTTCTTTGAGACTGATGACATTCTCTGCTAACTCGTCCTCTCCGACTATCGCGACATACAGGATTCCTTGCTGATCGGCGTTCTTGAAATTCTTTGACGGTCCTCGTCCCATCATATCGATGTCTGTATTGATGCCTGCCTGTCTGAACTGCTCTGCCATTCCGAAGCATTCTTGCTTTGTTCCCAGCGGCACGATAAAGAGTTTTGTCCGTGTTTTCTTCTCTTCTGCCTTGCCGAGCTTCTTGAGCACATCAAGGATCCGATCCAGTCCGAAGCTGATACCGACAGCAGGGTATTCTCGTTCGCTATCGAGATAATCGCTGATCATTTTATCATAGCGACCGCCTGCTCCGATGGAACTATCGAGCTTTCCTTCTTTATCATATACTTCATACACTGTACCTGTATAATAGCTCAATCCTCGTGCGAGTGTCGGTGTGAACTCGATAATGTCTTCTTGTCCCTTAAAATAGGAGAATAACTCCTCTAGCTCGTTCAATCCTTCATTTTCTGGTAGCATGTTCTTGAAGAACGAGATTTTCTCTGCAGTGGTTCCTTTCATGGAAATGAGATCTATTAGTTTCTTGACAGTATCTTCATCGAACCCTTTCTCTCTGGCTTCGTCAAGCACGCCGTCAACCCCTATCTTGTCAAGCTTATCTATAGTCATGATCAGAGAATCTGCCTTCTGTGCAGGAATATCATTCGCTTCCATCAAGCCGATAAGAAAGTTCCTGTTGTTGACCATGATCTTCACATCAATGCCGAAGGCCTTGTATGAATCTTTTGCTATCATGATGCATGTCGCATCAGAAAGCATGTCTTTACTCCCCACGATATCCACATCGCACTGTGTGAACTCCCTGTATCGTCCGAACTTGACAGGCGCGTCCCTGTAGACTTTTCCAATCTGATACCTTTTGAACGGCATCTTCATCGTCCGGTTCATACCCACATAGCGTGCCAACGGCACTGTCAGGTCGAATCGGAGGCCTAGCTCTCGACCACCGTTGTCTGTGAGCGTATATGTCTCACTCATCGCATCGCTCTCTTCGCCTGCAGCGAACTTTGCACTAAGAACATCATAGCGCTCAAGAATAGGCGTATCAAGCGGCACGAAGCCATAACTATTGAATATCTTGATGAGTGTTGTCTTGATCTCTTCTCGCAGCATCTGGTCGCTGGGATTGATATCTTGTACTCCTCTAGCTAGTTCTAGTTTCATCTGTTAACACCTTCTATAAAGATTGATTAAACGTATTTGTCTTGACAAGAGAATAGGATTATATCTAAGAGAATCAGTTTGCACCAGTATGGGGTGAATCAACTCTTGCCATTGTAGTCATTAGGTGAACCTTATGTGTTTAAAAGTTTTTCTAGAGAAGATTTTTAAATGAAACCTTCCTTATCCTTGTCATCATGGTAGAAGCTCAACAAGAGGGGAATATGCAGATACTTAAAGGCGAACAATGCCCTATTTGTGGGGAGAAAGAGCTCACATTGACTGAAGCTGAACGGGATATTCCGTTTTTCGGACCTGTTGCTCTTTTCTCGATGGATTGTGAGCACTGCAAGTATCACAAGGCTGATGTAGAAGTTCTTGAAGAACGTGATCCTATGCGTTTCACTCTTGAAGTAGAATCTGAAGCTGATTTGAATATTCGTATTATCAAGTCAAGCTTTGCCAAACTCAAGATCGGTCAAGTCGGTTCTATCGAGCCGGGTGAGAATGCGAATGGTTATGTCACTAACGTTGAAGGTGTTCTTAATCGTATGAAGCGCCAGGTTGAATTTATCCGTGACAATGCTGAAGACAAGGATGACTCTAAAAAGGCAAAGAATATGGTGAAGAAACTCACTAAAGTCTTATGGGGTCAGGATAATATAAAAATTACTTTGGATGATCCTTCTGGCAATTCAGCGATCATCAGCGAGAAGGCAGTCACTAAAAAACTCCCTAAATCCAAGAAATAATTTGTTTTCCATTCTCACTTTTTTCATGAAGCGCTAGAATCTCCTGTTTTCTTCCTTTCGCTCATACTTCGATTACTGCTTGCTGGTCTGTATTTCGCTTCATGTTCCACTTGTTCTTCTTCAAGTTCAGTTATTTTTTTGTTGAGAAATTCTATTGTTCGTTCATTATCGAGCTGGTTCATGAGTTCGCCGCATTCAGGGCATTTGAAATCATTCTCGAACGCTTCCTCGAAACTTTGTCGTTCGTGTGCGAACCTGCACATATAGAAAAATCCGCTTTGTTCTTCTTCAAGACGATTCTTCAGTTTATCGATTTTTTCAAGACGGAGTTTCTCTTCGAGATGAGGGATGTTGTATTCGTTGAAATCCCAATAGCAAATATACCATCCTTTGATCTTGTCTTTTTTCCGTTTGAATGAGACTAGGTTGTGGTCAAGAAGTTTGTATAATTGGTTTCTTGTCCGGTGAATTTCCAGATCAAGTTCCTCTGCTACTATGAACTCGGAGATATTTTTCTTTCCTCTCAAATAGAATATTATTTCTTCTGCATCTGAATCTGGCACGACTTGTTTTAGCACGTCTTGAATTCTTTCTTTTGAGACTTTCATTTTATATCGGGTGTTGTTGTTGTCAGGATAATGAACTGGATGGGATTCCCTATCAGTCTTTGGACCGATAAGAATGAACTCACCAACTTTTTTTCCTATGCATACGTACTGTATATTCATATATATAAATATTTCGTTGATTTACTACTATTTTGTAGTTATTATTTTTTTGTAAGATACAAAACAGTAATATAACTTTGCTCCTTTATAAATTTTTCGTAGTTGTTCTTTAGATATTTTTCTTTTTCATAGCTTAAGAACCTTGCAGAATCCTTCATTGTTGATTTGAAGGTCAATATATTAAGTGGATTTTGTTTAAAGACCCTATTTGTTCTATTCAGAGAAATATTTAGCTTTAATATATTCTATCATACTTTTATCGCAGAAATAATCTTCTTGGATTTCCTCTTGAACATGTATATTGAGATAGTGAAGAGTTATTTTTGTAGCTGTCCTGTAGATTGCGTTTTGAAAACAATACTGCCGTTTTTCATCGAGCAATTGGAACCATGCATATTCGTGTGATAGTTCTTCAAGGCTCATTCCTACAAGATTATCGCACCATCTTCGAGCTTGTTTCTTGTCATTCTGATCGAAAATAGGAAGTTTTGGATTAATCTCTCCAATAGTATAAAAAACGGGAGACTCAGGTGTGATTTCACTAAGTTCGTCTGAAGAATTTGAGACGTATGGTAAGACTATTTCGTACTCCTCAATCTTATCGTAATGGATCATCGAATCATCCATACATACTCACTGGGAAATATAGATTATAAATGTTACGTTTCACGTACTATGATGTTATTTGTTTCTTTATCTGTGAGTGAAGATTGCTTTTTTCAAGTGCTAGTATTATGTCCTGGGGAATTTGAGCTTCAATGACCACTCGTTCTTTAGAGTGAGGGTGGATAAAGCTCATCTTTTGGCAATGGAGCAACTGTCGCCTTGCACCTAGTTTCTCAATAATCTCTTGTTCGAATTCTTCAGTCCTACGTACAAAATCTTCGTAGCGCTCGGGATGGTTCCCATAGAGCTTATCGCCTATGATCGGACATCCTAGTGCTGCCAGGTGCGCTCTCAACTGATGTCTGCGTCCAGTTCTTGGTCGTAAGCTGATAAGAGATGTGTTTGATTTCTTGTCACTAGCAATGACCTCATATTCGGTATGTGATTCTTTGCCTTCATCTGATAGTATCATGATATCTCTGAGGCTTCCCAAAAAACTTTTCTTCAAAGGATAATTAAGAACTCCTTTCTTATGTTCAGGGATCCCTTTACACAACGCTACATATTCTTTCTCGATGTTTCGAGCAGCAAAATCCTGTTGTAGCCTTGAAGAGGTCTGTCTATCTTTTGCAAAAATCACTATGCCGCTGGTCTCTTTGTCAAGACGATGGGTCGGATATACTGTGCCTGCTGTTAACTTTCCATCATCAATGAGGATCTGAGAGAGTGTATGAAACCAATATTTTCCTGCAGGATGAACGGGAAGCGGAGCTGGCTTATTGATAATGAGAATATGTTCATCATCATAAAGAACTTCATACACTTTATTTACTGGGGGTTCATAGGATTCAGGAGTGTATATTTCTATATGATCCTCTGCTGTGATTTTCATATCTGCATTCTTGCATACCTCACTATTGACTCTGACAAGTGAAGATGCGATCCACTCGCTGACTTCGTTCTCGTCATTGAAAAACAAGAATTCCTTAAGGATGCTTCTTGACAGGTTTGAGTCTTCAGAAGGATGTAGTGTATTGACGCGGTATCTCATTTTCATGAATCTTCATATTGTTTGATGATTTCGTCATTGTCGCCGAATGCCCTGATGATGCCTTTATCGATCCAGATAGTCTTATCACAAAATTCCTTTATACTTCCAAGACTGTGGCTGGCAAGAATGATTGTTTTTCCTTTCTTCCTGTATTCATCGAACACTTCTCTGCACTTAGGTCTAAAATCCTTGTCTCCGACAGCGAATATCTCGTCAAGAAGGAGTATATCTGGGTTGCTCTCGACCATGATCGCAAAAGCGAGTCTGGCAATCATTCCTGACGAATAATTCTTGAGCTTGAGATCCGCGAACTCTTCAACATTAGCGAATCTGAAGATCTTGCTTGCTTTCTTTCTCATCTGTTTTCGAGTGAAACCTAGTATTGCGCCATATAAGAACATATTCTCTTTAGCGGTCAGTTCATCGTGAAAACCAACTCCTAGGCTTAAGAATGGTGCGATTTTCCCTTTGGTCTCTACAGTTCCTCTTGTAGGCTTGATGATTCCTGCAATCACTTTGAGAAGTGTTGTTTTTCCGCTTCCGTTCTTTCCGATAAGTCCTATGACTTCTCCTTCTCCAATCTTCAGATTGATATTTTGTAACGGCTCAATAGTCTCGTATGTGAATTTTCCTTCAAAACCTGCTTTGATAGTCTCGATGATAGTTTTGTTCTCCTCGTGAGGGATTTTATATCTCTGTGTGACGTTTGTAAGGCGTATCATAATCTATCGACCAGTTTCCGGTTGTACTTGTTGAAAATGAATATTGAAATCATCAGTAAACCTGTAATCAGAGCGAATGTGATGAATAATTGCTTGAATTCAGGAGTGAAATTATAGATGAGTGTATTTCGAGCATCAACGATTATTCTTGCTATTGGATTGAGCATGAATAATTCATGGTATCCTGCTGGAATCATTTCTTGTGAATAAACGATTGGCGTTGCCCAAAACAGCACTTGTATCAGTACATCCCATATGTGGCTGAAATCAGTGAATCTCATATACAGGATTGCATTGATAAATGATACGCTGATGACAAGCAAAATTGCCATGACAAGCAGATAGATGAGTGTAAAAGCACTGCCTGTAATCGGTTCGCCGAGTGCAATGAGAACAACAAAAAAGATCGCTATGTTGATGATAGTTGTCATGAGAGAGTGTAAGCATGTGCTTAATATGACTATGCTTGGAGGGATATTGGTCTTATTGAGAATAGCGCTCTTTCCTCTTATACTTGACATGCTGTCTTTTGTACCGTCAGCAAAGAAATTCCAGAAAATGATTCCTATCAAGAGATAGATGTGATAATTCTCTATGCCGGTAACTAAGAACTTATCAAAAACCAGGTAAAGGACCATGAGCATGAGAAATGGCTTGAGAAGGGTCCAAAAAAGACCAAGAAGCGACCCTTGGTATTTCAGCTTGAAATCTGCCCATGCGAGCTCTTTGATGAGATTGAGCTTGTATTCTAGAGAATCTGATCGTTTGCTTTTTCTGGATTTCATCGTTTATTTGAGGTTTTTCTTTAATTCTTCTTCAACTATGTTCAGTATGGATTATTTGATATGTTATTGACTTTTTAAATATACTGCTTGTTAATTCTCTATAGAGATTTATTTCATTCTTTGCCCACGTTAAGATTTAGAAATTTTTATATATTTCATGATTTCTTGTTTTGCTTATGAGAATTGAAACTCAGAGATTAGTTCTACGTCCGTTACTTGAGTCTGATGCTGGAGTGATGAAACAATTGATCAACTCAGATAGAGAAATTAGTGAGAATACTATTTTTCCGCCGAATCAATCGACAAACAAATTTGTAGGATTTATACAAAATATTCAAAGAAGAATGGTTGAAGAAACTGATTTTGTTTTTGCAATACTTTATGATCATGAACTAATAGGAAGTTGTGGTCTTTATGGGTTGAATAATGAATTTTCTGGACTTGGTTTTTGGATAGGTAAAGAATTCCGTTCTAAAGGGTTTGCTACAGAAGCAGTTGACGCTATTGTTGAACTTGCAAAGGAAAAAGGTATCAAAACTATCAGGACTAATGTGTATGAATGGAATGTCTGTTCGATGAGAGTTCTTGAAAAATCAGGGTTTCGTAAAATCGGTGAAGGAAAACACATAAGAAAATGGGATAATAACGAATTTGTTGATTTTCACTATGAACTTGATTTGTAAAACTGTCGAATCTGATTCGCTTGGTCTCTTGTGTTCTTATTTTGTTTTTTTGAAAATCATCTTATTCATATTTCGTCTGCATTCTTAATGATGTTCTGTTTTAGAATTTTCTTTTTGAATTTCATATTCGTCTATGACTGATTATTTGTTGAATGTTCGTGATTAATATTAATGAAAACTTTTTTAAAGAGTGACATTTCATTTCCAGTGATGAAAATCCTTGTTTTAAGACCAACTCCCAAGTTCAAACTTAAATTTCATTCTCTTTTGCCTTTAGATTTGGGACAGATACAAGCGTTATTGAAAGAAGATGATCATGATGTTACTGTTTTGGATTTGGATTTGGAGTTTGAAGAATTAATTCAAAATGGTATTTGTAATAAAAAAATATTGGAGAATGGTGTTATTGATTTATTTTTAAAAGGAGAGTCTTTAAGTTCGCCTTCTTCAAAATTGATTTTAAAACTATTAGATAAGATTGTTGGCTTGATTGTTTCAAAGAGTGGTACTGATTTTGATTTAGTCGTTAATTCCATTTCTTATGA
>JBNJHD010000028.1:0-12019 GCA_051819805.1 Nanobdellota archaeon
AATAAAAAAATCAAACAAGAACAGGATTCTTATTTACTGTTCCTATACTTATTTCGAGGAGATTTTCGACGAGTATCACTACCGCCCCGAGAGTTGCCACGGTTGCCACGAGAACCACCACGACCACCACTTCTAGGACCACCACGACTGTTGCCGCGAGGGCCTCGACGATCATCAGTATCTCTTGGACCGTAAGTGTCACGATTACCGAAACTCTTACGAGGACGCTCATCGCCACCTTCACGAGCACCACCGCGACCACCACGATTACTTCTAGGAGCACTGCGATTATCGCGAGGACGACCACGGCCGCCACCAGGACCACGCTTATTATAATGGTCAGTTCGTCTAGGACGTGTTTCAGTCTTCTTGATAGGAACGATCTCAACAAAAGGTTTCTCAAGCTTCTGAATATCAAACTCTCGGAACTCATTAAAGACCCTTGAGAAATTGTCATAATCAAAATCGCAGATCAGGTTTAAAACCTTACCCTGTTCACCAGCACGAGCAGTACGACCGATACGGTGAACATAGTCAGTCGGTGACTTCGGAATCTCATAATTATAGATATGAGAAACATAATCGACGTGGATACCACGTGCAGCAACATCGGTACAGACCAAAACAGTCGCTTTGCCATCCTTGAAGTTATCCATCGTGTTCGTACGCTTGTTCTGCGTGAAACCACCATGGATTGCTGTAGCGTCAACTCCTTGGCTACGCAGATTCTTTGTCACGAAATCAACAGTTTTTCGAGTGTTACAGAAGACCATGACCAGCTTTGAAGTCTCTTCTTTTAACAAGTGCAAAAGAAGCGAGAACTTCTGGCTCTTAGGAACATCATAGTAATACTGTTCAAGTTTTGACGGATCGACTTGCTTTTTTGCAAGGACTTTCACAGGATCGTTAAGATGCTTCTGAGCCAAATGTGTAACTTTCGGAGGAAAAGTTGCTGAGAAGAACAAACCCTGTCTTTTTTTAGGACAATGCTTGATAATATCTTCAACATCTTCGATAAAACCCATCTCAAGCATGCGATCAGCTTCGTCAAGGACGAGCGTCTTTACATTGCTCAAATCAATAGTGCCTCTTCCAAGATGATCTTTCGTACGACCCGGAGTAGCGACAACAATCTCAGATCTCTGCAGATCCTTCATCTGCGGTTCGATAGAGACTCCACCATAAACAGTGGTTATTCGGAGTTTCGATCCTTTTATCATCTGGACAATAACGTCCTTTACCTGATCTGCGAGTTCACGCGTAGGAGTGAGAATCAATGCCTGAATTCCTTTACCAGGAACAGCGTTTTCAACAGCACCTACACCGAAAGCTAAGGTCTTGCCAGAACCGGTTGCTGATTCCCCAAGTACATCTTTGCCTGAAAGAATCAGTGGAATAGTTTTCTCTTGGATGAGAGTAGGTTTTTCAAAACCCATTTTCTTGATTGCATTATGCAGATCATCGTTTAATTTAAAATTTTCAAATATCATAGTTTATCACGTATTCAGTATAATCATATATGATTGCTCGTTACTAGTGTAACGAATCACTGTGTTAGTATGTGAGTAGAAAAAACGAAATGATCAAAGTTCATTTCCAGACCAAATGCTTTTTCTGATCGACAACAAACATTATATCAAAAATAAAACAAAAAAGTAGTAAGACGCAAGTATCGCTACGAGCGCCTCGATTCACCTTGGGAGTGAAAGCTTACTCTTTGCTTACATTCACTGCCTTAGGACCACGATCACCTTCTTCAACATCGAATGTTACCTGATCTTCTTCATCAAGAGTAACACCATCATTAAGACCTGAGATGTGAACAAAGTAATCTTTACCATCCTCAGCTGTGACGAAACCATAGCCTTTGTTCTGGTTAAAGAACTTTACTGTGCCGTTCATTGATTTTTCACCCCCATATACTTATTCAGACGAATCGATTTCTTTCTGCTCATCAACTTTCTTTTGACAATCATCGCAATACATCTTACGAGCATCTCTCTTGCCAACCACAAAGCGTTTTGAACACAGGGAGCAATACTTTACTACGTTATATTCGACCATATTCACTCAAATCGATTCTTTCATACTCAGAAAAAGACGAGCTAATTCCGGTACTCTCTATTCTAGTACAAACCAGTATGTATTTATAAATGTTTGGAAAAAATACTGGAAAGATAACAAAAACATCATGAAAGCAGTCCTTCTATGATGATCTCTTCAGCTTCTTCTTCAGACAACCCCTTACTCATGAGCGTTTCAAGCTGCTTATCATCCACTCCACCGAGCTTCGCTTCGTGCGTGACCCTAGCTTTCGGATGACAGACCTCTACATCAGGATAGGCGGAAACCACACCATCGTCTTTAAGCACTTCCGTACAATCGACATGACCTTTAGCGTGAGCATGAGTGGCAATTATCTTGTTATACACATCAGCTTTTGCCTGTTCGCGAACAGCAACTTTCGAACGCAGAGCGCTACGCGCATACTCACCGTTGAGATGAGCGACTTCTCGCACAGATAATATATCAGTTCCGCGAGCGTTGACACGAGTTATCATGTCGCTGATGCTCTTTTGCTCGCCGTAGCTTTCGATGTCAATCTCCATCTTGCCGACACGGCCTTTGAGAAGTTCGAATTCTGTCCGGTAGCGAGCGTTCTTACCGACTTTGACAACGCTTTTAGGATATACTTCAGTCGTCCCCTTGTCATTGTGCGTGTGACGCTCGAAATAGCTGAATTGGGAATTATCTTCCAAGGTAATGTCAGCATCCATGATATGCTTGACTGGTTTATCAGCTGTGAGGATGCAATGACCATAGACTTTCATTGAAGAATTCTTTTCCAGATGAACTTTCATGTTGATCTTCTGCAATTCCATACCGTGAAGGACACCAAAACACATGTGAACCGGCTTATCGATAACTACTCCTTCTTTGAGACGGATGGAAATGTCAACACCATCGATCGTCTCTTTCTCGATGACTTCAAGCCCTTCCACTGAATGATCGCTGAGCACTTTGTTATTGTGAACAACAACACTGGCAACATTCGGATCCTGCAAATACGATGTGATGTTAGCAGTCGTTGTCAATACATTGTATTCATTATTATCAGTCACTATGCTTCACCCCTTGTGGCGATGGCTTATTCTCGTGAGTGCAGTTCATGCACTTGTTACGGAATACCGGAACGACTTCTTCCACTGTTCCCTTGTAAAGGAGACGACCATCACAAATCAGAAATCCATGTTCGGCTTCTTCAAGCACTTTCAGGCTATGCGTGACAAGAAGGATAGTAGTTCCTTGTTTTGAGAGATACCTGACAGTCTCGAGAATCTTACTTAATGCATCCATGTCAATACCAGAGTCAGGCTCATCAAGAACGACTAATTTCGGCTGCATCATGACAATGGAAGCGAGTTCTATGCGCTTACGCTCACCGCCAGATAATGTGGCATCAACGTAGCGAGAGAGATATTTACTAGAATCGAGACCGACAAGGTCGAGTGCGTGTTCGATCTCATCAATGATCTCATGTGCAGAAAGGTTTCGGGTCTTGGCAGAGACTTCAAGGAATTTCTTGACAGTCACACCTTCAAAACGAGCAGGCTCCTGCCAGGCAATAGTAATGCCTTTTTTCGCACGTTCATAAACAGACATATTCTTGATGGATTTCCCTTCAAAACGAATATCTCCATCAAACTCAGTATAGCCATCTAATCCCATAAGCAAGTACGCGAGTGTTGACTTGCCAGCACCGTTCGGTCCGAGGACTGCGTGGATGTGTCCTTTCCAGATATTTATCGAGAGATTGTCAATGAGCTTTTTCTTCTGATACGTCTTGACTCCTTCAGCACTTGTCTGTACGGTCTCTTTTTCCAACGTGACGTTCTCTATTTCTATCAATCCTTGTACTATCATATTCATTCAAACCTTCATTCCTATTGTCCTGTCGCTTCTTTGTATCGACGGTTGATTTCATCCCAGTTGATGACGTTGAAGAAATTCTCGATGTATTCCGGACGGCGGTTGCGATACTTCAGGTAATACGCGTGCTCCCAGACATCAATAGCAAGTAGAGGAATGTACCCTTCCGTGAGCGGTGAATCCTGATTGAGCGTTTTTAACACAACCAGTTTAGCAGAACCCGGTTCACTGTCCTCTGGATTCAGTTCACTGACATCCGAGCCCTGTCCACGGTCCCCAGAGTTCAGGTCTACGGCCAGCCACGCCCAACCGCTTCCGAATTGTCCTTTCGCAGCATTGGCGAGTTCTTCTTTGAAGTTGTCAAAGTTTCCGAAGTCTCTCTCTATAGCATCCTTGATATCGCCTTGGAGCGCAACGTCTTTTTTGAGTATAGTCCAGAAGAGCTTGTGATTGACATAACCGCCACCATGGTTTCTTACAGCAGTGCGGATATCTTCAGGAACCTCGTCGAGATTCTTGATGATTTCTTCAGCGCTTTTCTCAAATAGTTCAGGATGATCTTTCAGAGCTGCGTTGAACTTGTCAGTATACGCTTGATGATGTTTGGTATGATGAATCTCCATCGTTTCAGCATCGATGTATGGTTCTAGTGCGTCGTAATCGTAACTTAGTTCAGGCAGTTCGAATTCGTTCATAGTCATTCACCTCAGTAATCATTTCTTGCATGTGATGTTGATGACAGCGACAGTCTTGCCATCTTTCTTCAATGGAGTGGTCTTGACAGTGCCACCGTGACCAATCCCTTTCTTCCCGTTACCGCTTTCAAAGGTTTCTCTGACAGGACAGTCAGGACAAGATGTTTTTCTTCTCGTGAACGCTTCAAAACATTTCTTGTTGAGAGCGTCATTATAATTACTCCAGATGACTTTGAGATCCTCATCCTGGATGACGATGCGATCACCGATGTCACTGAGCATGGAAGCGAGTTCTTTGGAGACAGGCGAATCAGTATCGCTGAATAAAGAAAGAAGAGGAGAGTCAGCAAGCTTCCACAGCTTGGAGCGACCGACAGTTCGGTAATCGCACAATCCTTTCGCGTGAAGCGCGTCAAGATGCTTTGCAGCAGTATGCCTCTCTATACCGAGAGTTGTCGCGATCTCGCTTATCGTCATGTCGTGAGTGTTCCCTTTAAGGAGTTCGACGATACGAGAAGATGTGTCTGATGCCATGAGTTTGAGGAGAGTGAAAGGAGTTTATAAAAGTTATGCTAATGGTTACCATTGAAGGTTTCCATTGAAAATATGAAAATCCTCAGTCAGAAAGAGTCTCAACAGCAGCATCCACAAGACGATTGAGTTTTATCTTCACATGACGAGCATCAAATTGCGGATCCCATACCTCTTCAGCAACTACATCTGAAACGATAAAGGCAGCTGCCGTCTTGACATTGCGGACTTTGCCAAGAGCGAAAAGCGCTGAAGCTTCCATCTCAACGGTTTTCACACCGCTTCTCTTATAATAATCTATTTCGGTTTTCGTTTCCCTATATGGAGCGTCAATCGTCCACGTGGTTCCTTTCTCGAATCCAAGACCTACTGCATCAATCTGTTTCTCGAAACGACTAGAAAGTCCCATATCAGGATAAGAATATTTTCCAGAACTGATGTAATGGTGACTGGTTCCTTCATCACGAATCGCCCGATTGCACATAAATACACCAAGGTTTTGAAGACCACCGGCAGTGCCGACAATAATGAATTCATGAGCACCGGTACTAATGAGCTCTTCAATAACAGTTACCATGTGAGGAGCACCGATACCATTCATCTTGATAAAACCAACATCACCATCAATATAGACATTACCAGCAAAGTTATGCAGCTTTTCTTTCTTTAGTTTGAACTTACGACGAACATACCTTTCAGTAGACTTCTGGAACAGAACAACCCATTTTTTAGGAAGGTGAGACATATCATCATAGCGGAAATCAATATAATCATCAGCAGAGAACAATGCTTTCTCCAGATGCTTGCTCTTGAAGTTAGGATATGCCATAGAAGAATATCAAACGAGAGTATTTTTAATTGTTTGGGTAATTTGTGAACAGGAAAAACACACAAAGAAAAGAAAAAACAAAACTAAACAGATTAGTTTCATGCACAGTCCTGAGGACAGTTGTCAGGAGTTTCTGCACATGGGCATCCTTCGGCCATGCACACGATCTCATCACACTGACCGTCACCACACTGGTTCTCGCAGAAACCCTCATTAGGGAACTGCTGGTCAGGGAGATCGTCAGAAGAACCATCATCAACAGGCGGCAATGGCTCGTCAATAACAGTCACATCATCCTCAGAAACATTCTGAGTGTCGTCAACCTGCTGTGCACAACCAGCGATGAAAAGCATCATCGCCAGCACACCAATAAACACAATATTGAATTTCATGAGTATCACTGCATGATGAGAACGAGATAATATATAAATCTGACTATAGCTACAACGGAATTCAGGATGCACTCAAGTCGATCTCGTCATACGCCCTGACAATGAGACTTGCCCTGAACGGTTCGGTGTACGAACGAGCGTTACGGATGATATCCTTCTTGCTGGAATTGTCCATGAAGTGAGGAATACCAAGGATGACAAGATCGGAATCCCGAGAATACTCTGCGATGACAGAACGCACCTTTCGACCGTGACGGAGAACAATGTTCATCTCGACGTTCGTGATACGAGACTGGTCAAGCACACGCTTCAAAGCAGCATATTCATTAGCATATTGTTTCTTATCATGAGCGATCTTGAAAACACGAATCTTAGGATAATGCTTCTTCCAGAGAGGCGATTGAGAAATCAGGTGAGCGAGAAGCAGCATAAAATTACCGTTGTTGCGTGAGTTCCACCATACATCAATAGTCTTGAAATTATTTTTTGCATTAAGGATTCCATGATTATCACGCATGACAACAACATTCTTTTTCAAATGGACTATATCAGGGATGATTTTCTTGAGCTGGATTGATTCATCAAGATCGAACATGACAGTGTTAAGCTTGAGCTCACCGATACTCTCACTCTGGATGACATCACGGATAGTTGATTGATAATCACGAGTGACAATAGCTCCGGAAAAGAGTTTCATATTATGATCGGCAACATACGTCTTGAAATTATCAAGTTCCTTGTCACGAGTTTCAAGACGCCTATTGAGATGTCCTTTCATAAGAAGATATAATTTGCTGATGCTCACATCAGAACTGATCCAATCAAGCATGTGAACCAATGAACGACGATGTTTCTTGGACATGGAAAAACCAAGGATGGTAGGACGATAGTTTTTCTCGCTTTCACTGCTAAGAGCACTCTTGCTCAATATCTTTTTCGTGAACTGGAAGAGAATGCCGCTCCAGATGCTTTCCATAGGACTGGAACGATTCTGGCGAGCCATGAGTATAGAGATGAAAAACTGCAATACGATAACACCTAATGCCACCAAAGGATTGAAAAAGAACATGACAACATAACAAGAGAGCATCCCATAAAGAGGAACAAGCACAGGCACCTTGAACCGAGGTCTAAAACTAGGGTTTTTCGAAAATCGTTCCAAGAGAACAGATACATTAATCCAACTGTACGCTGATAGGAAAAGAATGGTCAGGATCTGAGAGATGAGTTCGAGACCGCCGATAAATAAGACACTACCGCCAATAATAAGAGTGAAAAAGAGAGCGACGTGAGGTTCAGACGAATCCTTTGAGAAGGATCGTGATAAGAAACGGAAGCGAGAAGGCAATATCTTATCCTGGGTGAGAGCGCGAAGAGTCCGAGGAGCAGTCATGGAGAGACTGAACACTGAAGAACCGGTAGCGACAAGAGCACCGATAATCACTAGAGAAGGAATCAAAGCAACAGATTCTATGATATGCTTGTTCGCAACCAGCTGAGAAGGGTCCGCCAACACAGAGAGTTTCAAAGCCAGAAATATATACACTAAAAAAGTAAATCCTATAGCAAGAAACGTACCTTTCATCAAACTTTTCCGAGGATCTTTCAAATCACCACTCATACCCACACCAGCATCAAGACCGGTGACCGCAGGGAAGAACATCGCAAAAGCAACCCAGAACGGGATCTGATTGGCAATGACAGTAGAAAGGTCACTAGAGTGCGGAGCAAGAAAGATAGATAATAAGGAGAGACCGACAACACCAAGGATTATAGTCTGTATGTTAAGTATTTTTTTAGCGCCAAAGAAGGACAGGATACCGAAAGCGACAAATGAGACCACGGCAAGATACAGTTCAGGAACCATGATGTCAAAACGAAAAAGTATTCCTGAGACTGCACGAGCAAAAGCTGCAGAGTAGAACGCGATAGAGATAGTTTGAGCGAAGTAAAGCAATATACCAGTACTACTTCCTAATTCCCGACCAAGACTTCTTGATACAAGATAATAGATCCCGCCTTCTTTAACATCAAGATTACTAGCGATATTAGAAATTGAAAATGCTGTAGCAACAGTGATAGTGTGAGCGAGAATGATGATGAGAAGCATGTTCCACAGACCGACACCCCCCAGAACTTCCGGAAGAATGAAGTACATGACCGCACCGAGGATCGCGAGCGTACTTGGCACGAACACCCCAAAGAATGTGTTGAATTTATTGCCCGTCACTGTAGCCATGTCAAAAAGTATCATTAACAGGGTTTTTAATTATTACTATACCACTACAGAACAGAAAAAACTCGAGAAAGAGAGAAATAACCCTGCGCTGAAAGAAAGGTAAAAAATCAACCGCTTCAATGAAGCGTGACTTCAGCCTCGATCTCTTCAGTATCTAGAGGCTGGGATTGTCTTTTGCTACGACGACGCTTTTTCTTGGCAAATGCCTGTTCGTAAACGTCATCAGAATCTTCTGCAGGAGATTCATCATTAGCTGCAGTCTTATTTCGTTCTTGATCGTAACCACTCATGAATGCTTCTTCGTCAGCACTCATACCGTCGTTATCGACCATGTCCTCACGGCCACCATCCGAATAGACTTCCTCAAAATTACTTTCTTCAGGAAACATATCAAAATTAACTCTTAGAGGTCTTCTTTAAAAACATTTCGGCATCAGAGACTATGAGCTTAAAAACCCCTACTTCACAAGACATAAAAATAGCTGTTCATTCTAAAGGAAATATGTTTCATGTCAAAGCTCCGTTCAAGCCAGCTGGTGACCAACCGAAAGCTATCAGAGAACTGTCTGAAGGGCTCAAGAATGGTCAGGTCATGCAGACACTCCTTGGTGTTACAGGCAGCGGTAAAACGTTCACGATGGCGCATGTCATCGAGAATTACGGCAAGCCGACACTGGTCATGGCTCACAACAAGACACTCGCCTTCCAACTCTATAAGGAGCTCAAGGAATTTTTTCCCGACAACAGGGTAGAGTACTTCATCTCATATTATGATTACTATCAGCCAGAGAGCTATCTGCCTGCAACAGACACCTACATCGAGAAGGATGCGAAAATTAATGATAAGATAGAGCAGATGAGATTATCGGCTACAGTAAACCTCCTGACAAGATCGGATACGATAGTGGTCGCTTCAGTATCTGCCATTTATGGCTTGGGCGATCCGAAGAGTTACAAGAGCCTGACAAAGAGTTTCGAGAAGGGACAGGAGATTACCAGAAGAGAACTCATGCAGGAGATTCTCAAGATGCAATACGAGCGAAACGATACGGAGCTTGTGCCGGGACGCTTCCGCGTAAAGGGCTCGACCATAGATATCATCCCGACGTATATGGACAATATCATACGCATCTCCATGAGAGGAAACACGATCTCGAAGATTACAGAGCTCACGACCCCAGATGTGGAAAAAGTGGCCGAGCGAGATTCGGTGACGCTGTATCCGGCAAAACATTTCGTTGTCGAAGGCGATATCATCGACAAGGCAATCCACGATATCAAAGCGGAATTAAAGGATCGCCTACCTCAACTGGAGGAAAAGAATCCATTGTATGCCTATCGCCTCAAGCAGAAGGTCAATTATGATATTGAGATGATCAAGGAGATGGGATACTGCACAGGTATTGAGAACTATTCGCGATTCTTCGACCGTCGAGAGCCGGGAGAGCGTCCTTATTGCCTGCTTGATTTCTTCCCGGATGATTTTCTCATGATACTTGACGAAAGCCATCAGACGATTCCGCAGATCAACGGGATGTACAAGGGAGACAGGTCCCGGAAGGAGACGCTTGTAGAATATGGCTTCAGACTGCCGAGTGCGCTTGATAACAGACCTCTTCGTTTTGAAGAGTTCAAGCAGTTCATGAAACACACTATTTGCGTGTCAGCGACACCAGCTGATTACGAGCTGGATCACAGCACACAAGTGGTCGAGCAGATCATCAGACCGACAGGGCTTGTCGATCCGCCTGTGGAGATGAAACCGAGCGAAGGACAGATGAAAGATCTGCTCGGTGAGATCGGAGATACTGTTAAGAAGAATAACAGGGTGCTTGTCACGACACTCACGAAACGATTGGCAGAAGAGCTGACAGAATATCTGGCAGCACAGGATGTGAAGACAAGGTATCTGCATTCGGAGATCGATTCGCTTGAGCGGACAGAGATCATCAGGCAGTTACGACTCGGCAAGTTCGATGTGCTGGTCGGTATCAACTTACTCCGGGAAGGACTTGACATTCCGGAAGTAGGGCTTGTCGCCATCCTTGATGCTGACAAGGAAGGATTCCTGAGAAATGATAAGAGCCTTATACAGACAATAGGACGGGCAGCCCGTAATGTTGATTCGAAAGTCATCCTCTATGGCGATAAGAAGACGAAAGCAATACACAAGACGCTGCAAGAGACTGAAAGGCGACGACGAAAACAGCTCGCGTTCAACAAAAAGTATACCATCACACCACTGACGATCCAGAAGCCGGTCGAGCAGGATGAGATCAAGAGCTTATCAAGCAAGTCGCTACCATCAAAAGATATACCGAAAGCGATTATTGAGCTGGAAGCGAAGATGAAAGAAGCAGCAGAGAGTCTTGAGTTCGAGGAAGCGATACGGTTGCGTGATGAAGTGAATAAGCTGCGGGAAAAGCAAGCGAAGATGAAAGGCGGAAAGCAACCAGCAGACATGCTGTGAACATATAATTACTATATAGTGATAGTTTTATATAGTTGAATTATTTTTTCTCCATGATAAGATGTCTCTTGAAGCCATCGTCACGAATGTGAAGGTAGAATCGCATAAGAATCGTGTAGCTGTAACTCTGTGGAAACACGGTACGATCTATCTTCCTTACATGCACACATTTGCCAGCAAATACATGAGCGATAACCAATTGCAGGAGACGCTGGAACTGCTCAAGACAAACATTTCTACAAGCAATCTGGAATTCGATATCAACACAGGCATCATGAGTTCTCCGAAAAACGAAAGAGGGAGGACAAACATATTTCTCTATGGCCCGCCATGTGCCAGCGAGGGTTTTGATGAGACGCTTGAAAAGAGGTTTATCACAGGACATTATACGGAGATGGCCAGAGAGAATATCGTCCGGCCAGGTGAAGTTATCACTATCGATGAGACGCTGGCAGATACACTCATGAGCATCAGGCAGTACAACGAAAGACTCGATGACGTGAGAGACGAGATCGCCCGACACGATAATAAGCAGAAGAAAGGAACGATCACAAGACGGTTCAACGAGCTCGATAAGGCACTACAGTACGAGCATGAGGAGACGCTTGATGACAAGCTCATAGGACGAGTTGGTGAGGAGGCAGTGCGAAAACGCACAGAGCTTGAAGAGGCATATCGCAAAACAGAAGAGAGCAAACAATATACGCTCGAAAGGGAAGAGAGTAAGGCGGAATTGACAGTGCCGGATGCTGGTTTCATCAAGGACAGGAGAGGAATTACAGGCAAGGAGTGGCGCGAATATCCATGGGTCGATCTTGATATCGAGATACCTTTATTCAAGAATCCGGAAGAAGCGATGATCAGCTGGGTCGGAACGATATACCATGATAAGAATGATGTACGCAAAGTATTGTATACGCTCTCTGATGTGGG
>JBNJHD010000029.1:0-10927 GCA_051819805.1 Nanobdellota archaeon
GTTTTTCTACGTATTTCCGTAACAATTGAAGTGCATTCTTATAGCTAATAGTCATTATAAAGAATGAGAAAACCGGCGATAGTTATAAAGGTTTAGCTGGATTTGTGTCTTTTTGCTATTTCTTCGAGCATAACGATCTTTGAAGAAATGTTTCAAGATGCTTGTTTTTTCGGAACAAATTTCATTTCAAATTATCCAATATCAATTCCTGAAAACTTCTTTTTAGCAGGTGTTTCTTCAGAAGCGTTGCTGTTATCCTTTCTCTTCAATTTCTCAACTTCTTCATCAAAGAATGGTACAGTGGTCGGAAGAGCGAGCGGCGAGAAGTTACTCGAGATGAGCGCTTCACCTTTGGAGAGAGAGGCGATCGTGCGACTGTCTTTGGAGAGATCGTGACTGGCACTGTCGATAATAGCGGTGCGCTCCTGAGACATCTCAGTACCGAGAATGACTTTCGTATTCATATTAGCAAGCAATTCTTTAGGGATGAGTGAAGGCATCTGCGTGATAGCCACAAGGCCGACACCGAACTTACGACCCTCACGAGCGATGCTGGCAAAGACGTTAGGACCATGCTCGAGAACGTCACGACCGAGCACACGAGGAGCTTCCTCTAAAACAACACTGACAACAGGTTTTCCCTGGATGCTCTCGAGCTTGTACTGCCTGTAACGATTGAAGATCTCGCTGGTGATGAGGTTAGCAAGCAATAATTCGATAGTACCTGAGAACGGACTCGTGTCGACAATGACAGTCCGACCATCCTCGAGCGCGTCAGCGATATCGCCGATCGTGCTCACACCAGCATTCAATGAGAACACACCAGATTCGATAAGGGAACCTTGTTTTTTGTGAAGCTGCAACAATTGCGATAATCGACGCTTGACGACCTGCAAGGTAGCATCATTATACTCGTCATTCAATGAACGCTCGAACAATACAGCTTCAACCCACTTCTGGCCGTAGGATTTGAAATAACTCTGCAAGGCCTGACGCTGAGCGCTCGAGAAGTCAACTAGAGAAAAATGTTCTGGGCGAAGGAGCGAGACGTTGATTTTGAACGTGCTCTGGCCGACAGGAGGGTGTGTGGGAGTATAATATGAGATCCAATCAGATACATCAGTATCTTTGAGACCTTTTCGCTTCTGACCATCACCATAATACTCGTCATGAGGATCGAAGACCAGGGACGCGACACCATCCTGACGGGTCATCTCCCATAAGATGTTTTTCATCAAGACACTCTTACCCTTACCGGTCGTGCCGGTGATGAGCATATGATGACTCGCCACATCGATCGCATCAAGACACAAGGGAATGTCAAGCGTTTCCTTACCGCTACGCAAGAGACCTAGTTGCATGCCTTCACGAGGGAGAAAAGAGAAATCATCAACCTTCACGTCACGAGCATACGAGAATAAAGGAGGAATGACAGAAGGACCTCTAGTCTTACCATCACTGCCGATGACAAGCACAGGCTTGACATGGCATAAGACATAATGGCGAAGATTACTGTCCATGAACTGCGTGTCGAAATCCTCCTCGAGATCGATGCCTGACACATATTCGAGATTCTGCGGAGAGACCTGAGAACCATAAGATAGGTCAGAAACCTGACACAAGACTCGTCTGGAACCGTCCTCAACGACAAGAAGCTCACCGAGCTCGATGTCGACATCCTGTTTCTTACGAAGCAATAATTCGCTCACGCCACCGCGGACGATCTGACCCTTGACTACCATGAAAGAGAATAAACCCATGCGTCATTAATATAGTTTTGGGAAAGAAATAATAAAATATAGAAAAGAAAAATTATCCTCACATGAGAGGATTCTGACCGCCATACTCAGCATAGAACTGACCGCTACGAAAGGTCAATGTATGTGTATCATGGTTACAATTGGTTGTACGCATCTTGATGATCTTGACTTCACGGATCTGCTTACGACGATACGACGTCAAGGAAATGTAGATGATACCATCAGAGAGGAAATCCTCATTATACTCTCCAAGCGAAGAACCATCCAGAGGTGTTTCGGAGAGCATATAAGATGTCACTCCAAGATCCCGTAAGAATTCGAAGACAAAAAACATCTCGATACGAGGATTCTTGAATTTCGAAAGCGTGTAGAGAGCACTCAATGAGTCCAGCGTGAATAAGTCAAGCTTCGCGTCACGCTTGATTTTCTTGACGATGTTCTTGATGACATTGAGCCAACTACGGTTCTCATCGACTTTCATGTCACCGATTTCCTTACGGATACAACCGACATCAACAATAATCATGTTGCCCTTGTCGCTGCTGTTGATCTTATCAATATCTTTTTGCAGGTCGGCCAAGTCACGGATGATGACGAGGTTGACCTTGGAAAGGTCATAATCCATGTTGATGATGTGATTGATGATCGATGAATACGATTGTTCTAGGGATACGTATAAACTGGTACGATTCTTCTCCACAGTCTCGTGGAAGAGAATATTGAATGCCATGGAGGACTTCATCGTACCGGCAGAACCGGAAATCAGCGTGATGTGACCTTTAGGAATACCACCTTCAAGGGCTTCATCAAACCCTTTAATGTGTGTCGGGATTCTTGTAATCTCATTCTTATTCTTAACAATTGGCTCAGCCATGATGTGGACACCTCTTTTTATATACTTCTGATTCCATTATTATGTTTACCGGATTCTCAAACTATAGATTTTACCTTGCTTCGTGTTCAGGATGAGACGACCGCTGCTGCCGACCATAGTGTGACCGACAATGTTACCGTCAACCTGATACTCGCAGTATTTCTTTCCTTTCTGATCTCCAATATCCTTGTTAATAGTCTTCGAATTATATCCTGGCTGATTGACAATGCCAGAGACTCCCGGAATGTAATTGAGCTTGTATGTTCCCTGACCATCAAGGACATACAAGCGATGATCAAGACTGCCAGCGATCACTTCTACCTTTCCATCACTATCGATATCAGTGATGATCGGTGTTGTTGTAACCCAGAAATCAGTCTCATAGGACCAGAGAAGTTCTCCCTGTTCATCAATGCAATAAATATTATTATCGCAGGAACCGAAACATAACTCTTTAACACCATCACTATTCACATCAGCGATAGCAACTTCAGATAATATTGCTCCACCAGTTTCGAATTTCCAAATGATTTCTCCATCATAGGTCAATGCATACACGTTATTATCTTGTGATGGGATGATAATTGCTTTTTGTTGTTCTTTACCGAGTGTTGTTGCGACTGCACGGGCGGTGATCTTATCGCCTGTCTTGACACTCCATGCGACGCTACCATCAGGATTGAAGGCCATTATACGACCGTCTTTAGTTCCAGTAACAAGCTTGTTATCAACAAATAAGGGAGTAGTCTCGATTGGACTGTTTCCTTCGATTTTTCGAAGGATCTTCCCTTCCTGGGAAATGATATAAATAGTATTATCGCTTGAGCCGATGATGATTTCCTTTTTACCATCACTATCTATATCGACAATCAACGGCATTGAGCGTATAGGACCTTTGGTCTTGATTTTCCATAGTAATTTTCCATCATCGTCAAGAGAATAAATGACACCTAACTCCGAACCAAAAACAATTTGTCTTTTTCCTGTCTTGCTGGAAAGAAATTTTGGCGTGGCGTTGATGCTGTTAACAGTATCGATATCAAGAAACATCAATTCTGTTTCAGGAATTTCTTCCTTGGAATCATACACCCACTGGACATCACCATTCTTATCGAGAGAATAGAGTTTTCCCTGTCGTGTTCCGAAAACGATTCGTTCAGTGCCATCTTTGTCTTGGACAATGACTAATGATGACGAGATAATATTGCCTTTAGAATCAAAATCCCATAGTTTATTCACTTCTTTAGAACCAGTGCCGAACATACGCTTCATCGATCTGACGAATCCTTTCATATACATATGTTTAGACGATATGTGCTTTATAAATATTTCGTCCTTTTTCTCTTGATTTCATGCATCATCACAGCAAATAAGAACTACTATTGAGGAGTGCCACATAGGTATTTTTTTTCAAGCGAAGGATTTAAATACAGTGTTACTCACCATCCAGCTATACGATTCGTGTGCAGGTGCCAACAGCAATGGATGAGAACGTTTCTTCATTTTTCCAAAAAGACATGCTCGCAGAAGAGCCAGATGACAATCAAGTGACCAGTGATAAGACTTCTCAACAACGAGAAGAGGAACACTCAAAAAAACCAGTTCAAAATGAATCCTTGGATGATGCAGGGGCGGATCAGGAGCAAAACCAAATACAACAAGTCAGGAAGCGTTACAAGAAACTCAATTCATCATTTACCAGAAAAGAACTGCTTGACAGGATAGGTTATGGGTTTGGAGCACCGCAGTTCATCACGATATTGTTCTTTCTCACTGGAGCTTCGCCATTTCTGGTAGGGATCATCAATGGTTTCAGGGATCTTCTCAGTAGCTTGTTCTCATCCTTTTTACAGGAATTCTCGCAAGTGAAGACATTTAGTAAGAAATTCATATCATCAGCAGGGATACTTTTCGGATTCAGTCTTATCGGTGTGGTGCTCGCTATACGTTCAAGTTCAGTCTGGCTTTATGCAACAGCTCTGCTTATAGGTAGTTTTGGAATTGTCGCTTATGGTGAAATGCATCATAGAATAATTAATGCATCGCTCCGCCACGAAAGAAGATCAAGGTTTCTTAAAAGCGTCACGCATTATGGTCTTCTCATTACGGCAGTGACGTTTTTCATCTCAGGATTTCTCCTGCAGAAATTCGGTATGGGGGGAGAGACTCTGACCATTTTCAGTATGACAATACCATTATCAGGATATTTCATATCATTTGAGATAGCAGCAGTAGCGTTCATCCTTTCAGGATTTATCCTCTCTGAAACTCCAATCAAAGAAGAACAGAAAACATATCGCTTGGGAACATTCATCAAGGAATACTTCCGGAACGGAATTGCTGAAACAGGGCGTTTTCTCAAAAACAAATACTTATTCTTCCTTTTTCTCGGAGCATTGCTCCTAGGAGTAGTTGAGAGTCTAGGAGCATCGTTTTATGGTTATCACATATTCACTATCTTCAAAGATCAATACTTCGGAGGATTTTTCAATATAGCAATAATATTTGTAGTAGCACTTCTCGCGTCAACCACAGGACCTGCAATCATAAGGTATCTACAACGGCATATAGGTCTTGCACCTATGTTTGTTTTCGGAACACTTCTCATGGCATTCCTACCACTCATACTCGTATATAATCCTCATTTCTATGCAGTGATTGTAGCAACATCATGCGCTATCATAGGATCAAGCATACTGGGAGTAGGACAAGGTTTACTGGCGCAAAAACTATTGCCCAGAGCTGAAAGGGTGCCTTTTTTCAATTCATTAGGGCTAGTCATCGCATTACCTTTCATCATACTCGTACCACTCGGTTCATTCCTAGCAACAATTGATTTTCTTTTGTTGTTCAAAGTGATCATCATCACATTAGTAGCGATAGTCGCACCACTTTATTTCATTCTGGTGCTCATTTCACATAAACAACGATTGTAACAGGTGTACTCAAAATGACAGAACTCATTCCACAAAAAGCTCTTGAAGGAGATCCTTTTTCAAAATGGGAATTGACAGTAAAAGAGTCATTCTCTCTAGATGCACTCTATAAAAGATTACATGAATTTCTCATAGTTGAAGAGTGGGTTGATTTGCATGCTGGAGGAGATGATTATGAAATCAATTATGAAGAGCACGAGCAAGATGATGGCTCCATAAATCATTTCATATGGTGGAGGGCAGCAAAAGACCCGAAAATCCCTGCACATGATTATATCAGATATTACTTGCGTTTGGATTTCACCACAAAAATGATCAAAGAGAAAGAGGTCATGCTCCAAGGAAAGAAAGTAAAACTCGATAATGGTGAGTTGAAAGTAGAATGCGGAATATATCTGCATCAAGACAATAGCCGTACGAAAAGCGGTAAGAATCCTTGGAAAACACACCCTGTTCTCAAACACTTCAAGAACTATTTCTGGAATAGACTGAACCGTAAAGTAGTGAGTGCAGCAAAAGGAGAAATTGTCGAATTCTCGAATGATCTCTACAATCTGATACAAGTATTCACAGGTGTCAAGCCAGAATCAGGACCGCGAGACTTCGTACCGGTTAAAGGAGTGTCAAACTAAAAATGAGAACGCTTGATGAAAGCAAACATGAACGGTTCATCAAGATAACAGCAGAAGTTGCATCAGAAGCCATGTGCGAACGATCGAAATGCGGTTCACTTATCGTTTCGGAGGGTAAAGTAATCGGACGTGGTCATAATTCTCCACCAGGGGAACTGGACAGTCAACGGCGTTGTTCTGTGAAGAAGTCATCATATCATCAGAAAGTGACTGACAAGACGTGCTGCGTACATGCAGAACAACGAGCGATCATGGATGCGCTGAAGAACAATCCTCATAAGTTAGAAGGTTCGAGATTGTATTTCATCCGGTTGGGAGATGATGGCAAAGTGTCGTTTGCCGGAAAACCGTACTGTACTATCTGCAGCAAGATGGCACTTGATGCGGGAATTTCAGAATTCATCCTTTATCATGAAGAAGGGATTACAGCGTATGATACTGAAGAGTATAACGAGTTGTCATATGCATATGATGGGTGAATGATGATGGTAACGATCAGGGAAGCGAGAAAAGAAGACTTGCCTGCACTGAAAGCAATGGATAACTTCGGAGACCAACTCAACAAATATTCGGGATTGGACAAGCTCGATCCGGATTCTGAAGATGACGAAGCGAGATCCACGAGCTATTATGAAGAGTTCATGAATGAAGATGACAAGTGGTGCTATGTCGCCGAAGATAATGGTTCAATTCTCGGGTTTCTCCTTTTCAAGATCGAAAAGAGAGAAGAATATTATCGCGTGAAGCAAGTCGGTTATATCGATTTTCTCTATGTTTCTGAAAACGCTCGTGGAAAGGGTATTTCAAAGCAACTCATGGAAACTGCAAAAAAGATGCTTAAAGAGAAAGAACTACACTATCTCAAGCTATCGGTGCATGTGGATAATCCTGCTCGTGAAGTATGGAAGAAACACGGATTCAAAGAGTATCGGGTTGACATGTACAAAGAGATATGAAAGTAACATATTTATATTACTGCTTTCTTATCGAGTATCAGGTGAAATCACTGTGAATCATTTCTTCTCATCATTTTTCTTGTCAGGCTTTTCAGAACGCTTGACTTCAGGAAAGATGGTGCCAGTAAAACCGCAATTATTACAGACCATGCTCTCGATTTGACCGATGTACTTGATAGCAGGATTGCTCATGTCATCAGAAACATCAATACTGTTGCACTTCGGACAGATACGAACATATTCTTCTCTTTTTGATTTCATTATATGCCTCGTTATTTTTTTTCTTCTTCAAACAATAACACTTAAGAACACCAGCTTATTAATATGTTATGGATATGAGATTCATACACTTCGCAGATTGTCATCTTGACGGCTACAGGGAGGAGAAGCTCTCACGGCTCGGATTCGAGAACTTCACGAAGGTCATCGATGCAGCGATCGAGAACAAAGTAGAATTCGTGCTGCTTGCCGGGGATCTGTTCAACACAGCACTGCCACGAGTAGATGTGCTCAAGGAAACAGTCGAGCAACTACGACGATTGTATGAAGAGAATATTCCTATCTATACGATTCCGGGAAGCCATGATTTCTCACCACGAGGACGGACGATGCTCGATGTGCTCGAGAAGGCAGAGCTCATCACGAACGTGGTCAAGGGGAGCATTTCTGAAGAAGGTAAGCTGCAGCTCAAGCTGACACGAGATGCTAAGACAGGAACTTTGATTACAGGACTACTCGGCAAGAAAGGGATGCTTGACAAGCACTACTATGAAGATCTCGACAGGCTTCATCTGAAACGAGAGATCGAAAACAGTAAGGGCACGATGACAATCTTCATGTTCCACACAGCCATAAGCGAGCTCAAACCAAAAGAATTAGAGCACATGCAGGCATCACCACTCTCCTTCATGCCGGATGGTTTCGATTATTATGCCGGCGGACACGTGCATATCACAAGCAGGTATTCGACAAGTACGCACAAGAATGTCGTGTATCCCGGACCGACATTTCCGAACAACTTCGCAGAACTGGAAAAACTAGGCGCAGGGACATATGTGTATTATGATAGTGAGAAGGAATTCACAGACGATAATGGGAATGCAACACATTTCACGCATGTGAAAATTGAAGGACGACAGGTATTACCGCTTACGATCGACTTGTCAGGAACAGCATACGAAGCGGCTTCACTCATCCTCAAAGATCTAGAGAAGCACGATGTCCAAAAGAAGATAGTGCTCCTGAGACTCCACGGAATGCTCACTGAAGGAAAGGTCAGCGAGATAGAATTCAACGATGTGCTCAAGCACTGCTATGACAACGGAGCGTTCATCGTGCTCAAGAATACGAATAAATTATCGAGCAAGATGTTCGAGGAAATCGTGGTCAACGAGGATTCAACAGATTCTATCGAGGAGACAACGATTGACGAGCACTTAGGAAGCATCAAGTTGCCGGAAGGGTTTGATGAGAAAGAGATGGTAAACACACTCCTTCACGTGCTCGATCAGGAACAACTGGATGGCGAGAAGAAATCAACGTTTGTCGAACGGATACAGCAGGAAGCGAAGGATGTCGTGGAGAAAAAGAAATGATTCCTATAAGGTTCACAATATCGTAAGTTTTTTAGATGGATATTGATTTTCTAATTCGCATATGAATTATTTGCGGTTTTTAGTGGAAATATATTCAATTGCCAAAGAGAATTTCCAATTTTCGTTCTTGGTTATCCTTGCTGGACTTTTCGGTTCATACACTATCATTAAAAAGCATGATACGGTTATTGCTTTCGCTATCAGGTTAAACTCTTATCTGGCATATATAGCTGTGAGAAGAAACTATCGCGGAAGAGGTTATGGGAAGTTAATTCTCAAAAAAGTCAAGGAAAAAGTACGGTCGCTCCACGTCAAAACTACAGATGAGCATCTTCTCTCATTTTATAATTCTCATGGTTTTGAAATAAAGAAACAATTATTGCTCCCTACCGGAAAACGTTATTTGATGGTAAAATCACAGGAAGCATAATTTTTTTAGTTCTAGTTCTTAGAAGCAAGAATCCACAAGTGATTTTCGTCCCTATAATCCTCAACACTCACGAGGATATTAAAACCTGCGTTCTCAATCATCCTCTTATTCTCTTCAACGGAATATGAGCTCCAGGCCATAGGAGCACCGACAAAATCAGGGTTCTTATCACAATCCATGGAAGTGGTCGCGAGAGTGATGAGAATATGACCATTATCTTTTAGCAATGAATGCATGTGCTTCAATAATTTCGCATGCTCCTCTCGAGGGATGTGAAAGATCGCATAGAATGATACGATAGCATCAAAAGATCCTGAAACTCCAGAGCTGAAAAAATCATCCCTGATAAACGTCGCTTCAGGAACATTCTTCTTCGCAAGCCTGATGTGCTTTTCAGATATGTCAATACCAGTTACTTCATATCCTTTCTGCGAGAGCACTTTATCATACGGAAGCCCGACACCACAACCGAGATCGAGGATTCGAGAGTTCTCAGGGACGCGATCAGTCAACTCTTCAAACAGCATGTTCTCCATGCGATCGAGAGTCGTGCCTGTACGACCATAGACTTCATAATACTTACCGTTATCATAACCGTCCTTGACAAGATTTCTCATTTCATCAGTCATAATAAAAGCAAAGTGTTGGTTGATTTTTATAAATGTTTAGTTGAGTATAAGAGAATGAAAGAAAGAAAAAAATATTTTTCAGTTCAAGGCTTGAAACGAAGCATCGTCCGTGGGAACGGAATAGCATCCTTGATGTTATCAATGCCAGTGATCCAAGCGATCACTCGTTCAGTACCGACACCATAACCTGAGTGAGGGACAGAACCGTAACGACGGAGATCGAAATACCACTGGTAGTTCTCAACATCCTCACCTTCAGCTTCAAGACGCGCTTTCATATCATCAATATCCTGACTTCGCTCACTACCACCGACAATCTCGACACCAGTCTGTGGCGCTAGTACGTCAAAGCATAAGGCTTCATCAGAGTGTTCTGGATCACGAGGTTTATAGAATGCCATCGCTTCAACAGGATAATGCGTGACAGCGACAGGAGTGTCAAAATGACTCATGATAGCACGCTCTTCTTCAGTCCGTAAATCCTTGCCGAACGGAACATCAATACCATCTTTCTCCTTAATCATCTTGACAGCTTCACGATACTTGATTGTAGGCCACTCCTTATCACACATAGCAATGAGAGCGTCAGGATCCTGCTCAAGAAGTTTGAACTCGTCACGACAGCGCTTTGCCGTTTCGCTGATACAATACTTCAATTCTTTTTTTGCGAACTCGCTGCTTTTTTTGAGGTCAAACCATGCAGCTTCCATTTCAGCCATCCAAAACTCGCTCAAGTGACGCGATGTCTTTGATTTTTCGGCACGGAATGTAGGGCCGAAGTTGTAAATTTTTTCTAGGGCAAATACTCCAGCTTCAGCGTACAACTGCCAACTCTGAGATAAGTATGTCATCTTATCATAATACTTGACCTCGAACAAAGTGCTGCCGCCTTCTGACTGGCTCGGTTGCAGGATAGGTGCATCAAAGCGGTGAAAGCCTTCTTTCTGGAAAAACTCTTCACGGGCTTGGACGTATGCACTCCTGATTTTGAGAATAGCAGTCTGGCGACGAGTTCGTAACGAGAGATGCCTGATATCAAGCAAGAATTCAGGACTCTGATCCTTCGTGATGGGAAACTGGTCGGACTCGCTGACGATCTCGAAATCACTGACCTG
>JBNJHD010000030.1:0-10003 GCA_051819805.1 Nanobdellota archaeon
TTGTTTGAACCTTCGGTTCATGCGGTCACTTCTGTTCCCGCACACATCAACGCTTTCGCGTTTCTGTGAATCCAGACAGGATTATTTTTCTTTCGAAAAATAGGCACGCCCTCTAGTGTGTTCATAATGTTCGAGAAAGAAGAAAGAAAAAATAAAAATATTTCATTGACTTGATTATATAAGTCCTGAGATATCCATGTTAGGTTCGCATGGTTCTAACACATCATCACTGACGGAATCACTAATCGATTGCGCTCTGGCTTCTGAAACCAAATCACCAGAATCTTGATCAACAGTCTTCATCAATGCAGGAATACCTTTATCAGTCAGACAGAATGTTGTCAATTGATTGTATTGACTTGTCTTATAGATCAATTCATAACATTGAGTGGTCTTTCCAGCGATCGTCTTAGTACCGGCTTTCGAAACTTCTTGATATTTATCTTCTGTTTTCACGCTTCCTTCGACAGTGACTTTCTGGAAGATGCTTTCAGGATCGAAACCGAAATTTCCAGCACTATCCAAATCTAAACATTGTCCTTGGGATTCAAGCACTGAGACGCCATTCATCCATACTGAAATTTCTTCACCGGATGAGGTGATATCCATACGGGTTTTATCTTCTTTCGTATAGATATTCACTACTTCCTCATTGCCATTAGAATGGATGAGTTTATATTCAATTTCATATTCAGGATTATCTTGCAATTCTTCTTTGAATGCAGTATATGCTTCTGTAGAATCATCCTGTTCTTGTTGTGCATCCACAATTTCTTGTGTTTCTTCCACATTGACTTGTCCATCAGACGTGTCGCCGGTAGGACTTGTGTCCTGTACCGGTTGTTGTTTCACATTTCCATCACACGCTACAATAGAAATCGCTAACACAAGTACGAACATCAATAACCATATCTTTCTCATAGTAAAACCTCTTGTTCATCCTCTTATATTTTAAAATAGAGAATGATATATGTATTTTACGATATAGTATGTTTAATAAGTTTTTCGGAAACTTCAAGGAGTATATTTTATAAATCAATTCTCTATTGCAATGCAGGGTTTTATCAAGATTGACTAAAATTTAAGTTTGCTAATACTTTTTTCCCCACTCCTCCCAAAAACATCTTCTCGAAGATGTTTTCTTCCAATTATTGAGCAACTTACACACGAATGTTTGTTCACTATACAAATCTATTCTTTTCTGGACAGAACCCAATGAAAGACACTTTTAAATAGATGCGGATGTGTTTGCATTTCATGTTCGACATATTACCTGCAAACGAAGAATACTTCAAACGCTTGATTGAATTCTCAAAAGAGATATTTGCTCTCTGTGCTGATCATGATATCAAGTATGTCGTCTACGGAAGTTTCGCACTCTTCCATTATACGAGAAATACATCCCTGAAGGTGAATGATATCGATATGATGATCGAGGAACGTGATTTTCCACGACTCAAAACGCTGGTTGAGAAGAGAGGGTATTCAGCAGTCATTTCAGACGATGAACTCCATATACGAAATGGAAATCTTCTCATAGAAGTTGATTCATGGAATCTAGGAAACGAAGGATTGACAGGACGAATAGAGACGAATGTCGTGTCAACATACGGGATGAATATAACTCTGGTATCATTGGATACGCTCGAGTTGATTTATGCGAAAGCCAGAGATTACGAGTATAATTCGGATCAGGATAAGATCCTGCAGAAAATCAACTGTCTGGAAGAATATCTGGGACGTGAGTTGAAGTATTGAACGATAGTTCTGATTGGCTCCGAAATATTTCCGAATCAATAAACAAAACTCTTATATTGCATTGTTGTTGATGTTGTTCTATGGTGGTCGAGAATATTGGTGAAAGTTCTAAGGTCGGACGAATCCATTTCAAGTTCTATGATACTGATTCTCACGAATCCTTCGATAATATCACGCAAAGCTATGCGTTGTGTTTCAATGAAAAAGGCCATATACTTATCATCAGATCAAAAGGTTTCGGTTCCTACAATTGGACGCTGCCGGGAGGGTCGATTGAAGAAGGAGAAACTCCTGAAAAGACTCTGCATCGTGAACTGATGGAAGAAGCGGATGTCGAGTTAAGTAACTTCGTGCTTCTCGGTGGACAAGTGTGCTATCTGCTAGATCTGCCTGAAGAAAAACCCATGACTCAACTTCGCTATGTCGGCATCATCAAGAAACTGCATCCACAAACACCAGATCCTGATAACGGGTATGTCAGTGAAAGGAAGTTCGTCAGTCCAGAAAGATTTATTGATTACGTCGATTGGGGTGTTGTTGGAGAACACTTGCTCAAGCGAGCGCAGGAATGGTTCGAGAAACAAAAATGATGTGAATGTTATTCTATAACGAAAATAAAATAAAAAATAAAAATAATCCTTATTCTATCTAACACTCGCCTTCTGTCCATGAAGTCACACTTTCAGTGCTGCAAGCGACACAACCATTTGAATACGTCTCTCCGTCACTACCGCAGACAGGGTCGTATTGCATAGTGCACATGTCACTGGATAATTCTTCTTGAGTGCATGTGTGGGTTTCCGGATCTTCAGCAAGTGGTGTTTTTTCAGGTGTTTCGTTCTCCTGTTTGCTCAAATCGCAAACGATAACGCATTGCTTCGTACACATGGTGGCATCAGGATCGTGACGGCAAGCTGAAGCGCAGGAGTGATACTCACCATCCATCTCGTTGCACTCTGATTCTGTAACTCCTTCACATTCCTCATATTCTGCAATCCACTTGCCATCACGAGATTGACACTGCTCTTCAAGAGATATTTCCGAAGGTTCGTCAGTGTCGTTAACCGGATCAGTGATCGGAGCTTGATATGTGCATGCGAGAAGAAAAGAACTCGCAATAAGTAATGTCATTATAAGTAGCGTTATCGGTTTCATTAATATCACCATGTGTTTTTGTTTGTTGATATAAGGATGATGATATTTATTAAATCTGTGTAAGCTGCAAGAAATGTTGAAATTAACGTTTTAATCCTTCAACAGGCAACTATACCTGTCTTTTTGCTCCTGGCTTTTCGGAAACTCCCTGCAGACCTCAGGACGATCATCATAGATAGAACAACCATCCTTTGTAAGAAAAAGACACTCTTTACTACCATCATCCTTATGCTTGAGATAGACTGAACCGTCAACCCAATGATCGAGACAGATAAGAATCTGATAGCGCTGAGCGTCCTGCCACCGCTTGATATCAGCTTCTCTCACACGAACCAGAGTTCCAGTACAGCAATTGTTGCAGCTACCACAATTGTTAATCATATACTCTAGAGAGTTGCATCTCTTGTTAAATGCATTTGTCGTTTCTGATATAGTATATTCAAAAGAATAAATTAATCTTGATTTTGATTATACTCTCATCACAAATCATGTACGTTTGGAATCGTGCTCTCATCCTTGATCTCATTGAAAAGAAGTGCCTTTTTCAAACTGACAGCACCGCAGTTCATGCAAGTGAAAAATATTCCATACTTACTCTCCCTGATATCAAGATATTCACCGCAAGCGCACTTGAAATCATTGAGGATGGCGCTCGTGTGATCCTTGCATACAGGAACTCCCTGCTCATTTTTCGTGGTTGCAGATTTACTGCAGAAAAGACAAGTTGAATTAGCATTCTGACCATAGACTTTCTTGCGAAACATACACTACAGGTCTCAATAACCTATTTATAAATCGTTTGGTCTTTTATCATACAAAATAATTAAATAGTTGTAGGTTTTGGGGTTTGCTATCATGGATTTCATGTTTGCAGATGCTTTGGTCAAATTCATACTTTTTATAATCATGCTAGGAGTAGGTTCAACCATTAATCTACGAGAATTCAAGAATATTTTTCTCATCCCTAAAGAACTCATCACAGGTCTTCTTCTGCAATTGATTGCACTACCTATCATCGCATTCTTAGTGGCAGAGTTTTCCGGACTTCCAGGACCTATCCAGGCAGGTATAGTGATACTGGCAGCTTGTCCTGGAGGAACAACATCAAACTTCATTTCATTCATCGCTAATGTGAAAACATCTCTTTCTATCGCTTTAACGAGTGTCAATAGTATCATTATCCTCTTCACCATCCCGACTATAGCTCACCTCTCGCTTGTCCATTTCATGGGTGTTGATGCTGCAGTCAGAGTGCCTTTTCTCGATACGCTCTTCACGATATTCTTCATTGTCCTCTTGCCCGCGCTCATTGGAATGTTTATTAGGGAGCTTCATCCCAAAATCGCTGATGGGCTCAACAAGCCTATCAAATACACAAGTATTATTCTTATCGTTATCTTGTTTGCGATAAAGTTTCTCGGAGAAAGCTCACTCGGCGGTTCAGGAATACGACCACTTGATGTCTTCCAGATACTCCCTTTTGTGCTCATACTACACCTTATCTCACTTGCAGTAGGGTTTTTCTCAGGTATCATTATGGGCTTTGAGAATAAATCTTCAATAACCTTAGGTATAGAAGTAGGATTACAGAACACGACTCTGGCACTGCTTATCACGAGTGCGATCATCGATAATGAACTACTGACTTATCCTGCATTGATCTATGCGCTGTTCTCGTTCTGGACGACACTGCTTTTCGCCTGGGGTTTCAAGAAGATACTTTCAACAACGGATAAACCTTTTGGAAAACGAATAAAGACTTAGTTAGGTGTGGTATGTTCTTCTTGCTGGAGCAATTTATATTCTCGAGAACTCATCTCTTTAATCGCTTTCAGATAACCTGCAAAAGCACCGATTCCAGAGAGGATGACTGCAGATCGACCATATTCGATAGCACTGAGAGGTTCAGTCTGACCTATGAGTTCAGGAGCAGAAATAGGACTCACAAAACTTAGCAGCAAACCGATTATAGCTCCAGCAGTCATACCAACGAGTATGTGGAGTTGCGGTTTTTTCTTCAAATATTGTCTTGCGTTCTCAAATGTTTTTTCAATAGTAAGAATATGCTCATAGTCAATCGAATCACTGATCCGTGTAAACATCTTTATCTCTTCATGATGGAATCTCTCAACAGTTTTGAGAATCTCCTTGAATTTGATATCCTCATTTTTCTCCAGACGTTTCTCGATATTCTTATATGCAGCCCATTTTTGTGCTAACATCGATAGGTTACTATTGAGAACTTCATAACATTGTTCAAGATAATTGAAGTATTGCTTGACTTTTTTATTGATGTCATGAGAATTCAATTCTTTGATGAGATTATACGCACTAATATCTTCTTTATCCATATCTCGTTTGATGAGTCTGATAACAATAATTTCTCGATGGATGTTTTTCAAGAGTCTGTCTCTGAATTTATGCTCGTTCACTGTTGAATTACCTAATAACGAAACTCGTTCTTCATGTAACTGAATAAGGTGTTTGAACACTTTCTGTGATCGTTCAGAATATTTCTTGACATCTTCAGCGAGTTTCTTATGTTTCTTCTTGATATGAGCCATGATGGTCTACTACGAGTATTTGTTCTTTAAAAAGCTTTTGTGATAAATACATGTTCTTCCTCAAAACATATAAATCATGAGCACTATTTTTTCACTGTATGAAATGGAAACAATCTTTTCTCATACGACTTCTCACTCTCTTCATAGTATTGGTAAGTATGCTCTCCCTAGTGTCCGCGCAGGAATATTACGCAGATATCACTATAGATGTGGATCGTGAAGGGTTCGTGACAGTTGAAGGGTTAACAAACCACCCTGATCTTGATATAATGCAAACCCAAGTGTATACGTATAAAGAACGTCAATACTGGACACTGAATATGACGGTGGATGGTAATTTCTCAAACATGATCTATGAGCTGAAACTACCTTCAGGAGCTTCAGTCAATTATGTGAAAACACCTCAATTCAATAGTTTCTCTTCAGAAAGAGGTTCTCCAGTCATAACAGGAACTTCTCAGGATAAGCCATTCTCTCTGGTCGTGCAATATACGTTGGCAAAACAAGACACTATCTACTGGATGTACGCAGGTGTCATCATACTCGCCACAGGAGCATTTCTTGTAGCCAGATATTTCCTTTTCAAACCCTCAAGACCTAGACGGACCGGCGCGAGACGCGTCAAGGCAAGTCACGACTCTAATGTTCCTCTCACAAACCTGAGGACACAGCATGCTGCAGTCATGTTCGTCGATATGGCTGATTATACCAGACTGACAGCAAATATTTCCCGAAAGGATCTCAATGGGTTGCATGATACTTTCGACAGGATCATCGAGGAAGCGTCTTCAGAGCATCATGGTCGTATCATCAAGAAGATCGGCGATGCATTCCTTCTGGTTTTCAACAGTTCGACTGATGCAGTCCATGCCGGAATCCGATTGCAACAGGATGCTCGCAAGCATAGTTCTGAAGAAAGACCGTTAGAACTCAGGGTAGCAGTCCATGCAGGAGAAGTCATCATTCGAAAAGATGATGTGTACGGAGATGCAGTCAACCTCGCTTCACGAATCGAGGGAGTGGCTGAGAAAGGAGAAGTCGTGTTCTCACAGACAGTGCTCGATCTCATGAACAAGAAAGAAATCGACTATGAGAAACGAGGCAAGGAGAAGTTCAAAGGGTATGACAAGCCTGTGAAGCTATACAAGGTTTCCTAGGATAATCATTATTTGAATTCAATCCGTGTGAACTTGCCATCTTTGACAAAACGATCAGCTTCTTGAAAATTCACTTCATCATTTTTTCTTAACAGTTCTTTCGTGAAAAAATCAAAGTCAGGATACCTGTCCAGATTTCTCGCTTCTTCAATATCGATGAACATGTTCTCTCCCTCACGGTCCTCTTTGATAAGATCACCGGAGAGATCTGTGCCAAGGTAGAAAAAACCAATCACATGATGAGTCATTTCCTCATCTTCCTCTCTGATAGTTCTGTAATTAGTAATGAGTTTGAGTTGCATCTTGTCAGCAGCCAATCCTGTTTCTTCAAGAAATTCTGCCTTCGCTTGCTCTTCAAGGTTATGGCCGAATTCCACTTTACCTCCTGGAATACCGATGACTCCTCGAAATGGTTGCTTACTACGCTTATTGACAAGGATTTTTTTATTTTCCTTATCATAACCCATGATAAAGACGCAAGGGACTGGTTTCTGTTTTGATTCGATCTCAATACCGTCAAGTCCTGTAATCAACTGAACGCCTTTGGCAGTCAGATGGTATCGCTCATTCTCTTTTTCAATGATATTTTTTATGATTAGCTGTTGCAAGTGATAATTGAACTTGTTAGAAGGAAATTCCTTATCAAGAATCTCATTGAAACGGAGCGCGTCATTGTACATGAACTTCTTCAGGATGTGTTTTTGAATAATGTTGCTTTCCATAATGGTTCACCTTTACATTTCTGAAATGGACAGTCATATATAAATTAGAATCTCAATTTTTTTTGACATATAACGATTTTCTCGTTAATTTCGGTTCTGTTCCGGCTTGTTCCGCCATTTTCCGGGAAAGATTAATATAGTGTTCCATCTATAGTATATAATACACAGTATAGAACTTACTGTGTGGAGGTATTACAATGAAATTTATAGCAACAATCTTAACGATGTTTTTACTGGTTGCTTCCTTTGCAGCAGCAGCTCCTCAAGACGAGCTTCCAGATGCTGGTATGACACCTGACAGTCCGTTTTATTTCATGGACAGGGCCTTTGACGTGTTCAAATCTCCCGAAGCAAGAGCTGATGAGCGAGTAGCAGAAGCGATCGTCATGGCACAGCAAGGTAATGAGAAAGGTCTTGAAAAGGCCATGAACGGTTATGAGAAAGCAATGCAGAAACGAGAAAAACGTTCTCAAGGCAATGAAGAAGAAGCTGTTGAAACAGCAGAGCAGGCAGGCCGTCACGCTCAGATCTTCGCTAATGTAAGCGAGAATGTTCCGGAACAGACGAGAAATCGTGTCCGTGAAGCAATTTCAAAAAGCGATAGTAGTATGAATCGAGCACTCGGCTCTCTTAATGAGATGAACACTCAACGAGCACAGGAAACCCTGCAAGGATTGATAGGAAGGATGCCTGAAGAAGCTAATGTCAGTCACGCTCTTGAAATGGTGCAGATGAACAGGTCTGCTCTTCGTGGCGATAGTAACAAGACCACTTCTGAGAATGGCATGAACAACACTGCTCCGCAACAGCGACTGCTCGATGACGAGACTGCAGAGCAACCTAATGATAGTACTGAGAAGCAAGGCGGTAATCCTATCAATTAGATTTTGGTTTTTAGTTTTTTTATTTTCTCATTTTTTTATTATTGGTTCTTCTTTCAACAATCTTTATTAGTCTGTAATGAGCAATATATGTCATGAAAGCATTATCGATCAAGCAACCATACGCTGAACTCATAGTGTCCGGAAAGAAAAAGATCGAGATCAGATCGTGGAATACGAAGTTCAGAGGAGAGTTTCTCATCCACGCATCAAAGACTCCTGACAGGAAAGCGATGGAGCATCACAGATACGAGAAATTACCCGCAGGAGTGATTGTCGGTAAGGCAGAACTAGTCGATGTGAAAGAATATGCTGATGAGAATGACTTTGCAAGCGACCGTGAGAAGCATTTGGCAAGAAGTGAGTATGGACACTTCGGATTCGTTCTGGAGAATGCGAAACGGGTTGAACCGATTGACACGAAAGGAAAGCTCGGTTTCTGGGAGTTCGATAAGCAATAAAAGAACTCTATATGGGAATCATCTCTTGCTGTAAGAAATCACGTTCTTTGACGTGTTCTTATTCTCGATAATACTGATATTGTCTTTTTCTTGTAATTTGTTCTTCAGCATTGAAAAGTATTCATCTTTCTTATAGGTCAAAATAAAATCCATCTCTGTAGGAACATTATATTTCATAGCATTTCCATTGATTCTTATCTCTTGTCCTTTTGTTTCAAAACTATGATGTAACCTGATATTTCTGCCTTGTTTATACACAGCATCCGCAATCGCATATTGCATGTATGCTTCTGCAATCTTTCCTGCAATTCCGCTTTGCTCAAGTGATACTTTTCCTATCTTTTGTTTATCAATGAGTTCGTAAGTCGCTTCAAGATCGAGCAAGTTCTCTTCTGTTATAGCCAGTTCTTGTTTTATCGTATCGATCTTTTTCTGACCATAATTGGCTGTTCGTAATAAGTAGATTATTTTGCTTGAGAGATTGATCTTGAATTCTTGAGAGAGTGGTGGTGCTTGATTGATCAGAATCCCGAAGTCAATGTTGTACTCTTCAATTTTTTTTGCGGCATATTCTGTATTCTCATTCCATGAAGCAATCCCTTTAGTCAATGTAATCGTGTTCAGATTTTGTTTTTTAGTTTGCAGTCGGTTCATAAGATGGAGATCTTTAAGAAGTTCAGCTTCAAGAATTGCTTCATTTCGATTTGCCTGTTTGCATTTCTCAACAATTGATCCTATACCATTTTCAATGAGACTGAGATGTTGTTTGCTTGATCCTAATGTTGAAAACAGTATTTCTGCAAGAGTAGTAACCACTGTAGAGTAAAAATATATTTTCTTACTTTAAATATTTGTTGTGGATGGTACCTAGATGTTGTAGAACATATATTAGCTGATTCAATCATCATTACTACTCTTCAAAATAAACCCTCTAAAGAAATTAATTGAAAATCATACTCTTAGTTATCATAATGATATCTTCTATCTAGTTTATCAATCCTGCAACATTATTACCTATAAAAGACTTGAAACTATTTGCAAAACCGACTCCTTTAATTTTAATCCTGTCCTGATCCATTAAATCAAGACTTTGACTGTAAAGATCATTGTTATCAAGTGCATTAAGCACGCCATAATTATCAAATTCAATTTCATAAGATGGTTCGCTGTGGATTCGGTAACAATCAATATCTCTAACAAAACCATCTTCTATAGTTATGCTTCCTATCGCATCTCCGAACTCAGTATAAATATTGATCTCCTCATCCTCCACACCTTCTACCTCTTGCCCTTCAGAAGCAAGGT
>JBNJHD010000031.1:0-1461 GCA_051819805.1 Nanobdellota archaeon
AGGGTGCCGACACGCTAGTGTCGAGCATTTGAACTCTGTTCAAATCGACGCTAATTATTTTTTTCCGGATGGAAAAAAAAGAAAGAAGTGCGGGAGCGGAGATTTGAACTCCGGACTTCCACGATGCACCACAGTGTTGATAATCATCGATGCCAAGTGGCATCTCATCGCTCAACAGTGTCTTTATGAGCGTGGCGATCTAACCAGGCTGAACTACTCCCGCATAATTCCCTGGCTTCTCTGGCAGTATCAATAGTCCTTTTATAAAGCTTTTTATTCACTCCATTCCGTTGATGATCTTCTCTGCATAGAGCACTCTGTCTTCCTCTTCCACTTCGTGTTCTTTCCACATATGCATGCCATCATCCTTGAATCTCGGGAGTAGGTGGATGTGCGTGTGAAAGACTACTTGTCCTGCTGCTCGCTTCGTGTTCACTGCCACGTTGAACCCGTCTGCGTGCATCCCTCTCATCTGCGCATGACCTATTTTTTGTATTAGCTCGAGCATCTTCTGGCCTAACTCTGGCTTCATCTCAATGATGTCTTCGGAATGCTCTTTCGGGATGAGTAGCGTGTGTCCTTTCACTGATTGGAACAGTGCTTGTATCGCGATGAAATCATCATCCTCGTACACCTTCGTCGCTGGCGCTTCTCCGTTTATTATTTGGCAGAAAATGCAATCTTCAGTCATAGTATCATCCTCTTCACATCCTTCACCACTGGTCATTATATTTATAAATGATTCGTTATTTCTCGTTATAATCATGACTGAGAATTACTCTTCCGTTGTTGACATCGACTCGAAGGTCAAGAACCTTTCGGAGCTGTTGGTCTCTTGGGTTGATAAGAGCGTTAATCGGGTTCGTTGGGATAATCAGAAAGTCGAGCGTGACTTCGCCCAGCGTAGTGTCTATGAGATTCTCGCTGACGGCACTTCCTTTTACATGAATCCTTGCCCCGACCTTGCTTCTGTGGCCTTGTACGGCTTATCTCTTTTTTCTTCTGAAGGTATTACTGACCCTCAACTCGTTGTGGTTCCTGAAATCAATGCTTATGGTAATTTCAGTCTTCATTTCCATGATCGGTTCAAGTATGAAGGAGTTCCTTACATTATGGATTTTGCAGGTCTTAACAATGTCATCGTGACTCCTGAAGAAGCTCACTTCAATCCCAATACTGATGTCAAGACTCTTGACAAGCATCTCCTTGAAGGTCCACATGACTTTTCGAAAAACCTTTTTCAGAATTATTCTCGCCTTCAGGGTTTGTTACAGCACTTTGACTTCAATGCTCACGTGCAGAAGCTCAAGAACGATAATACTCCGCAGGAATTTGACGATTACAAAGGTCGTCTTAATGGCAGGCATAACCTTAAAACAGTTTACTTGCCTTATGATGCTTGATTTCGCCTTTTTTTCCCGCTCCGTATATTGTATATAAGAATAGACATAATGGACGGAC
>JBNJHD010000031.1:1561-8213 GCA_051819805.1 Nanobdellota archaeon
TAAGAATAGACATAATGGACGGACCGTGACTACGACCACTTTCGTGCTCTAGTCCCGCTCCGTATATTGTATTGTAAATATAACATGATGGACGGACCGGGACTTTCCTAAGTATAGCCCAAGCATTTGCAGCTTCACATTAAAGCCAACATAAAAACCGGTGACTAAGGCATCCTGAGATGCCGCACGTCGCCCGCCGCTTTGCAAGCTTTGGACTAAAGCTTGTTTGAACCCGGGGCCCCTCCGCTGCCAGCGGAGTACTCTGCCGGACTGAGCTACCCGCCCATCATGTGATTCGTTTGTCTTCCCACGAAATTTATAAAGTCTTCTGTTCTACCTCTTGTCTACAATGTCTTCAGTCAGAGAAATGATCTTCAAGCTCGCTTTGGAAAACGCTATCAAGTTCAATGGCACTGCTAATCCTAAATCTCTCATAGGCCATCTCATCAAGGAGCATCCTGATGTCAAGCAGGATATGAAATCGACCATGCAGCTTGTAAGCGAAGTGGTCGGTGAAGTCAACTCTCTCGATCTTGACACCCAGAAGCAGAAGCTTCTCGAACTCGATCCTGAACACGAACGTAAGAAACAAGAGCAGAAGCAGAAGCGCAAAGAGAAGCGCAAGGAACTTCCTGACCTTCCTAATGCTGAAATCGGCAAGGTCATTACCCGAATCCCTCCTGAGCCTTCCAAGTATAATCATCTCGGTCATGCGATGAGCTTCCTTCTCAACTATCTCTATGGTAAGAAGTATGATGGTAAGATCGTGCTTCGCTTTGATGATACTAACCCTGAGAAATCAACTTCTGAATATGTTGACGCTGTCTTTGAAGACGTTGTTTACTTCATGCAGCTCAAACCTGACACGACTGTCTATGCTAGTGAACATATGGATAAGTATCTCGATTACGCTCAGCGTCTCATCGATAGTGGTGATGCGTACGTGTGTTCGTGTGAACAATCCGATATCGCTACAGGTCGTCGTGAGATGATTGACTGTCCGCACAGAAATCAATCTCTCGATACGAATAATAATCTCTGGACCAAGATGAAATCAGGAGACTTTGAGGGAGGCAGTCATGTTCTTAGATTAAAGATTGACATGCAACACAAGAACGCTGTCATGCGTGATCCTGTCATCTATCGTCTCTCTTACACTCCTCATTATAAGCAAGGTTCCAAGTATAAGGTCTGGCCCATGTATGATTTCGAGTGTGCTATCGAAGAAGGATTATGTGGTGTCACTCACGTCCTTCGCAGCAATGAGTTCGATCAGCGTATCGAATTGCAGAATCATATCGCACGGTTATTCGGCTTTCCCGAAGTGACCTACGTGCATTACGGTCGCTATAACATCGTTGGCGCAACGACTCAAGGTAGGGAGATTCGTGCTCTCATCGAAACCGGTGATTACATCGGTTGGGATGATCCTCGTCTTGTCACCATCCGCGCTCTCCGTCGTCGTGGTATTGTCAGAGAAGCTTTCATAGAACTCGCTAAACAAGTCGGTCTTTCAAAGACCCAGACCAATCTTGATTTCGGCATTATCTCTTCTATCAATCGTAACTTGCTTGACAAGTCTGCCAAGCGTTATGCTGCAGTCAAAGAACCTGTCACTGTCACGGTCAATAACATTCCTGACAGCATCAAAGAATTCCGTCTGCGCTACAATCCCAACGAAGAAGCGAGGGATCGTAAACTCCCTGTCACGGAGAAGTATGTTATCGAAAGGAGGGATATTGACAGACTCCCCCTCGGCGGTGTGGTTCGTTTCATCGACAGCATGAATGTAAAAAAGACTGGTGACGATTCCTTCGACTTCATCAGCGACTCTTATGAAGACTATAATGAGATAAACGACACTCACGGTCTCATCCACTTCGTACCGCTTTCAGGAGATGAAATTCATGCAAAGCTCATGATGCCTGACACTGAAGTCATTGACATCACCTGCGATCCTAACATCAAAGAATTATCGGTTGGTAATGTCATCCAGTTCGAACGCTTCGCATTCGTCCGGCTCGACAAGTGGGATGGTGACACGCCAGTCTTCTGGTACACGCACGAATGATTTTTTTTATTCTTCAATATCATCAACGAACTTGAGAATCAGTGATTTATCGCCGAGTTCTGGGTGGAACTGGACTCCGTAGACTGGCTTGTCCTTGAGTTTCACCAGTGCCATCGCTTCTTCAGTCACGAGCAATTGGATGAGTGGCGTGTTCTTGTTCGTGCTCACTCCTAAATTATGGATGAAATACGGGCTCGTGCCATCAAGCCCTGCAACGAGATCGTGATTCTTGACACTGCTTACCTTTACAGGTCCTATCTTTGAAATCCTTTCAAGCTCAACATCTTGTGTTTTCAGGATCAGTTCCATCCCTGCGCAGATGCCAAGCACTGGTTTGCCGCTTTCAACGATTGTTTGTGCCTGCGTTTCGCATTCCATGAACTTATTATCTTTCAGCGCCGTTCCTGACATGATGACTTTCTTTCCCTTCAACGCTTCAGAAGTCACGCTTGCTAAAGGTACAATCTCGTAACTGATATAATTCTCTTTCATCGCTTCGGTTATCGGCCTGATGAATTCAGATTGCAGTATTGGCAAGCTTTGGTCGGTACAATCGACTATCGTGACTGCCGGTTCATCGCTGCTTTGAGCTTCTTCACGAGTTTCCTCTTTCACTTTGTGCTCTTCTTTCTCGTCAAGCCGCGCATCGATAATGGTGTATGTCCCTGCATAATTATCATAACTGATTTTCGTCTCTGCAATCGCTATCCGTTTCCTGAACAGCGGACAGTCGGTGACTAGAGATTCCCATTCCCCGCCTTCGCCCGCCGGATGTATCTTATACGTTTTTTGCATCTTTGAGAACATCTCGATCAGATCATTATCAAGACGTTTTCCAAGCATCTCTTTTTCGAACGGATATGCGAATACTCCTGCGACGATGACTTCAAACTCGTATTCTTGCAACTCGCGCAGCAACTGCATCTGGTTGATCTGCCATAGCGGGTTGAAACACCACAAGTCGTGCTTGTCACAGAGCCGTTGCACCCTGCTCGCCTGATACTGTGACGCGACAGCCCCGGTCACGACCCCTTCGATCCCGTGCTTCTCCTTCGCTTCAGCGATCGCCTTGTCAAGCTCTTCAAGCTCTTTCTCCTTCTCACCCTTCGTCTTGACAATGACATGCTCTACTCCCATCGCTTCTGCTTGAAGTGCCGTGACGCTGATATTCGGCGTGTGAAACATATAGCTCTCTTCATTCTCGCTCTCTATAGTGATCGCGCAAGCCAGTTCGTGATCCTGTGCTGCCAGATACGCTGCATACACTGAATCTTTTCCGCCGCTGAGCAGTATTCCGAGTCTCATGAAGCGCGAGTAACACTTGCTTTTTTATAAACTTCATGCTCATTCATTACGTTTTTGTAGGGATTTTCCCATCAACATGACATTTTGGCGAAATATTTATATACTGCTTCTCGTGAGATTTACATATACACGCAAGACACGAAGTCTCTGTGGTGTGAGGTGATATTGATGGCAGATTCTGTTATCGTAAAAGCAAAAATCAAAGATCTTATCGGTGATTTCAATCTTTCATCCGATTTCGCTCCAGAGCTTGACAAACAAGTCCGTGAACTTGTTGCTAAAGCAGCGAAACGTGCTGAAAGCAATAACCGCCGTACGATCATGGCAAAAGACCTCTAAATGAGGTCTATTTTCTTTTCTTTTTTTGATTAGACTTCTTACTTCTCTCTGTTTTGCTCTTGACCTTCTCTTCTCCCATCATGATCTTCGTCGGTTATTGTTATGGTTATCTTGTGATAACAACCTGTCACTTGACTGGATGAATTGTTTTTTTGCCAAAAAATTGTGTGCATTGTCAATGTTTCTTGTTGTTTTTCTGATTGTTTTGCACGACATCATGTTCTTGAGTCTATGTTTACCAATCCATGTTTCAGACAGTAATAGTCTTTATATACATGCATATCAAGAAATACAGTAGTTAGCGCGAATGCAGGACTTCATCGGGCATTACAGAAAATCCTGTCATGTGCACGTGTGATATCGCCGCGGGTTGTTGACCGTGCGGTGTGTCGGTGATGTGAGGTATAATGGCTCAAATAAGCTACGAAGCAAAAGCCAAGAACAAACTCTTGACTTCCTTTTTCTCCTTGGAGAAAGAGGAAGTTGAAGAGGATTGATTTTTCTTCTTTTTCTCTTATTGTTTTTTCAAACCTTTATTTCTTCATCCGGAAAGTATACTGGACAGTCATGCAAAACCTTTAAAAGGAGCACTTCGTTTCACTCCGTATTGAAAAGGGTGGGTTGAGATCGCTATTGCGCGTTCTTATGATTATATTCGGCATTCTTGCATGTTCGTTTCATGTATTGATCGCTGATAACATCCTTTTGCACTATCATCATCCTTCGCTCTCACGAGCGTTTGCTTATGATGTTCGACAAAAAATGAACTAATGAGGTTTGAATACCAATGGCTGAAGAAAATATTGTAGAAAATGGAAATCTAGTCAAGATTCACTATACTGGCTCTTTCGAAGACGGTTCTGTCTTTGATTCTTCTGAAGGTAAGGATCCTTTGGAAGTCCTTGCTGGACGTGGCATGCTTATCAAAGGCTTTGATCAGGAGCTTGTTGGCATGAAAGTCGGTGATGAGAAAGAGATTGACATCACTCCGGAAAACGGGTATGGTGATCGTCGTGACGATCTTATCAGGGATATTCCTACTTCTGAACTTGGTGATGAGATCAAGCCGGAAGTCGGTATGACTCTTGGTGTCAAAGCACCTACTGGTCAGGTCTTCCCTGCTGTCATCACTGACGTCAAGGATGATAAGATAGTTCTTGATGCTAACCATCCGCTCGCTGGAAAGAATCTTCACTTCAAGGTCAAGGTTGAAGAGACCCGTGTCCCTACTGAAGAGGATATGAAGAAATTCATGCCTGAAAACCAGGGCGGTTGCTCGACCTGCTCTAGTGATTCATGCGATACGTGCTAAACAGTAGCAGTATTTTTTTTATTTTTCTCTTTACTATTTGCACTTCTCATACAGGTGGTTTACTCTCATGACACAACTAGTGGTTCTTCTCAGCACTGGCAAGGGTTCTTGGGCTCACGTGGCTCGTCTTATCAACCAGTCTGACTTTGACGAGATTGTCTTAGTGACAAACCAATTCGGTCGTGATAAATTCTCCATTGAGAAAAAAACCAGTTTCATCACTGCTGATCTCGATCAGCCTATTCATTCGCTGCGTCATGACTTGATCTCAAAACTCCGTCCCGTCGTCAAAGGTCCTGAAGTCGGCTTGAACATGATAAGTGGTTCTGGCAAGGAGCACATGGCACTTCTCTCCTCGCTTCTCGGTCTAGGTGTTGGTGTCCGTCTCGTTGTCGCCGGCGATAATGACTTCTCAGAATTGTAAGTTCTATAGACTGCCTATTCGAAACTAGTTTTTAAAGAACTCTTGTTTTCACTATCTTTTTGCGGTGGCATAACGTTTTAAATCCTTCCTGACGGGAACCATAAACATGTCTTCATCATATTTTTTGAGTGGGTTCTCGGATATTTTTCAACCGTTCAAATACACTCGTTGGAAAGACTTGCGTGTTCCTGGTTTTATCTCCGGATACTCTCTAGCCGTAGGTGCTGCTGGCTACGCGCTCTCCGGTAATAATGATGTGTTTGGCGCTACGGCTTTTGCATCTACTGTTTTTCCAGCATTCTATTATGTCTTCAACAAAATATTTTCTTTTCCGGATTATGATGATTTCGTGGACTTCACTGAAAATAAATTTGACAGGACTTATGAAATCAAACATCCGTCTCACTCGGTCGCTTCCTATCTTTTTTCAACCTCTATTTTTGCCGGATCCTTGTTGGCAGTAGATTTATTTAATGATGTTTCCGGCAGATTCGCTGAAACATTCTCTGAATTCTCGACAGTATTGAAATACAGTGATTCTGCACTATCGAACTCTGGAGTCTGGACTCGGGTCTCCAGTGATCTCCAGCAACTGGGCTTTCTTGCTGCAGCCAGCAATATCTTTATCAGCAAGATATCTCTTTTCGTCTCTGATTTTCTTGCTCGTCTTGATGATTTCCCGAAATATTATTCCTCTGCGAAAAGAGGGGTGTCTTTATTTTTTGGCGATGATAAGAAACAAAATTATAATTCTCACTTGTTCTACACCTACGCTGACTATTATCAGAAGAAAAAAAACTCGCTTGCGTTATCTCATCACCTCATTGAAGGATTGTATCAAGATAATCGTGACTCGTTCCCCAAATTGTCCTCTGGTAAGACTCTTCTTGAATATCTCATAAAAGCGGATGATAAAGGTGATATCTTCGGCGCCTTAGCTTATTCCCTGTATTACTCTCAACTCGACATCTCTGACGAGGACACTCGTCTCGCGAACGACCTTGCCGCTTATTACTTCGATAAATCCCTTTCTCAATCAAGAGAAGAGCGTGACCCTGCAAAACTCTCCGTACTAGCACTCCATGCAGAACAGAGTGGTAAGCAGGAACTCTCTGACAAGCTATGGGATGATATCACTCACATTCTCGATGAGAAAGATGTTGTTTCAGTTGACTTTGCTCCTGGCACCAAAGGTGTTAAG
>JBNJHD010000032.1:0-7930 GCA_051819805.1 Nanobdellota archaeon
GACTCACTCCTGACAATTTCTTTTTCAGGATATTGTCCATTATCAGTCTCATTGAGATCGACTTCACCTTCCTCTTCTCTTGTCGTTATATCATGCCCTTGGTCATCAGCATCTGTTTCGTAGTGATCTTCAGGAACTATGGTAGGAAGTCTATTCTCGAACACGCTCAGGAGAATTCCATCCTTGTATTTACGAAGCATAGCAAGTGTTTCATCAAAAAGTGATTTCTCTTCAGCGAGCATATTCTTCGTATCAACATATCCTGCAGCTTCTGTTCTGATGACATTAAGAGCGAGATGAAGGATTTTTCGTTCTCGTCGTTCATAAATCTCTTTAAGAATTCGTTTGATGTTGTGAAGCTGGATTTTCGCTTTCTCTTGTTCACCTGGTCGTGATGATGACTTCATCATCTCATCGCGTTCATTCATATAGTCGATGACGTATTTCCAGAATTTCTGATCGAGCGTCTGTAACTCTTCAAGACTACGTTCCTTTCTCAAAAGGTCAAACAGTGTTTCGTATGTGATGTGAACGTCCATTTTCCCGACTACCTACCCTAACTATCAAGGTGACATCGTTTCGTATATAAATCTTACCTGAGAATAAAGAACTAAAATCTGAAAAGTTTATAAACTGAAAATGAGTCTATAAGATACCGATTATAAACCACACTGATGTGTGGAGGTGGAAACTGATGACTAAAATGTTCTCTAGGACGCGACGCCGCCTTTCTAAAACTGGCGGTCGTAATAGGGCACCACGCCCGAAGACCTTCAAAACTGAAGAAGCAGCTATCAAGTGGGCTAAAGCGAAAGGTATTGAAAAGTATCAGGTAGAGGATCTCAGACCTGATTCTGAGAAACACAAGAAGTTCAGAGTCATCGCTGAATAAAGCGATATTTTTTCTTTTTTTCATAATTTATTTTCCGGATGGGAAACCATAGGATTTAAAAATAAAGACAGTGTATCTCATTCTGATATTCATGGGATTGTTTGATGATATGCTTGAAGGTGGCGAGTCGCTGTTCAGGGACGAGGTCGCTCTCGATTACGATTTTCTTCCTAAGACCATTCCTTATAGGGAACAGGAGCAGCAATACATCGCTACCTGCATGAAACCACTCTTTTCCGGTCGTAGCGGTCGCAATCTCTTTATCCACGGTCCACCAGGTATCGGTAAGACTGCTGCTGTCAGGCATGTGCTTCGCGAGCTTGAGGAGAAGACCGATGAGATAGTCCCTATTTTTATCAATTGCTGGCAGTATAACACGAGTTACAAAGTCATGGTCGAGATCTGCGAACAACTAGGCTATCGTTTTACGCAGAACAAGAAGACTACTGAACTCTTCAAGATCGGCACGCAGCTTCTCAACAAGCATTCTGCAGTCCTTGTCTTTGATGAAATCGATAAGGCTGAAGACTTCGACTTTTTGTACCTTCTCATCGAGGAAGTGTATCGCAAATCGATCTTTCTTATCACGAACTTCCAATCATGGCTTCTTGACCTTGATGATCGTATCCGCAGTCGTCTCATGGCAGAGCTTCTCGAGTTTAAACAGTATAATGCTGCTGAAACGAGCGGTATCCTGAAAGAGCGTATGGGCTATGCCTTCGTTCCCGGTGTGTGGGAAGATAACGCTCTTGAGATGCTCATTGATAAGACTGCTTCTATCAAGGATATTCGTAGCGGCTTGTTCTTGCTTCGTGAGAGTGCCACTTTGGCAGAGGATCAGTCCAAGAAAAAAGTCATGCCTCCTCACGTCGAGAAGGCGATCGAGAAGCTCGATCAGTTCACCTCTCGTAAGACTGAAGAGCTTGATGAGGAGAGCAAGTTCATCCTCTCTATCGTCCGTAAATCGAGCGGTAATCGCATCGGCGATCTCTTCAGGGAGTATGAGAAAGAAGGCGGTAAGAGCTCGTACAAGACCTTCCAGCGCAAGATCACACGACTTGAGGAAGGTAAGTATATCAACCTGACAAAAAAGTCAGGAGCTGGTGGCAATACGACTATTGTCGAGAAGCGATTGACTGATTTCTAATATTAACTACTTTTTAGTAATTACAGAATCGAAACATTTATATAGTAACATATCTCTATATAGAGTATGTACAACACAAAATTTTGGCAACCGCTTATATCAATCGAATTATTTATGGAATTGAATCTTGCGAACAAAAAGACCCAGGATAATTATAAGAATTTTGAAGAGTACACTCATGCTCATGCAGACACATTTCCTGCAATCAGTTCAAAACATTTACTTGAAAACATTGCCAGAACAGATAAGGAACTTCAAAATAAAGAACAACTGTTAAAAGACATCATCCTTGAAGATAAAGACCATTTTTTTGTTTCCAATCCTGAATTGAAAGAAGAAACTATTTTTTATTTGAAAACGTTCATAAGCACATACTCAACCATGCTAAAGAATCTAGCGACAAATAACATCAAACAAGTTATGGCTAGTGAATATGATGCTTTCGATAAAGAAACTGGAAAGATGAAAACAAGCATGAAAAAATTCAGATATAGAATACAGCAAGATAAACCACATATATACCAAGTATTATTTGACGATATATACCAAAATGCTCATAATGAGTTATCATCATTACGGAATGTGTTTGGTCATTCTCACATTGAACAAGAGATTAAGGTGACAGATTCTATCGAGCTCAAGAACTTCCAGAAAACACCTACTGAATTTTTCGGGAAGTTATCGAATTTATACCTGAATCAGACAAAAGAACTCTACGATAATCTAGTAGTTCAACTGAAACCTGAAGCAAGACTTACTCAAAGGTGATTGCTATGAATGAGAAAAAAGCCAAAGCGTATGAGTACATCAAGAACAATCTCTCAAGCGAGTATGCAATCAACACCATGCCTTCAACAGATTTTTCTCCACTCAATGTTGTTGATGATAAGAAGAGGAGCATCGATATCTACTTCATTGATGAACCAAAAAAAGTTCTTGAAAAAAAATATTATCCGGACAATACTCCTTTGACAGTTCTTGATTATGTTGATGAAGAAGTTATCAAGAACGAAATGGATGATAAGTACACTGTCGTCATCCCTATCAACCCTTCATCATTGGAACAAACCGTCAGGGAGGATATATCATACAAGGATCATCACAAGTATCACGAACATTTCGGCAGTGATAGAAGCTACGATGATGCTGTTGAAATTTCGAATCTCAGGGATTATGCTGCAGTCAACATCAATGGAAAGAGATTATCAGCAACATACAACACCAAATCAGGATTTCTCGAGTATAACAATATGAAACCAGTCTTTGATAAGGAAGGCGACGAACACGATATGAAAAAATTCTTTGAAAGATTAGAGCTCTATACAAAACCGAAGAACGAAAACGAGCTGGAAATCCATCTTCCTGAAAACGATCAGTACAATATAGGTGTCATCGTTCCTAAAGGCAGTAATGCATTCAAGCAGTATATCAACAAGTAGGACGTTAGTTTTCTTATTCTACTTTGACCACGACATCCTCATCACTTTCTCCATGAACTATCTCTTTGACAGCAGCGACCAGTCCGTTGAATAATGGTGCTGGACGTTCCAAAGTACTTTTCAGTTCAGGATGACCTTGTGTGGCAACAAAGTAAGGATGCCCTTTCCGTTCGATGAACTCAACAAGCTTTCCATCAGGACTCATTCCTGAAAGCCGCAACCCCCATATCTTCATATCTTCATGATATTCTGGATTGACTTCGAATCGATGCCTGTGACGTTCTGACACCTTCGTACTTGCGTAGAGCTTGTAAACGATTGAATCTTCTTCAACAATAGCAGTGTATGCTCCTTTTCTCAGTGTCCCGCCGATTGCAGTGATGTCTTTCTTGTCCGGTAGGATGTCAATGATCGGATCTGGCGTGTCAGGATCAGCTTCTGTCGTATGCGCTTTTTCCTTACCGCCGATCGTCCGCGCAGTTTCTATGACTGCAAGTTGCAAACCGTAACAAAGACCTAAGAAAGGAATATTGTTCTCGCGGATATATTTGATAACTGAAATTTTTCCCTCAATTCCTCTCGTTCCGAAACCACCCGGCACGATAACACCATGAACACCTCTAAGAGCATCAGAGATGCTTTGTTCTCCCTTCTCTATAGCTTCAGTATCAACCCAGCTTATATCAACATTGACTTTATTGTGAGCTCCAGCGTGACAAAGCGCTTCAACGACTGAGGCATATGAATCTTCAAGTGCAGTATATTTGCCACATATCGCTATACGCACATTATGTGTTGCTTCCTGTTCTTGCCTAACAAGTCGCTTCCAGTTTGTCAAGTCAGGTTTTGCTTTGAGATGCAATTGTTTGTTGATAATATTCACAATACCTTGTTCATTGAATAGATCAGGTATTTTATAGACATTATCCACATCCATCGCACTGAAGACCGCTTCGGTGTCAATATTTGAGAATTCCGAGATTTTCCGTTTGACATTGTCTGATACTGCTTGTTCTCCTCTGCAGATGATCGCTCCAGGGAAGAGTCCTCGTTCCATGAGGTTTGCCACTGATTGTTGTGTGGGTTTTGATTTCTGCTCATTAACACCTCCTGGTATAGGAACGTAAGTAAGATGAGCAAAGAAGACAGTATCATTTCCTTTTTCAAGTCTCAATCGCCGTGCCGCTTCAAGGTAGAGCTCGTTTTCCATATCCCCTACTGTTCCACCGATCTCTATGAGAACGACTTCAGCTTCTTGTTTCTCAGCAACCCGTTTCCACCAGTCAATAATATGATTTGCTGCGTGCGGAACAAGCTGCACAGTCTTTCCACCGAAATCACCATTTCGTTCCTTCTCTCGAAGCTCTTCGAACACTCGTCCCATCGTGAGGTTTTGTTCACCGCTGCAGACTGTGCGTAAGAATCGTTCGTAATGTCCGAAGTCCATATCGACTTCAGTCCCGTCATCAAGCACGAAGACCTCACCGTGCTCTACAGGGTTCATCGTTCCCGGATCGACATTGAGATAACCGTCGCATTTGATCGGAACGACGTTGTAGTCGTAAGAAAGAAGTTGTCCTATTGATGCTGATGATATCCCTTTACCCAAACCCGAAAGAACACCGCCCGTAACGATGATATATTTAGTCTCCATAACGGGAATATATATACCTTGGTTTATATTTTTAAGGTTTATTATCATTAAACATAGGTGTTCGATAGAACTGATTTATAAGGGACTTATAAAGAAAAAAAAAGAAAATTACCTGAAATGGGCAACTGGTTTCAGGCTTCTATTGACAACTTCTGTTTCCGGAGCAGCTTGTAGAACCGATCCCGTTTCTCCACCAATCTCCTGAACGTCCCTTGCTCTTTCACCCGACCGTGTTCCATGTAGACGATCCTATCGACATTCTCCAGCGTTGAGAGCCGGTGGGCTATGATGATGATCGTCTTCCCTTCTATCCTGTCGATCGCTTCCTGTATGCTCCGTTCGGTTTTCGTGTCGAGGTGCGAGGTCGCTTCGTCCATGATGATGACTGACGCGTTTCTGTAGAGCGCTCGTGCGATTCCCACTCGTTGCCGTTCGCCGCCGCTGAGCTTATAGCCCTTCTCGCCGATGATGGTATTCAATCCCTGCGGCAATTTCTTGATGACTTTATGTAGCCCTGACGCGTTGATCGCATAGTCGAGATGTTTCTTGTCCACACCGTTTTGCGAGAGCGTGATGTTCTCGCGCAGCGTCATGTTGAACACCTCTTGATCCTGTGACACGACCGTCACTTCATTTCTGAGGTCGTAGCGCTTGATGTCAAGCAGGTTCCGTCCTCCTATGCGTATCGCTCCTTTCGTCGGTTCGTAGAGTCGCAGGAGCAGCTTGATGAGTGTCGACTTTCCTGCTCCTGACCCTCCTACTATCCCTATCTTCTCGTTTCTCTTGACTTTCAAGTCAAGTCCCTGCAGTATGTCTTTCTGGTCGTACTTGAATCGCACCTTGTTAAAGCGTAGTTCCTTCCAATCTGCAGGCACAGTCTTTTTCCCTTGCTTATCGAATAGATTCTCGTTCAGTTGGAGTATCTCCTGGAGTCGTTGCATCTTCACCTTGAACTGTATGAGACTCAGGCTGATGTTGGAATACTTCGAGATACCGTTGGAGAATCTCGAATAGTATCCTGTGAAGATGACTATCTGCCCGACTGTTATCGCTTGTGCCACCACATCGTATCCGACGAGCAGGAAAAAGATCGCATGCCCCATCGATATGAGTATATTCACCAATTTCATCTTGTTCTGGGAGGTCACTTTCTGTTGTTCCCAGAGATGCTCGTACTGCCGCTCGTGAGAATGCATCGAATTCTTGAATCGCTTATGCAGCCCAAGGGATTTTATCGTCATGATGTTGCTTGCCGCTTCGTGCGCTTTTCCCGCAAGCGTTTCCTGTTTTTTATGCAGATTCTTCGATCCCCTGTATAATGCATTCTCGAAGTATTTTTCCACTGCCATGTAGACCACTGCGAATATGAGCATGAACGTCACGTACTTCCAGCCGACAAAAAAGAATATGACAATCACACCCACGAAGTCGATGAGAAACGATGCTAATTCGTTCGATAGCATCCGTGCGAACAAGTAGGAACTGTTCGCTCCGCTTTGCACCCGTTGCACCTTGTTGCCCGTGTTTTCCTTCTCATGCCAGAACAAGTCCAGTTCGAGCAGTTTCCTGAAACCCTTCATCCTGAGGTTCTTTTGCGTTTCCATTCCTGCCTTTTGTATGAAGAATTTCGAGTAGAATCGTGTGATGACTTTCACGACTCCTACTGCGAATATTCCTCCGACTAGAATGTGGAATTCTGTCAACGCCTGCCCTTGCTGATAGTTGACGAAGAAGTCAACGATGCGCCCTGTCAGATACACTGCCACGAATGTCAGCGACCCGCTTGCCAGCCGTAATGCCAGCATGAGAAGCAGTTTCAGTTTGTTGCCCGGATAAGCCCTGTAGAGGTCTCCGAAATAATTCTTATATGTATAGTCTTCCGCCATGTGTCACCTCGCAATTCCGATTTCGCCCGGAGCGTAACATTACGCCCCATATATATTACAGCGCTTCTCATATAAAAAGATTTGTGTTTTTTACTATTTATTAATGATAACAATAAACAAAACATTTATATAGTAGCTAATCTTTGTTGATACATAGAGGGTAGAAGTGAACCTCGCAATCGATTTCGCCCATCGATTTCTTAGAATATGGTAGAAGTAGTTCTTTCAATGATTTCTATGCATTGACAGTTTATGATGCGAGAATGCCATTTGGGCTCCGAAGAGTAGCACGTGCGCCGTGTAGTACAGCCATAAGAGCATGAACAGTAGCGACCCTGCAAACCCATAGGTCGTCAGAAGCGGTGCTACAGAGACATACCAGCCCACAAGGAGTCCTCCGATGAGAAAGAATATCGTTGATGCTCCTGCACCGAAGGCCGCACTAGTGTAGCTGATGTGTCGTTCTGAAAGGAAGCGGTAGCTGACAAAAAAGAATGCGTACACGAACACAATGGAGATGAGTGTCAAGAGTAGATCAATGAGCACCGGTACTGAGAGTGTCGGGAAATGTGTTGCCAGCAATGTCTGTGTGGAGAGCAGCACCATCTTCGCGAATATGAAGAGCACGAAGCTGAGTCCTGTGACAAAGACAAGGAGGAATCCGTTGAGGTTGCTCTTGAGAAAGTGGCTGACATTGAGTCGTAAAGGTTTTGTTGTGCGATAGATCATATCTATGGATTGCTTGATGTGGATAATCGCTTGCGATGCGATAAAGAAAAGCGCGATGACGCTTAATATGATGACAAGCACGTTCGTTTCAAGAATGTGAAAGCTTGAAGCGAGTCCGCTCAACAGATCTGCTGATTGTACGCCTAAGGCTTCTGAGATGATCTGATAGAGGTGTTTTGAGAC
>JBNJHD010000033.1:0-7863 GCA_051819805.1 Nanobdellota archaeon
GCAGTCTTCTTGGCTGCGGCTTTATTTTTCTGTTGCTTGACAACATCCTCTCTAGCCGGGATGATGATGGCAGCGATGATATAAGCGATAAGAGCAGAACCGGCACTGATAAAGCCCAGCGCTACCCAGATGAGACGGATGATAACGGGATCGATGTCAAAATACTCGCCGATACCACTAGAAACACCTGTTAACACCTGATGATCAGTATCCCTATAGAGACGCTTACCTTTCTTCGGCTTGGTCATCCTCATGTCCTTGACAGCATCAGTCTTAGCGACGATGAGATAGACGATTGCACCAAGAACGTGAAGAAGTATCAATATCAAGATCCAGACTATCTTATCACCATCAGGAAGGTCTGAGCGAAGACAATCCACTATCGCCCAGATCCAGACGATAAGTCCTGCGATCATGAGAAGGATGAAACTGAAACTGAATGTGAACATCGTCCAAGGAAAGATAATCGATTCGACTGCCATAGTGGATGAGTAGAGATGATGTTATTTTTAAAGATTATGCCTTTTCCAGGGAAAGATTTAAAATATTCATTTGAATTTTTTTCTCAATACAAATGGGAGCTTTCGATAACAAATATGGTTTTTCTTCTGAAGATAATTCTGTAAAATCATTTCATAGCCAACGGCAGATGTTTGCAATAAAAAATTCTAATCTTTTTCTCGCACCAGCCAATGTAACATATTCACATACAGATTGGTTCATTAAAGAAGGATGGATGAGTTCTAAGGATGATTCTCTTATGGATCAGATTGTACGAGGATTTATCGATCCTACAGGGGCTTATTTCTACAAAGGATATAATTTTGATGCTGATCCTGATGCAGAAAAGGAGATGTTCCAGCACCTGTGTGAACTAGTTCGAAAAACAGGTATTGACACTTCCCTGCACTTATATGGTGGTCTTATAAAACATTCTACGCCCGGTCGCTTCCCACCTGAGAACGATTATGGTGCAATCAAGAATTATCTTTAATTTTTAAATCTCTACGAAAGATTTATATGTTAGTACTCTAGTGAGAACTCAAAAGTGGTGAGTTTTTTGGGGGTTGGAATGAATGCAACAATATCTAGATATTGTAGATAATATTCTTAGTTATGGTAAAAAAGTCGGTAAAGATCAAGAAAGAACTGGAACAGGAACTATTGCTTTACCAGAAACAACATTTAAATTCGATATGTCTGATGGTTCGTTTCCATTTCTTACAACGAAAAAAATGCATCCTCGACTTCCGTTCACCGAAATGGAAGGTTTTATTAAAGGAGTCACGAATAAGCGTTGGTTTCAGGAACGTGATGTTTTCATTTGGGATGAATGGTGTACATCTTTAGCACTTAAACAATATAACTTCTCTTCTGAAAAAGGTGTTGAGAAAGCATTCAATAAAGTAATCAAGAAATACAATACTGATTATGGGAACCTGAAAACTCCAAAAAAGCTTAAAAATATTATTGATGATGTGAAAACTCATTTTATTGCCAAACCAAATGGAAAATATGAATTGAACGGTGGAGATTATAGTGAGTTACTATCTGCACAAGGTCAAGGGAGTGGAAAACATCAAGGTAAAATTGAAAAATTCGCTCAATATATTGAAGAAGATCTTGGCCCTATTTATGGTTTTCAATGGCGAAACTTTGGCGCAGGCTATAATGCCGCACATTACAACATTCCATTAATTGGTAGATTCTTCAAGAAAGGATGTGATGTTGATTACTCTAAAAAAGGAAAAGATCAACTTGTTGAATCAATTAATAAATTGAAGAATAAACCTGGTGACCGAAGAAACATCGTAACTGCTTGGAACCCGACTCAGTTTGATATTATGGGTCTTCCACCTTGTCATAAAGACTTTCAAGTTAATGTTCTCGATGGAAAGATTCATCTCAATTGGCAACAACGATCCGTAGATGTTCCTTTAGGCCTTCCATTCAATATTGCTCAATACGGTCTTCTTTTGAAATTATTTGCAGAAGAAACAGGTTATGATCCTGGAACGCTTACAGGTCATCTTGGAAACACTCATATTTACTTGAACCAAATTGATGATATTAAGAAACAACTTCAACGAGAGCCAAAAGAATCACCTTCTGTTGAGTTCAAGGATTTCACTTCAATTTTAGAGTGGAGCTATAATCCTGAAACTACAGTTGTCAAAAATTATGATCCGCATCCAGGAATAAAATTTCCTCCTCCTGCGGTGTGATTTTTTTCTCTTTTTTCTCTAGAATTAACAGGTGCATGAAATGTTTAAACCAGAACTGAAAAAAGCAATTGATATAGGAGTATCCGGCTTTGACCGGAGCGGAACATCAACGCAGATTAACGGTATCATTAATCATCTCGAGACTAAATACGACCTTAGAGTCAAGGACTTCAGAGGTAGTGAGAATGCAGCACTGTTTCATGCTGATAAGTTCATGCATTACATTAACGGCCATCGCTCTCTTAAAGAATTCCTTCTTGATAATTCAGTACCTGTGGACCATAAGCAACACCTTGCTTTTGAATTCATGAAATTGTTGGAAGGGGTATATGAAGATAATGGCACTTACGTCTTCAGAAAAGCAGACATGGATATGAAAGTTGCTGCAATAAATGATGATGAGAAGAATTACACAAAAATCTCTCCTGATTTTCTTGATGTGGGTGTGTTTGAAGAACCCTCAAAACGTACTGCGGGTGTGAGTTCTCGAAAAACAGAATTGAAAATGTCTGCATTCGATAGACTCATTACTCCATATGAGAATCTGATTGCTCATTCCGTATATCGGAAAGATGAGTTTCTTCGTTTTAGGGAAAAGCTTCGGCAGATGAATAAAATAATTGTACGAAGCAGGACAGAAGAATCAACGATCGCTTACCAGTTCAAAGACGAAAATGTATTATCAAATGGTTCTACTTTAGAACAATTCATGTCAATGCCGGGAATAACTGAGTATGCGCTCAAATATCCTGCAACACATCTATTCATTGTCTGCGGACCTGAAAACATGACACTTGACAATCTTAAGGAAATCTATTCCTCTCGAGATGATGGAAGAATACAAGATGATCATGAGAAGAATCTTGACTACCAATTACTTGTCAACAATCGTTATGCAAGCGGTTTTGTAGAGCGTATGTATGAGAAACTCTGTCCACAGGTCGGTTCGCAAAAACCTGAATTCATCTATCTCGATTTGAAAGATAATATTCCGACGATGAACAAGAAAATCGCAAGTCACTTGGATAGAATAATCGAGGAGAATAAAGCATGAATATGAAACAACTTACTTTGAGAAACATTATTTTTATTATTCTTATTGTTCTCTTCGTTCCTGTAGCTATCTATCTTCTTGTTAAAGGAGAATTCGTCTTCTTCGGTGCAGTAGCGCTATTCGTGTGGTTATTATCAAAAGCCTTTGACAGATATCTTCCACGCTAACATTTATTCTAAGAAACCTTGTTGAGATACTCAGATAATTCTTCAAGTGAAGTTATCCTGTTCTTGACATCAAGATGCTTATTATCTCTATCAATAAGAATTGTGTTGATACCTACGTCACGAGGATTAGTATAGTCATTGTCAACACTATCGCCGATGTGAATCATCTCTTCAGGATTCACATTGATTTTCTCAAGGACGTTCTTGAATACATCGCTGTTTTTATGTTTTGAATTGAAATCCTCGCTTGCAGAAAACAAATGGTCAAAGAATTTGTCAAGATGATCCACATTAAGTTTCTCACGGATGAGATTCTTATACGCAGTGGTCGTGATGATAAGGGTATAGCCTTGCTCTTTCAACAATTCGAGTGTCTTGATAGTGTCCTTGTAATGCTTGATCTTATCTCGAGCCATATCAAGAACATCTTCAGCAGAATAATAGAGATCATAACGGTACAACCAGAAATTGATATCGAACCATTCGCCACCTGTCGCTTCCCACATTTCGCTATGTTCCGTGAGTACAAATGACTTTGCCTTCTCAAAAGAGATATCATGACGATTAGCATAAAGTTGTGGTAAGAGTTCATGCCAGAAGAATCTATCGTAACCTTCCTCGCTTAAGGTGCCGTCGAGATCGAAACTGATAACTCTTATTGTCATAACATATATTGATGCATAAAGAACTATTTATAAGCTCTTTGGAATGAATATCAAGAATTGATGTTAGTGAGAAAACCACCGATAGTACCAACAACACTTCCAATATATGCTCCAGGAAGTGTTTTGAATGTTTTGTTCGGTGATGTATTCTTCAACTCGATCATTTTACCGGTCATCATCTCGACTCCAGCAATCATCGCAGGAGATTTGATTGAGCTCAAAGTCTGATCAAGAGTACTATATGCTCCTTGCTGCAGATTGTTCTGAATGTAGTCGATTGCACCCTGAATATTATCAAGCCCTGATTCTTGAATACCATATTTAGCAAGAGACGTGAAGGTGTAAGTGCCTGCAGTATATAATATGAATGCTGAAACATTATCTTTGAAGAATTTTCTGACAGGATTTTCTTTGTAACGTTTTTCACTAATGATTTCATCAGCAAAATCTCTTGAGATGCCTGCTTCTTCAATTATTCTGATCAGATTATCATAATCAATAGGTCCGTTGATGTTGCTAGATAATTTGTCGTGTGATGACTTTTCTAGGTAATGGAGTCTCTTATCTCTATTTGTTTCATATTTTTCTTTTTCAGAATTGTAAACCTCTGATTTTTCATTCTTCTGTTTAGTCAAGCTACGGATTTCAGTATTAATCTCTTCAATATTTTCAACAAGAGGTTCTAAAGTTCCTTTTATTTTCAAATCCCATTTGTCCTGTTCGTTAGCAAGCCACGATCGTCTAGCAAGTTTAATTATCTCTTTCGCTTCAGAAGGAGTATATGCTTGAGATACCGTGCTATTTTTAGTTTGTTCATCTCTTAGCTTTTCAGAATGATTTTTCGCAGTCATAACCTTTTCACAACCACTCTTCAGGAGTATATATTATTTAAATATTTCTATAGTCTGACTCTAAAAACACTCTAGAATGAGCTCAGTGTCTTCTGCGGTGTGGAAGGATTCTTGCCGAGAATATTAGCGATGACAAGCATATCACGTTCAAACGCTTCTCGAAGTTTAGGATTATAGAGCATAGCAGCAGGGTGATAGAGGGGGATGAGTTTTAAAGAGATATTATCAAGATTGACAGGATGCTCCTGACCGTGAAGTGTCGTGATGCCCTTGACAGACTTCATTCCTCTTACAGACCAGCCACCAAGAACGAACTTCGTCGAATAATTACCTAATGTGGCTATGACCTTCGGCTTGATGATACGAAGCTGCTTGATAAGGTATGGTGTATGGGACTCTATTTCATAAGTTGATGGATCCCTGTTTTCTGGAGGACGATACTTGAGAATGTTAGCGATATAGACATCATCGATAGTCAGACCGATATTACGCAGGTACTTATCAAGTTCCTTGCCAGCACGGCCCACGAAGGGAATCCCTTGTTTATCCTCTTGAGCACCAGGAGCTTCGCCGATAAAGACGATTTCAGCATCAGGATTGCCCTTGCCGAAAACCATGTTCGTTGCCGACTCTTTAAGCGGGCAGTCAAGATAGTTCTCGATCTCCTGTTTCAATGCTTCGAGTTCAACCTGTTTGGACATGTTGTTGAATCAAATAAAGCTTATTTATTAATCTTTAGAGTGAGTTAAGAGAAAGATGGTGGGCCCACCCGGAAATTCGGCGGAAGACGAATGCAGGAGTACTGCCGTTCTCCGCTCTCGAACCGGATATTCTCATTTCATTCGGGACCCGTTTCTCGTCCGGCTGGTATTGATGAATTATCTTCAAGAATGGAGTGGTGGGCCCACCCGGACTCGAACCGGGGATCAACGCCTTGTAAGGGCGCTGTCATCTGTGGCACACTGTGGCACAAAGCCAAGCGAATCAATGTGATTCCAGTGCGTAGCCACTAGACCATGGGCCCGCTGAACATCGAGTGAGAAGAAATGTTGTATTTATAAGAGTTTCTCTTCAAGCCCTATTTCTTATGTTTTTTGCTCTTCTTTTTCTTCTTGCCAGTGTCTGCAGAGAAGTTACTTTCATCGTAACTACTCGTGTGAAGACGGTGACCTTTTACAAGAGCCATGCTCAACAAGAAAATAATCATATACACTACTATAGAAAGCCAGTAGAATCTAGAGAGAGGGATGAGTACAAAAGCGAGAAGCACGGGAACAAGGATCGAATGCATGCTGATGACAATAACATCACGGAATGAGAGCTTTTTTTTGCCTTTGATGATAGGAAACGTGATTAAAGAACTCACTAGGATGACTGCTATTGAAACGAGAAACAACAACAACGAGATGGCGATGATGATACCTGGAATCAAAACGATAGAAATAGTATTTACGAGCTTACTGATCATCTCATGATTCTCTTTCATATCAACACTGCTCGGGAATGTGGCATTTGCATTACCCCAAAGAAGATAATTACGATAATACAAATTTTCGTTACCTATTGTCAGGAATGCTCCATCAAGGTCAGAAGCGTTAGAATCAACTTTGATCTCAGGATATGCAAGGAGTCTGACCGGTTCATCCGTCTCGAAATCAACCGAAACTTCAGCAGTAGAAAAAGTATCTAAATCCTCTTCAATACTATTGCTGATTGTAACCACTTTTGGAATGAAGAGAAGTGTCATGATAATGAGACCTAGAAGCAAGACTTTGAAATACAAGCTGACTGAATGAGAAAATAATTTCTGACTGATCTTCTCATACTGATTAGGGCTTAGCGATTCAAAAAGTTGCTTGAACAGTTTACCGATCGATTTCATTAATTTCACTTCGCTTCTACAGGTGTAGAGGTTGCTTCTTTTGCAGGGAATAATCCTGCCAGTTTCTTATCAAAATACAGACAAGCAGCCAAGTTACCAGTAACGTTGATAGTGGTTCGTGACATGTCAAGGATACGATCCACACCAAGAATCAACGCAATTCCTGCTGCAGGGATTCCTGCAGTCTGTAAGATAGTAGCAAGAACGACAATGCCAACACCAGGTACGGAAGGAGTTCCTATAGAAGCACCTACGGTGATAGCGACAATCGCAACGAGACTACCTATTGAAAGAGTCACGCCAAAAGCTTGTGCTAAGAAAATGGTCGCGACAGCCTGATACAAGGCAGTGCCATCCATATTGACAGTAGCACCAACTGGGATGAGAAACTCGCTAATAGCTTTTTTCACATGTAATTTATCCTCACCTATTTTCATGGAAAGAGGCATGACAGCAGCAGAACTTGATGTTGAAAAAGCGAGGAGTTGTGCTTCTTTGATGTTTCTCATGAACTCTCGAGGGTTATAATCAGTGAAAAAGAACACAATAAGATTATAGACAACAATAAGTAATGCGAGACCTGAAAGTACGGTCAAGACGTACACACCAAGTCCGGCTAACGCCTCAAAACCTATTTTTGAAGTGACCTGCGCTATAAGACCGAGAACCGCTAACGGAACGATATGCATGACCCATTTGATGATACGCATAGTAATCTCTTGAACGCTCTCCAGAACTTCAACCATAGTCACAAAATGCTGTTTTGAAAGAGAAAGCATTGCGATTCCTACAATCATAGAAAGTATAACTACACCGAGAAGATCCCCATTGATCATGGATCTCAACGGATTGCTTGGGATGATGTTAATGATTTTATCTGGAATAGATGCGCCCTGAACACCAGTGACTTCACTCATATCAGTATTGACTTCTTGGTTTCCTGAAAGTGAAGAAAAACTTTCAGGATCAATATATGAACCTGGCTGGATTATTGATGTAATGCCGAAACCGATAATAAT
>JBNJHD010000034.1:0-6961 GCA_051819805.1 Nanobdellota archaeon
CCACTGGTCAACCACGCGCAGCGTTTAAGAATGCAGCTGTCTTCATTCGCTCTTGTTGAAAAACTATGGACACGCTCTCTAAAGCACGACTCCTCTCCGAAGCAGGAACCTACGATAGTTGCGGACCAAGAACCTGCCAGGTCGACATACAAGAAGGTCTCGGTGGCATCTACCACGCAAAGGCAGAACACGCCACCTGCAAGATGTTCAAGACGCTCATGTCAAACTCGTGCACGCACGACTGCAAGTATTGCGTCAACCGAAGCGGCTGTTCGAAACGACCAGTGAGCTACGAACCCGACGAGCTCGCACAGCTTTTCATACAACTCCATAGAAACCACGATATTAACGCATTATTCTTGAGCTCGGCAGTGCCAGGAAATCCTGATGACGAGATGACACGCATGATCGAGGCAGTGAGAATACTAAGACAAAAACACTTGTTCTCAGGCTATCTGCACTTCAAGGTACTGCCTGGAACCTCACGAGACCTCATAAAAGAAGCATCCAGATTCGCCAACAGGATGAGCATCAACGTGGAAGCACCGTCAAAACAACACATGCACGAACTATCATCAAACAAGGATTATCACAACGACATCCTCAAGCGGCAACGGTGGATTGCACAACACTCTTTATCAGGAGGACAATCGACACAGATGATCGTGACAACCGAGACCTCGGACAAGGAACTGCTCAAAGCGAGCAGCTACCAATACGAAGAACACAAGCTCAAGAGACTCTACTACTCAGCATTCAGACCCGTCAAACACACGCCCATGGAACACAACGATCCGACACCGAACTACAGGCAACAACACCTGTACAACGTCGATTTCCTCGTCAGACGATACGGCTATTCCTACAAGGAATTCGAAACCATTTATACAGAACACGATAACCTGCCACGAGAGGATCCGAAACTCGCACTAGCGAGACAAACACTATCAAAACCTGTTGACATCAACACGGCAGAACAAGAAGAACTCCTGCGTGTACCGGGAATCGGACCGGTGACAGCATCAAAGCTCACACACATGAAACGAAACTTCAAGAGCTGGAGAGACGTGCAACGAGCAGGAGTCATGCTGGCACGAGCACGACCATTTCTTACGATAGATAACAAGAGACAAGCGCGACTGTCAGAATTCTGATCCTACTTCGAGAACAAACCTGTCAACATATCATCCTCGAGAACGTGACCATCAATGGCTTCAAGCACGTCATCCTTTGTCGCCCCCTCCGGCAACTCAATAGTCGTATCAACAGCATAGAGCTTGAACTGATAACGATGAGTGCCCGACGGAGGACAAGGACCACCATACCCAACATTACCGAAACTATTACTACCCTCTGTAGCATTATCAGGAACACTATCTTCCTTGATAGAGGACGTAGCCGCAGGAATATCAAACAACACCCAGTGATCGAAGGTGCCGCCGGGAGCGTCAGGATCATCCATTATCAACACGAGACTCTCAGTACCATCAGGAATATCCTGAAACGTAAGTTCAGGATTGATATCATCACCTTTACAAGAATACTTCTTAGGAATATGCTCCTGCTCTCCAAAAGCAGGACTGGAAATCGTCAATGATGCCATACTCTCACCTCCATGTGACGTCGCGTCATAGGACTCGTTCAACACATCACCAGATGAAGTATCAACCGGTGATGAACAACCACTAAGTATAATGAGCAGAGCTATCGCTACTGCCCATGTATATACTCTCATAGTGATTAAACCCTAAAAACCCGACAAGGATCTCATGGATGTTTTCATCTTTAAATCTTTCGCCAAAAATGAACAACCCTTAATAAGTTTTATAAATGGATGTCATGAGAATAAGGTTTGATATACATGAGGATAAGCTGTTTCGCTCTGGAACCATTCGAAAAGAAGTATCTCAAGGAGCACTTGCAAGATCACGAGCTACGATTTGATGAGAAACCGCTTTCAACAGAGAACGTGCATGACCACTCCGATGCAGAAGCGATCATCGTCTTCGTCTTCTCGAAAGTGACCGGAGAGATCATAGACAGCATGCAACATCTCAAGCTCATCGCGACGATGTCAACAGGCTATGATCACATCGACATGAAAACAGCGAGAGAACGCAACATCGCCGTAACAACAGTGCCGGCATACGGGCAGAACACGGTGGCAGAACACGCGTTCGGACTCCTGCTCGCACTCAACAGGCACATTGTCGAAGCAGTGAGAAGAACAAGAGAGTGCAACTTCGACTTCAAAGGACTCATGGGAATGGATCTCAAGGGCAAGATGCTCGGGATCGTCGGTTGTGGACATATAGGACAGCACATGATACGATACGCGAAAGCGTTCGGGATGGATGTTATTGTCTCGGACGTCAATCCGGACGAATATCTTGCACGGGAACTCGGTTTCATGTACGTGAGCAAAGAAGACTTGTGCAGGAAGTCGGATGTCATCAGTCTCCATGTACCGCTCATCAAGGCAACATATCACTTTATCGGAGAACATGAATTCTCGCTCATGAAAGAAGGGGTGCTGCTCATCAACACGGGACGAGGACCGCTTATCGACACGAGCGCACTCATCAAAGCACTCGATGAAGGGAAAGTCGGTGGCGCGGCTCTTGACGTGCTCGAACAGGAAGACGATCTCAAGAAAGAATCACGGCTCGCGTATGAGAAGCACGTCGATAAGAAACGGATGAGCATGATCGTGAACAACCACGAGCTCCTCCACAGGCCTAATGTCATCATCACACCACACTTGGCATTCTACACGCAAGAAGCACTTGAACGGATTCTCGATACGACAGTGCATAACATAATGTTCTTTGTTGAAGGAAAATATCTCGAGAACAATAAGTGTCTATAGTGGGATCTCACTGCATAATGTCTCTAAACCTTATGTTCTTACATATATGTTGTCGAACAAAATAATTTATATATGTCTTTTCCACGAGAGAGTAGTGGGTAGTTGGTAGTGGGACAGGAACAGAAATTAGATATTATCGGTGAAGGATTTTTCAATGGCGGATTCTTATATGTTGATACGGGAGGAACAATTTATGAGTTGAACTCAGCGCACTCTCTACTTCCTAACAGTCCCGTAGTTAATTTCAGAACAGCAAATTCTTCACAATTCTATCTTCCCTTTACTGGAGAAAAGATTCCTCGACTGTACAAATCATTCGTTGATAGATTCGTAGAACAACACCCTGAACAAGAATTAGTGGATCTGATACGGGAAGACTTCTCGAATAAAGGTGAGAACGAGAAGAAAATAGATATTATAGCCAAAGTGACTAATGTATCAACATCGAAAGACACTTATGATGTGTTATTCTTAGATGATCACTTCAAAGTCTATGAATTATCCGGATCGCGAGATATAGCAACTCCTTGGAACGACCACAAATTCTACAATAACTCGAGCTACTTCGAAGAATTATGGGAGCCGTTAACAAGAGATATATATTCGCTTTTTTTTGGGAATTTCGATAGGGAATACAAAAGAGCTGAACATTTTCTTTCACAACTGATCAAGCCACTCAAAGAAACATCCATCCCGAAAAAGATACAGAGACAACTTGATAAGATTCCTGTGAAACCAGATGATGTCAACTTGAGAACAGGAGAAAACATCCATATCATAGGAGATGTTCCTTTCGCATCAGATTCGATTTATCTTGATTCATACTATGATCTGTACTTTGAAGAAGATCGCGATTCACCATACCTTGTGAGCAGACCATATTCTAATTTCATAAATCTCTATAAAATGGTTAAGGATAAAGAAACGCAACTAGGGTTTTTTTTCAAATCAGAACTGAAAGATGATCGGAATATTCGTCTTGACTTCATGGAAAAACACAATATTGATGAGACTTACGTCAAGAAACTACTCCAGCGGACAGATATCGATAACAAAGTAAATCACTACTTGGGCACGCTATAATTATAATCTTGACATGTCCTCAAGAAATCTTTCAGGGCAAATTATATAAATCGAAGCTATAAAAATACTTTTCAAGAGAGGGGTTTTTTACATTGAGACATCATAAGAAATCATTACTGGAACAATACGGGGGACTATTGATTGTGGGAATGATACTAATTGTTATTATAATCATCATCGTACTCATCACAGGTAATTCTGGATCTGAGCGTGTCGAAGATGAATCATTCCAGATAAATGATACTGAACTCAACGATTTGCTCGGAAAAAATGATTCTGAAACTGATGTTTTCAACGAACTGGAAGGAACGCCTGTTAAGAAAGATAACAAAGTCGATGAGAATGGCCTTTGCGAAGACTACTTCTTTGAACAAGGGGATGAACTGGAAATAGCAGAACATACGATTATCGTGGAAAAAATCGCGCAATCATCACTACGGCTTATCGTGGATGACAAACGGCTTGTCTTCGGAGAAGGGGAGACCGAGCGATTAGGAGATGGCATACGAGTGGAATTGCAGGAGAACAATGTAGCATACTTCGGTGTCGATGATCCCAACAATTCAGCAAGCCTTCGCATCGGTTGCGACCATGACGAGAATCCTATCAGTAAGCTTGTGGATCAGGAAGGGCAGAAAGTCTGCAGAGCGCTTTACGATCAATGCAAAGAATCATTCGATTACTCAAACGATTAGATTGTGGTTAACAGTATTATGAGGTATTGATATTCATGGCAGATATATTCAGCTACATGATAGCAGGAAACAATATTGTCCAATATGTTCTTTTTTTAGGAATATTAGCAGCGACATTTTTCGGAACAAAAATTATCTATTACATATTCTCGAAAGTATTCCATGCACTAACTAAAAAGACAACGTCACGATTAGATGATATTATTGTTGATGCACTACAGAAACCAGTTATCTTCGCAGTGTTTCTCGGAGGACTCCAATATGGAAAACAAGTGTTGACACTCTCTGAAACGGCAAGCTCTATTTACGGACATGTGCTTATGGCACTTGTTGTCGTTAATATAGCCTGGTTCGTAATCAGGATAAGCACTGCAATCCTTGAAAACTATCTTCATCCTGAAGTGAAAGGAACCAAATTCAAGATGGAGGGTGCAATGTATCATATGCTCAAGAGAATAATAGTCGCTGTCATCTACGCGATAGCACTCATCATCATCCTGCAGAATCTCGACGTCAAGGTCACAGGACTCGTTGCAGGTCTAGGTATTGGTGGTCTGGCGTTCGCTCTGGCTGCACAGGATATCATCGGTAACATGTTCGGGGGAGCAGCTGTCATCGTCGACAAACCGTTTCAAGTGGGAGATCGAGTCAAGGTAGCAGGGCAGGATGGTTTTGTCAGCAAGATAAGTCTCAGGTCCACAACGCTCGAGACGTTCAGCAAGACACATGTAGTCATGCCTAATAAGATGATTGCTGATTCTGTTCTCGAGAACGTCAGCAGGGAAAATATGAGACGGGAGAGAGTTGTTGTCGGTCTCGAATATGACACTTCGGCAAAAGACCTTGAGAAAGCCAAGAAGATACTCACTGACATCATCCTGAAAAACGATAAGACGGATGATGATAGTCTGGTGCACTTCGTCAACTTCGGACCGTCAAGCCTCGATCTCCAAGTCCTCTACTGGATAAAGGATCTCGATGCGATTTTAGGCACTAAAGATGAAGTGCATATGGCAATCAAGAAAGCCTTTGATAAGGAAGGATTGAGCTTTGCCTTCCCGACACAGACACTCCACGTCCATAAGGCCAAGTGATTTTTTTTGACCTTTTTTCTTCTCTTTTCTTTTTCTCATGCAGTAATCCGTGAACTGTTTTGTTCTTTGAGTAGTAATAAAGCTTTATAAAACTCATCCTCTGTGTAATGAGTGTAAGAAATGGGTGGTGCTGAGGTTGACTTATTTCTCGATGCGCTATCTGTGGTGCTGATATTCAATCGGAACTCAATCACGATATGAAAAAAAGAGGTAGAAACAATGGATAAACAAACAGCTTTCGTTCTCTGGTTCGACCAGCTAGGCATAGAAGATGTTCCGCTCGTCGGCGGAAAGAACGCGTCACTAGGAGAAATGTATTTCAACCTCTCACACGAGGGAGTTAAGGTACCGAATGGCTTTGCAGTCACAGCGTACGCATATCACTATCTCCTTGATCACACGAACATCAGAGAGAAGATCAGAAACACCTTGTCAGATCTTGACACAACTAACCTTCCGAACCTGCGCGAACGTGGAGCGAAGGTGCGAAAACTCATCAGGGAAGCAGAATTCCCTGAAGAACTCCGTGAAGCTATCATTGAAGGCTATGATAACTTGTGCAAACAATACGGTGAGCACACTGATGTTGCAGTGCGAAGCAGCGCTACAGCAGAGGATCTGCCGGATGCAAGCTTTGCCGGACAGCAGGAAACCTACCTCAATATCAAAGGGCCTGAAGAGCTCATCATGGCATGCAAGAAATGTTTCGCGAGCCTGTTTACCGACAGGGCGATCAGCTACAGGGTCGATAAAGGATTTGACCATTTCTCCATAGGACTCTCAATCGGTGTCCAGAAGATGGTGCGAAGCGACAAGGCCGCAAGCGGAGTCATGTTCTCCATTGATACGGAAACTGGATTCAAGGACGCGATTTTCATCACAGGAGCATACGGTCTTGGAGAGAACGTGGTTCAGGGAGCAGTCAATCCTGATGAGTTCTATGTGTTCAAACCTACTCTGCGAGAAGGATACAAGTCCATCATCTCGAAAAAGGTCGGAAGCAAAGCCATCAAGATGATCTATGATCAGGGTGGTAATAAGACGACAAAGAACGTTAATGTGGACATCACTCATCGGCGCCAGTTCTGCATTTCAGAAGAGGAAGTGCTGACACTTGCACGATGGGCGCAACGGATTGAGGATCACTATTCACATCAGGCAGGACACTTCAAGCCGATGGACATGGAATGGGCAAAAGACGGAGTTACTGGAGAACTCTT
>JBNJHD010000035.1:0-6761 GCA_051819805.1 Nanobdellota archaeon
AATATCTACCATTGATATCCCGGTATTCCTTGACAGAAAATATATACTTTACGTGTTACAGGTAAAGAGGAATTAGAGCGACAGCACATTCTATTTGCAAGATATTTTTGGGGATTGAAAAACATTATCACTAAAGATCGGATGAAAAAAAGCGACGTTCTCCTAAAGAAATAACTTTTATAACTAAAACTGTCTTCCTATCTAGCGGTAGTTTACATATGGGTTCAAATAACAAATTGAAGAATATTTCATTGCTAGAAACTGCACTGAATCAAGTTGAGGATTTTTGTCTTTTAGGTGCTCAAAAAATGCAAACTTCCTCGTATGAAATTGATATCATATCATCCATACAATCTCGAATGAAAGAGGTTGATTACGAACTTCAAAATCATTCATTATATGAAGGGATTGATTCTTGGCTTCATGATCCTAAAGATGCCAAACTCAAAACTTTGATCGATCAATATGATGTCCAGTCAATAGATCCTGTTGAATCTCTTCAATTCAAGAATATTATTTTTTATGGTTATATTGACAACGCAAACCTTAATTTTTTGAAGAGCTTTCAGAACGTGATAAATTTTGATGTTATTTATAATGGGATTGAAAATCCTACTACTTCTCCTCAGCTAATCTCGACATTTGTGGACTTCATCCGTCCTGGAATGAATGCACTTATCATTTCTCCTTACGATTATATTGATCCTGAAAAAGAAGTTATTGTATCTGAATATAGTTCATGTGCTTTTCTACTCCAAAAATAATTATTTGATTTTTGCTTAAATTATTTAATTGGCCTTAATTAGGTACTACTTTCGTATTTATCTGAGATATATTATGTTACATATATTGTCAAAATCGCTCTTTTTTGTGATTTTTTGCTTTATTTCCATAACATTTATATAATAAAGTTCGCACAATGTATATTGTGCGAACAAAACTATTTGTTTTGCATAAAACAGGTGATTTTAAGTGGAGAACCCGCCCTCTCAACGAAGAATAAGTAGTCAATATAGAGTTGTGTTAGATGATGTAAAGTCAGAATTGGATTTGCGTGGGTTTTCAAAACACACTGTTCGTAATTATCTTCACACGATTAGAGATTTCTTTGAATCACTCGGTGAAAAATCCGATATTGAAGAACGAGATGTCAAAAGATATTTGGCGGCACTTCTCAGAAAGAACAATGCTGCACCTTCAACTGTAGCTCTTGCTAGAAGTGCATTATTATTTCTTTGTAATGTTGTTCTTGAAAAAAGTTTTACTAAAATACATACTCCTAAAATCCCTCAACGACTACCTACTGTCTTGTCAAAGGATGAACTCAACCGTGTTTTTGATGAACTTTCTTCAAAAAGCAGACTTCTCATCAGATTAATATATGCGTCTGGTCTTCGAGTATCAGAAGTAGTTTCTTTGAAAGTATCTGATCTTGAGCTTGATCAAGGATATGGGTGGGTTCGTGAAGGTAAAGGTGGTAAGGATAGGATGTTTATCATTCCTCGACATCTTTGCATTGAACTGGAAGAATATATTCATACATTGACTATGACAGAAATATTATTTCCCGGACGACATGGTTCTTCAATGACAACTCGCAATGTTCAAAAAATCATTGCAGGTGCTGCTAAACGTGCAGGCATTACTAAATCAGTAACGCCGCATAAACTCAGACATAGTTTTGCAACGCATTTGCTGGAGGCAGGTAATGATGTACGTGTTATTCAGGAGCTTCTTGGCCATAGTAATCTTCAAACGACGCAGATCTATACTCATGTTACTACTTCAACAATTCGGTCTGTCAAGAGTCCTTTAGAAAACTAATATTGTACCTACACATTAAGTTAAAAAAATATATTTTTTGCTTAAAATATTTATTTTTATTCATACTAATTAATTTTAATTTTTGCTTATATTTTTTAAATAAAAAAATGTTAAAATATGTGGTTTTTGCTTAAATTTTTTAAAAATATTAAATTCAATTAGTTTTAATTTTTGCTTAAAATTTATACTTCATAAATAGTTCAATAACTTTAATTTTTGCCAAATATTTTTATTTATTGTATATGCAATAGATAGGATTTCCTATATTTTTTCATCATAAAAAAAAGTTGAAATCAGAACAATCCACCAAGGAGATTACCTAGCAATATCTTACTAAGAAGGAAGATAATAAGAGAGATAATAAAAAATAAAGGGACATTTTTCAAACCCTCTTTAGCATTGCCTTTACGAATAGAGGAGATGATTGCACTAGCGAAAAAACTAGTGATGCCAAGCAAGGCAATAGAAAAGAAATTGAAATCACCCAATGCAACACTATCAGCATTCAACGTAAGAGATAATGCGCTGCTACCGCCTGTAGAATCGCCTTGAAAAGATTCAGCTATACTACCAATGACAACAAGCAGTTGAGCGCTTAAAGCAAACAATAATGGTGCAGCAACAACAGCTGCGACACCAATAAAGATAATATATGTTGTTACACTTGCAGAAATCTCTTTTTTCATGAGGCGAGTCTGAGTGATATTCTCAGAAATGTTATTGAGCAACTCACCGAGTTCACCTCCAGAATGAATGCCTGCAATGATCAACTCAACTGCTTCTTTCAGGATACGAGAATTATATTTTTTAGTAAGATTAGATAATTCTATTTCGAGTTCACCACCAGTAATAGTGGCTTTAGCGACATTCTCGATCTCATGAGCCAGAACACCGAAGCGAGGACGAACAGCAAACCATAGCGCCCGTTCAATAGTCATGCCTGCACTGATGTTAGCTGAAGTCAATTGCAAGAAGTCAGGGAGAACTTCTTCTATCTGTTTGGTACGCTTGAATATTTTCATATCAAGATAAATGAATACTGAAAGTAAAGAAAGAAGATAAAGACAAATAAGAACAAGTGTCCATAAGAGAGCAAGAACAATGAAGACATCAGAAAGATCACTTCCGTACATAAAAGAAAAGATAATAACTGCTACGCTCAAGACTGCCATGATGATGACATCAGCAAGCATGATCTTCTTATTGAGTTCTTTAGGAGATTTCTCGACTCCTGCTTTTTCAAAGAATTCAGTGAATATCTTATAGATATGACGCTTCTTATACTGTTTTTTCTGATCAAAAACACTATTTACTGATCTATTTGATGAACCATCACTCTTACTAGAGGTGTTCTTCAAGGATTGATTTCTTGATGGATTCTTTTTTTTTCTAGTCATTTTCACATACTAATAGGAGGTCGTTGAGATTTGATCATGGAAAGAAACATGAATTGGATAAAACCGATGAATAAAGCAATAGCAAGCAAGACAATCAATGAGAGATTGAGACCGATAAATGAAGCTAGAACGACAAGCATAGTAGTACCTAAGCTTGGAACTATCACTGCAATCATCATATAGAACATCGCTAGAGGGTTAAGTTTCTTTCCATATTCTTTGACAGCGATCTGTTGCTCCTTTACTATATGATCCAGAACTGACCTGAGGGCAGGACCGACATCAGAACCCATCTTGATAGAGTTGATCAACTGCCAGAAAATCCTTCTCAGCGTGGGAGATGGAGAATGAAGCAAAGTATCGTTGATAGCATCTTCAAGGCTTGTTCCCATATACATCTTATTGACTATATCACCAAAATAGACACCGACAATCTTGTAGTTACGTTGGATATCTTCAAAGCATTGGTGTATAGGAACTCCTGATTGTAATTCGATAATAAGAAAACGACCTGCAAAGACAATTTCTTCATCAATCTTACGACGAATCTGTTCGATCTTAACATCGACGAATTTCATGAAATACATGAAAAATACTGGAGTCAAGAAGAAAATAGCGAGAAATACCACTGGATGCTGTGCGAAGAGAAATACGACTAGTGTCAATCCAACCGCCATCATCATCGCTGTAAAAACGATTTTCTTGACATAATATTCTGGTGTATCAAGAATCCCTGCTTGACGTAACTTAAAACCAAGTCCAGGAATTGATTTCGCTAATCGCTTATAAATATTCATTTTTGATCTAATTCGGGAAAAAACTGATTCTTATTGACATATTTCATCAAATTATTCTTATCAGTATAATATTCGGCGATGATACGACCCACACCATCAACACTATCTATTTTATGCTTGACAAGATATTTCAAGACTTTTACTTTTTCCTCATGATCTTTTATGAGTTCTTTATTGGTCATCCCCGTATAATGCTTTATTGTCTCGAAGAGAACAGAACCTTTCTTGTTCAACAAGGATTGGACAACATTAGTTTTAGGTGTCAAAGAATCTTTTTTTGCATCGTATTGCATGATGACTTGTGCATCACCTTTCTCAGTGATTTCAGCCAACTGGAAAGTTCTACGAGCACCAGTCCGACGATTCCTGAACTGGACAATGACCATTGAAATGGCTGGAAGCATGATTTTAGGAACATCAAGAGGAGGATTCGTGAGACGTTCAACAGCTTCTTTAGCATTATTAGAGTGAAATGTTGCATATACTGAGTGACCAGTATGGATCGCTTCAAACAGGGTTTCAGTCTCCTGCTTTCGACGAACCTCACCTACAAGGATACGATCAGGACGCATACGCAGACTGTTCACAAGCAAATGTTGCATGCTCACTTCACCTTTGTTCTCAGCATTAGGAAGAACCGTATTCAACGGAACCCAATGGAGAAACTTTGGAAGACGGATTTCACGAGTATCCTCGATAGAAAGAATACGCTGATTAGGAGGGAAGAAACTTGCAAATACATTAAGGGCAGAAGTCTTACCAGAAGCTGTACCTCCAGCGATGATAGCAGACATCTCATACTGAATTCCTGCCCATATGATTGCAGCTGCTTCTGCAGAGATAGTTCCCTTATCGATGAATTTAGTGATGGTCCACGGATCTCTTGAGAATTTACGGATAGTAATGGTATTACCTTCGGTACTAACAGGACTTAACGTCGCATTAACACGATCACCACCACGTAAATGAGCGTCAAGAAGAGGAGTGAGGACTGTGATCTGACGACCGACTTTTCGACCGATAATGCTTGCATAATGGCGGATCTGGTTCTCGCTGTCAAGTCTGATAGTGGTTTTTAACCAACTATATTTCTTGTGATAAATCCATATGGGTTCAGAGGATTGATTGATGACGATCTCTTCAAGAAATTCATCATCCATGATGAGCTCAAGACTACCAAGTCCAAGACTTTTTGTCTTGAGATAAGATGTAAGGAATTCTGTCGTTTTTGCATCAGAATCAGGAAGATATTTTTGGATAAGTGTCTTGATAAGGCTTTCAAAACGTTCTTCAACAAAATCAGTTTTTTTCATATCACTTAAATCAGTGATGCCAAGACTTACTTTCTTGATGAGTTCCTGTCTGATCTTCTCAAGCATGAGGTTCGTTGTAGAGCTGATAGAAGATATCTGAAGATCATAAATAGGGACGAATTCATCCTTATCTTTTCGGATAGTGATCTTGATAGGAATCTTGCCAGAATCGTATTCATATTCATCAATAACTTTATTCTCTTTTACCACACTCACTCCCCCTCAAAAAATATTATTGCTTTTGAATATAACTAAGCAAATGATTGATCTTGTCGACCAGCTTTCGTTTTCTCTTATCGTACTGGGCGAATAATTTCTCTATATTACCGAAATCTTTCTTGATGTCAGAATTATTTTTTGAAATAGTAAAGGCTGCAATCCGTTTTTTCAATTCAAGCATCTCTTTTTTCAGTTCCTGCTTCTCTTTTTCGATATCATCAATCAATTCACGTGTCTTGATCTTTTTCATGAACGCCCCTTTGAAATGATCATAAAACTTCTGTCCCGTACCGATATATCCTTTGATTTCTTTGACCTTCAAACGAACTTCTTCAGTAAGGACGTTTTGTTTAGCTTCAAGAGTCTCTCGTCGTTCGCCAACTTTTTTAGCTAATACTTTAAGGTTCTTTGCCTTCTCCTGATCAATGTTAGTAGATAATTTTGAAATAGATTTCTTTATTTTAGTTATCTTATTCTCAGATGCGCTTATTGATTTCAATTGAGAATCAAGATCTGTTGAAATCGTTTTGAGTTCATTAATAGAATGATCGATTTTCTTTTCAACTTTAGTCCGGTCTTTCTTCAAACCAGCAATATTTTTCTGAAATTTCTTTATCTCATCCTCTTCATTACGTAATTCTTTGATTGAAGCATCGTATTTTCGTTGGAATTCCTTGATTTGATCATCATATTCTTTCCTGAATTTCTTGAACAGATCTTTTTGTTCCTGGAGTTGCTTGCCAAGATTCTGTTTTAGAGAGTCGTAATGGTCGAGCTCTTCAGTTTCTTTACGGACTTTTTCAAGTTCATCTTTTATGTGTTTCTGGACAATATCAAATTCTTTCCTCACTTCTTCAAAACCTGATGTGTCCTTATCGATAGATCGGATAGCTGCATCAACTTTACGTTTCAAAGCATCACGTTCAGAATAGACTTCTTTAGCTGCACGTACAACATCGTCTTTAGTCTGCTCCTTCGCTTCAATATACATTGTAGAGAACTTATAATTGAGAGAAACTATGTTTTCTTGCTCTAATAATTCAGCCCATTCTTCAATGACTTCCTTATCTATATTGAGCAATTTAGCAGCCCGTTCAGAACTGAGCTTTTTATGCTTGTTGATAAGCTGTGCAAAACGATCTATTCCTGTAGATATTTCTTTCATAACTACTCATTTCAACCCCTATTGCGTATTAAAAACTTTTTGTTAC
>JBNJHD010000036.1:0-6739 GCA_051819805.1 Nanobdellota archaeon
TCCGCGGGCTCACTTTGTTCTCCATTGTCGATTTGAACAAGTTCAAACACTTAACACTGTCGTGTTAGTGCCCTTCAAACAGAGTTTTCAGGGTTTTTGCAGGCTCACATTTCTTATCGAAAAAAGATAAATACATATTTAAAGAACAATCAAACATGAAATACTCATGAGCGAGACGAATATAAGCATTCTCATACCATGCCTCAACGAACAACAAACCATAGCAAGGTGCATTAGAGAAGCAAAGGAAGCAGCAAAAAGACTTCAAGAAAGGTTCGAAATAATAGTTATAGATAATAATAGTACTGATAAGAGCGCTTCTGAAGCAAAAAAAGCAGGGGCGAAGGTAGTTCTTGAAGAACGAAAAGGCTATGGAAATGCTTATAGGAGAGGAATTGCAGAAGCGAAAGGAAAATATATCTTCATGGCAGATGGAGATGGCACGTACGAATTCTCAGAACTCGTCAGGTTCTATAAGTATCTTGAGAAGAAGAACAAAGATATGGTGATAGGGGATCGTTTCAAGCGAAAACTCGAAAAAGGAGTGATGCCAAAACTACACAAGCACCTAGGAAATCCGCTGTTATCAGGAATGACACGAATATTATTTAAAAGCAAAATACACGATGTCCATTGCGGGATGAGGCTGGTCAAAAAAGAAAAACTAGAGAAGATGAGACTAGCAAGTCCAGGAATGGAATTAGCTACAGAAATGGTCATCAAAGCGGCAAAACACAATCTGCGTGTCGGAGAACTCCCTATACACTACAAGGCAAGGGAGACTCCGTCAAAACTAGATAGTTTCAATGACGGATGGCGCCATCTACGATTCATGCTGTTATTCAGTCCGACAACAGTGATCCTACTTCCAGGAATATTTATCACACTGCTTGGAACAATCCTTTTAGCAGCACTGGCAACAGGGCCGTTTACCATAGGGACTCTGACACTGCACACACACCCACTTCTCATAGGAAGTCTGCTTACCATCACAGGCATACAGATGCTGATCACAGGATATTTCGCGAAAGTGTTTGCAGCGAACAAGTACCACGATAACGGAGGGCTCATCGAATGGCTCCAGCGAGAACTCACACTTGAACGAGGACTTCTTGCAGGTGGAGCGCTCACCATCACACCCATACTCATAGGTCTTAGCATCATCATCTCATGGGCAAGATCAGGATTCGGTGGTGTAGAACAATTACGACTAGGAATATTGCTTCTTACGATGTGCATTATAGGAATACAAGTAGTATTCAATTCATTCTATTATATCAGCGTCCAACTCGCAGGAGAGGAAAATCAGGAATGAAGAAAAACAAATTTACAAGCGCAGTCATCCACAACTACCTTGATAATATTGGAGGAGCGGAACTGGTCACATACACCATTGCAACAAAATTCGGAAGCGACATATATACGAGCGCGTATGAACAAGATAATGCTGCAAAACTCGGATTCAAGGATGTGAAGGTCTATAAGCTAGGACTTATTCCGAAACAAGCACCATTCAAGCAACAGCTAGCCTTGTTCTGGAGCAGACTCTATACACCGAAGAAGAAGTACAATATACATCTCATCACAGGCGATTGGGCGATAGGAGCTGCTAAGAGAGCAGGACCAACGCTATGGTATGCTCACTCACCACCAAGAGAACTCTGGGATCTGTACGAATTCACACGACAACACAATATGAGAGGAGTGACTCGATGGATTTTTGACGTGTGGGTGTGGTTGAACAGGAAACTGACAAGACAATACGTCAAGGATATAGATAGGATAGTGTGCAATTCAGAAAACGTGAGAAAACGCATCAAAAAATATTTTGGACGAGAGGCAAAGGTAATCCACCCACCTGTTGATACGGACAAGTTCTATAACAAGCCACACAAAGGATTCTGGCTTTCAGTAAACAGGTATGTCCGGCATAAACGTATCGAACTGCAACTAGAAGCGTTCAGGAAGATGCCTGAAACGAAACTAGTGATCGTCGCTAATGAAGAGAAATCACATCATTTCAGGAAATACCGAGAAGAGATCAAACGACAGAAGCCAGAGAATGTGACGATCCTCAACAGAGTGAGTGATGCGAAGCTCAAGGAACTCTACGCAACATGCACTGGTTTTATCACGACATCAAAAGAAGAGGATTTCGGATTGACAGCTGTTGAAGCGATGAGCGCAGGAAAACCAGTCATTGCACCCGCGAAAGGAGGGTATCTTGAAAGTGTTGTTGATGGGAAGACAGGTCGACTTATCAAAAATATCACTCCTGAAAAAATACGCAACGCAATTCGAGAGATTGCACCGAAAACGGAAAAGTATAAGAGAGAATGTCTCAAGCAAGCGAAACGATTTGATGTGAAGGAGTTCGTAAAGCATCTAGAACAAGAGATCCATAGAACAATGCAAGGTGGAAACAAAAGCAAGTAGTTCAAACGATCGTGTATAAGAACAATCCTTTCTCGAAATCGTTTTCTTTGATATACGGACAATCAAAATAGTAACTGGAAATGACTGCGTCAATCTTGTTCTCCTGTAAAATCTCTTTCTTACGCTTACAATTACCAGATACGAACTGGTCATATAATCTCGGGTTCAAACCACCAAGATTAGCATCATTCACTGAAGCGACGTAATGACCACTGAGAGGATAAATGGACGTGGATGTGTGGGACTCTGATAGCACAGTCAATGTTCGGGAATCAGGAAGTTGATCTAAGAGCGATACAAATGGTTCTGAAACAAGAGCATGAATGGCGAAGTTTTCAGGTTCAGGTGTATGATAACCAGGTAGTTTCCACGCACCAATGGCAATGACCACAACCAGAAGAACTGCGAACGAAAATAAAGATCTCATTCGAGGAGAGGAGATTTTTTTGGCAGAAAACATCCTCATAAGATATTCGATAGCAGAACCCAAACCCAAACCGATAATCAGTTGCCAGACAAAGACCATACGTTGGAACGGCATGGCAATGGTAAATGAGAATACCTTGTAGGTGAAAAATGAAATAAGACCATAAATGATAAAGATTCCTGAAAAGAGAGAAAGCCAGTGATTATTATGTTTCCACAGAAGATAAGTCCCCAAAAGAGCTGCAAGGACCATAATCCAAGGAAGGAAATAAGATACAGTATAAGGATATTCGACTAAAGTCCAACCTTTCTGGAACACAAGAAAATCAAGCACTCCGGAGAGAATGATAACAAGAAGGATCAAAAAGAGAGGAAGAATAGCACCAATAAGATAATATTTCCATTTGAACCAATATTGACTGATTGAAGACCAATAAAGACTTATGAAATAGGCTGCTGAGAGAAGAAGCATAAGTAGAGTAGCAAAAGGATAGATGACAGCAGAAAGAGCACCAAGCACGATGGAAAGTATGATCTTCAGATCGGTGTCAAGGGTTCTAGAGGAAAGAATGATGCCAAACGAAGATAAGAAGAACCATAAAGTAGTCAAGGGGATGAAAAACCAGTGACCGAGAAGATTCGCATTATTAGGGATCAAAGCGAAAAAGACTATAGAGACAATAGCAGTCACAGGAAGTTTTGCCTGACGAGCGATGAAGACATACCACATAAGAGCTCCGAGGAAGAAACATGCCGCTGGCAAGAACACAGAAAGCTTGAGAACGGAAATACCGAGTAGCACGCTCAAGAATCCTACAAAAATATGAAAACCCCATTCGTGAGAATGATACGGTGTGTGGACAGGTAACTGAGGATTGGAATGATAAAGACCTTCTCGTTCGATGACTGCCTTGGAAAGGGAAACATGATTCCACCCATCAGCTTGAAACGGATAAGAATATTTCTCGAGAGTGCCATTGACAATACCATTATCAAGGGGTTGTAAATAAGGCCCTTCATAATGCAGATGAGGAGAATAGATCAGAAACGAAGCACATAGTATGATAATAAGAGCAAGGACATCAAAAAGTCTCATAGAGGTCATATGAAAGCGAAAAAGACATGATAAGATATATAAATATAATGGAAGGAATAAGTAGGAGTATGAGCATACTCCATATACTGGCAATCATTACTGCACTGCTACCGGCGCTTATCAGCGGCAGATGGTATTGGAAGCGAAAAGGATCAAGAGTTGAACACATCGCACTTTCAATCATCACATTATTCATTGTTAATGGAGTCATAGCTCTTATCCTTGGAATAATAGGTGCACTCAGCATAGAAGGTATACTGATAGGAACAGCGCTTGCAGATGGTGCGATGTACTTGTTTGAGGAGAGCAAAAACCTTTAAACAATCACTTCTTTCTCAATAAGACGCATGAAAGCGAAACCGATCCAGAAATCGTCTTCTGACCAGACAACGGCACTCTGCCTCGATACGATACGACTCGATAAGCAAGCCTTAGTGTTCTGCGCGAGCAAGAGAGCTGCAGAGAGCCAGGCCGAGAAAGTCGCGAAAGGCAGACGAGTGGAAGATGAAAACGTGAGCGAGAAGCTCGATTTGTTAGCGGATAAGGCGCTTGATGTACTCTCACAGCCGACAAAGCAGTGCAAGCGATTATCACTCTGCCTACGAAAAGGAATCGCGTTCCACCATGCAGGACTGCCGAACGGGCAGAGGTCACTTATCGAAGAAGAGTTCCGGAAAGGAACAATCAGGGTGATCTGCTCTACACCGACACTTGCAGCAGGGCTGGACCTGCCAGCGTTCAGAGCTGTCATCAGGGATTACAAGCGATTCGGCGGACGAGGGATGGCACCGATACCGGTGCTTGAATACCTGCAGATGGCAGGACGGGCGGGACGACCGGGAATGGAGGAGTTCGGAGAAGCGATACTTGTCGCAGGAAAGCAGGATGAAGTAGAACAGCTGACAGAGAATTACATCCACGGCATTGTCGAGGACATCCATTCGAAACTTGCGGTAGAGCCAGTGCTACGGACGTATATATTGAGCTTGGTAGCGACAGATATCATCACGACAAAACAAGAATTGATTGATTTTTTCAGCGAGACGTTCTATGCAAAACAGTTCGGGAACATGAACCGATTGATCGCAACACTCACGAAGATGATAAAACTGCTAAAAAAATGGGAGTTTCTCGAAAACGAAGACAGTGGAAAAGACACAGAGGAAGAATCAGCGAGCAGCATGTTCGTTACAGCGAGCGAGATGTATGGTGCTGATGGAAAAAACAATGAGAAAGAAGAGCTCGTGGCAACACCGCTCGGACAACGAGTGTCAGAGATCTATCTCGATCCGCTCACGGCACGACAACTCATTGAAGGACTTGAGGAACTTGAAGAGGATGTGCGCGAGAAGCACGATGAAGAGCAGACGTTTGCCGTGCAACACCTCATCTCATGCTCGCTTGAGATGCGACCACTGCTGCGGATGAAGACCAGCACAGTGGAGCTTGTCGAGAGTACCATGGAGGAGCAGGATCTCATACTGCTTGATGAGAATGATTTCTATGAGTATTCACAGGACGATTATGAGGACACCATCCTCACCGCTTCGTTTCTCAACGATTGGTCGAACGAATTATCGGAACAGCAATTGCTTGACAAGTACGGCATCAGACCCGGCGAAGTCACGATGAAACTGCAACGGGCAGAATGGTTATTATATGCGTGCGAAGAGCTGGCACGCGTGACAAAAAAGAAAAAACTCTTGTCAGTAGTACGTCACATCGCTATGAGAACAAAACACGGAGTGCGTTCAGAACTCATCACACTGCTCAAGTTCAAAGGAATAGGAAGAGTGCGAGCGAGAACGTTGCATGCGCATGGTATCGCGAACGTGAAGGATGTGAAGCGTGCAGATATAAATACTCTCAAGAGCATCATAGGACCGAAGACAGCGAAGCAACTGAAAGAACAAGCAGGAGAAAAGGTCGAAGAGATGCCTGAAGAAGAGGATGAACCTAAAGTAAAGAAACGACCGAAAAGCAGCAAAGGACAAACAGATCTCAATAATTTCTAGAGGATGAAACACGAATTGCAGATAGGAAGTGTGACGCTGAAAAGCCCGACGATAGCAGCGCCGATGGAAGGAGTGAGTTGCGAGGCGTTTCTCAAGACGTGTGCCTACTACGGTGCAGGAATGGTGGAAACACAAGCTATCGAGAGCAAGAATCACAATTTCTACGACATGGAGGAGTTGAAAAAGATCAGTGTGCCGGTAGCCTTCCAGATCATGACAGCAAAGCCCAAAGTGGCTGCAGAACTCGCTACAAGCGTGAGCGAGTATGTGGATGTGATCGATCTGAATTTCGGCTGCCCCCTTAAGGAAGTGCTCGGACGTAAGACAGGAGGATACTTATTATCATATCCGCATCTGATGAGACGCATCATCAAGGCAGTCAGAGAAGCCACAGATAAACCAGTGACTATAAAGATACGAAAAGGGTTTGATGAGAAACGGATCACGTTCGAAGAAGTAGCGAGGATGGCCGAAGAGCTAGGAGTGAGCGCGATCACGATACACGGAAGGACGGTAAGAGAAGGATACACGGGAAAGGCAGATTGGGAGTGCATCAAAAAAGTGAAAAAGATAGTCAGTATTCCTGTGATAGCAAATGGGGATGTGAGAAAGCCAGGGCATGTCAAGATGCTTCTCGAACAAGAGTATTCAGATGGTGTGATGATAGGGCGTGGTGCACGAGATGATCCATCGATATTTTCACAAGTCAATGTTGTTCTTGATTCACAAACGACACAAGCAGTGAGCAGAAAAGAAATGTTTGACA
>JBNJHD010000037.1:0-5703 GCA_051819805.1 Nanobdellota archaeon
AGGGCATGATATAACGACAAGAGAAGAGGAAGGTGAAGTCGATCTCAATGAGACTGATAATGGACAATATCCTGAAAAAGAAATTGTCAGGAGTGAGTCTAAAGAGAAAATTCGTGATGATAGCAAAGGAACTGGCGAAACAGGTGTTATCGTCAAGTTCACAACTTCGGTTCCTAAATTCTATGGTAAGAACAAGGAAATTTTCGGACCTTATGATAAAGAACAGATTGTTACACTGCCAAATACGATAGCGCAAATACTTCTCAAGAAAGGAAAAGTAGAAAAAGTCATGAGTTCCTGAAACGACCCTGATAAATCTTATTATCGCTTCTGCTCATCATAAGAGCTTCTTTAAAAGGTGATTGGGAGAAACTATTCTTGTTCATGAAGTGATCAATCGTTTTTTTATCGATTTCATTACGGAAGATCTTCATAGAAAGATCACCTATGGTCTTGATCGGAACATTCTTATTATCATAATGTTCTTTCGGATAATTCTGCTCTATGTGCGTGACCATCTGGTATGTGTTTTTTAACTCTCTATATTTTTGTGAAAACTCTTCTGATTTATACTTATAAAAAGTATCGAGCGTTGGAATATTCTGTTTATCATGTTGGTAACTGATACTATGCTTGGCCATTTCTTGATAAAACATTTCTTCAGCACTTTCGATGTTGAAGTGACTGTAATGATTTCCTCCAAGAATAAGCCATTCCTTATACTCGTTCAAAGGAAGATCGAAAAGACCTGATTCAGGAACTAGTTCTCTTAGTATCTCTTCATAAAGCCAAGAAGGATCTTTCGCTTCAAGAATATTCTTTATTATTGTCTTTGTTTTAAGATTAGGTGTTTTTCGGATGTTTTCGTGAGAGTATGTAGTGTTGCTATCAATAGGTCTGATTGCAACTTCACTAAGCTGGATTTTTTCCCTATACTGTAGTATAGGTGCAAATAATATTTTCTTAATACTAAGCTGACGGTTTTCATCATGCCCTTCAATTTCAGAAACGATAAATGGGTGGGTTTGTCCTTCATGATCAATCATATATGCCTTATCTCCCGGTTCAAGATCGGCAGCTTCCCACACGCTCAGATGTTCACTCATGAACCAAAGTAATAAAGGTCAGTTTTTAAATCTTGCTCACTGTCACTTCGTATTGATAGTGTCAAAAATAGCGTTTCAGAAAGATATTTTTAAATAGTAGTATTATTAAATCATATGATATTATTCGTACTTTTCAGTACGGGATATGGGGGTTATGATAATGAAGTATATGGTTTTGGGTTTATTGGCTATGACACTTCTGTTACTGACAGCATGCTCGTCACAGGATGTGGGAGAAGATACTCTTGGTGATGTGACTTCAGAGGAAGATCAGCAAGCATTAGAGCAAAAATATGAGGAATCAAAAGAGAGTGATTCCACAGAAAAATCGACATCAATCAAAGGACTGCTCGGTCTGGGAAAGGCGATGCACTGTTCCTACAGACAAGATATGGGTGGGATGACAGCACGACAGGATGTCTATATTGACGGAGAGAATTACCGTGTGGAGATGGAAACGAATCTCAATGGAGTGAAAACCGCTTCTTACATGATGAGAAACGATGACGCAGTCTACATATGGAATCCTGAAGCTCTTGAAGGAATGAAGATGACACAGGAATTCCTTGAAGAACAAGGAGCCGCATCAAGTTTCGATCTGACAGAAACGAACGATTACGACTGCCAGAGCTGGACTGCTTCACAAAGCATGTTTGAGGAACCAAGCGATGTAGAATTCATGGATTATGGTACTATGGTGCAAGGAATGGATGGTGCTATGGGTTAATCACATAATGTAGAATAAATCTGTTTTTGTTTATTTTTTTATTCGATCATTTTCCTAACTTGCTCGTAAGCTTCATGAGCTGGCTCATAAAAGATAGGGTCGGTGATATACTCTTCTGCAACAAGCTCTTCTACCTTGTATGCTGGTAATTCTCTTTTCAACAGTATATCTCTGATATCGCCAAGAGTAGTGACATTATATTCTTTTTTCATATTTTTTGCAAATGCAAGTTGTTTCTCAAGTTTCATCGTATACTCTTCATATTGATATAATTCTTCATAGAACAATTCCGTTTCTGATACTTCTTCCTCAAACTCTTCTTCAAAAAATAGATATGTGCTATTATTACTGGATTCGTCGTCAATTGGTGCTTTAGGGATTATCCTTGAAATGAGTTTATCTTCTAATGATTCAATTAAAGGTTCAATATCTTCTTTTTTCCCTTCATTATCAGGGAATGCTCTATTGAATCTCACTTTACCATTTGTCGTGAATAGATCATGCTCGCCAACACCGTCAATGATAGAATTCACATACGTGCTAAATGTGTCTTCAGGCTCAACTATAGATGTTCCGTATACTTCTTGTTCACTATCTTCATCAGGGATGAGTTTCTTATCATCATAGGCTGGAGTATAGGTGTTTATGTTTTCAGATTCTATTTCTGTTTCGAACTCTTCATCAAATTCGTTCTCGAACTCTTGTTCCATACGTTGCACAACACTCTGATATGTCGGTTTCTGAAGATTATCACGAATAAATCTATTGAATGAAATATACTCGTCAATGGACATGTCGTAAACGCCACTATTTGGCATTATAACTTTAAAAAAATTCATTGTTGTTCCTTGTACAATATCTTTTTCTATACTTTCGAGGGATGGATCAAGGTGACTGCGTGATCCTTGATTGTCTTTCATGAATTCTTGCGCATTGAGACTGATTAATGTGTTATCGAGATAAAATCTAACAAACTCTATATTCCCAAGATTGATATTGGCAAACTTATGGGCGTTGCCGAAGTCCATGTAATGAATCCTATTGTACTTACTATCATAATATTCTATTTCACTGACTATGAACTCTTTTCCATGATCAAGTGCTAGTAACTCTTGCTCTGAAGAAATAGTTCTAGTTCCTATCTCATTATTAGGGTCGTGCAGATACACTTTGTCCCCTGGTCTGACCATCAGACTTTCAGTGAAATTAAGTGCTTGTTCCAATTTACTACTCTCAAATGCTGTTCTTTTAAAAACATTATTGGACTCTAACAAATGCTTTACATTCCACATGTTTTTTAAATAATACTCTGTTCTCAAGGGATCATGACGCTGATTGAGTTCGATAATTTCACTTTTCACGAACATGAAGAAGTCGTGACTATCCTTTATGGTAAAAGATACAGGTTCACGATAGAGAAGCGACAGCTTGAAGAAATAGATGAGAATGTCACTATCCACTCAAATGCTCTTGAATTCCCTTCTGTGAGTGAGAAAAAAGCGACCAACAAGCTTAACCGACTCATGGACCACGGCCTCAACCACATGATTCACATGCTCAACGGCAAGAAAGTAGTATTTTTCGATGAATTCAGCGAGATGCCGCTGGTGGGTTCAGGAGAGTTTGGCGTAGTGGATAGAAACACTAATGTTCTTGAGCTCAAACCGCTGACTGGCTGTAATCTCAACTGCATATACTGCAGCGTTGATGAGGGAGTGAATGACAAAGAATACGACATCCTTATCGACCCCTACTATCTCGCTTCAACCGCCCTAGAGATTGCTTCTCAAAAAAAACACTCTGTGGAATTCAACATAGGACCTCATGGTGAACCATTACTGTATCCATTCCTTGAAGAGCTTATCCGAGAACTCAAGACTTCTGAAAAGAAGAACACGATATCAGTAAACACGAACGGGACACTCCTGACAAAAGAACTCATCGACAAGCTCAAAACAGCAGGGCTTGGCAGGATCAACCTCTCGATCAACAGTCTGGATAAAGAAGTCTCTGATAAAATTTCAGGAAAAGCGTATCCTCTCGAACAGGTTCTTGAGATGGTGGAGTATTGCAAGGAGGTCGGACTGCCGGTACTCATAGCGCCGCTTGTCATACCGACATACACTGACGATCCAAAGCGGGATATCGAACCGCTCATCAAACTGGCGAAAACGATAGAAAGTCCCTATCCGACCATCGGCTTCCAGAACTATCTCGTGCACAAGTACGGACGGAAACCCGTGAAGAGACAGATGGAGTTCGACGAGTTCTTCGAACTGCTCAAACCATACGAACAGAAGTATGACATCACGCTCACGCCAAAACCAGAGTACAATCCCTTCGACATCTATGAAGACAAGACGCTTGACAAGCCGATGCACAAGAATCAGATCGTGACAGCGGAGGTCAAGTTTCCCGGTCGGCACAAGCATGAGAAACTCTGTACTGCACAAGGACGAGTTATTTCAGTCAGAGGACTTGATAAACAGAAAGGAACCGTGCGAGTCAAGCTCATACGTGACAAGCACAACATCTTCATAGGCGTTCCGGCCTAGTATTGAAGAAGGATAGAAAGGGCTTCCGACCATGAAGAGACTCTATGAAGACCTTCCGGATCAGAATCAGTCTGGTTCCACGGCTTATCCATAAGCACTGCTTTCATATCAGCTTTCAGGACATCAATAGCATTAGGAAGCGAATCTTCAACAATGACATTAGCGTTGATGCGCTTGCACACATCAACTTTTTTCTCATGATGCTCTTCTTTAAACCCAGCTTCGTTCGTGATGAACACATCCTCGAACATGTCGGGAAAATATCTGTCAAGCCACTGCCGGGTCTCTTTAGCGACCCTGTTCTGACGTGCAGTGATGATAAAAAGCTTGTGACCTTGCTCTTTAAGTTTTTTCAATGATTCCTGTGAGTCAGGAAGAGGTTTTATATCTTGGAAATACTGCGTTTCATAGAACTCATATATCTGCTTGATCTCGTCTTCTTCAGATATATTGAATAACTCCCTGAAATAATAGGACGAACAATCTTTTGGAGCGAGTCTGCGACCATAATGTTCTTCCTGAAAACTAAGGAATTGCTCGAGAAAATTAGCCAATACTTCATCAACGTCAACTGCGATGTTCATAGTAGAGAAACGATTGGTTGTTGATTTAAATAGTTTTTCTCACTTCAAGAATACCTTTATAATACAGCACTGACAACTCTCTTCCTATGAAGTTCGAAGAGGTCATCACGTCAGTCAAGCAGGCAGTGCTAGCAGGCGAGTTCGTCTGCTTTTTCACGAGATGCACGATCGAATACAGCGGCCGTGCGGAAAGCGTCCTTGACGAAGGCGATCGGCTTGTCATGATAAAACAGGATCACTCTCTTCTCATCCACCAGCCGGATGGCGGTATGCCCATCAACTATCTCAAAGCGCCGGCGAAAGTATCTTTTGACCTGCGAAAGGATGAGGAGAGTGACGAAACCTACTTGATGATGCATGCAAGGTCAGGACATGACGAGATAACAGTCAAGCTGCTTCGTATCTATGACTTCTTCTCACGACGACTCGTTGACGGACAGTCACAAGAGTTATCAGGCAATGAAGCGGAGATGAGTGATCATATCAAGAACAATCCTGATATCATCAGTCTGGACTTCAAGCCGGTTTCAAGAGAAGAGCATACTAAATACGGGTTTATCGACGTCTTCGGACATCTTGGTGATGGCACGCTGGCGATTGTCGAGTGCAAACGCTACACTGCAGGCCTTTCAGCAGTGACACAACTCAGGCGTTATGTCGAGAAGATGAAATCGCTCAAGGGCATAGGGAAAGTGACTGGCTTTATAGCAGCACCTGGAATCACACAGAAT
>JBNJHD010000038.1:0-3555 GCA_051819805.1 Nanobdellota archaeon
ATTCTCCTTGCCAACTCGCATTTAGTAGGCGGACTTATCGTCCTGAAGTTCAGAAACAAGTTCTGAACCGTAGCGAGTGTACCTTCGGTAGCACTAGAATTCTTGATTTGAATGATTGATTCTGTTCCCTTAATTCTAGATAATTGATTGTTCTTAGAAGTAAGTATAGTTTGATTTCTCTATGACGCTAGGGTTCTTTATGAAGTTGATGATGATAATGGTGTTATCGGTATAATAAGGATTAACAAAAGATCGCGAGTTTATTCAAGAAAATAAGATTGTCGCTATTAGCTTTTTTTAATTGAATTAGGTCTCCATCCCCGGAAACCTTTCGAAATAGTGTCAGAAACACATTTAACTTGAGTTTTTTCTAACTCTTCTATGTTTCATCAAACACAATCTTTAAATAATTCTTATATATTATTATATAATATGTCTCATAGCCCCACATTGGACTCTGTCTTGATGGTCGAGAAAATCATTCGTGAATCTGATAATGATCTAGGTAAATATCAGCTCTGGAAATCACTACCTAGAAAGATGATGTATCAGACATTCCAGACCATTATTGATTATCTGCATAATTCCGGAAAAATCATGATTGACAACAGTAATAAGATAATCTGGATATACAATCCTGAATTAATCAAACGAGTGAAAGAATCAGGAGTGAAGTCACAATGAAAGATCAGGTTGTTGTCTTTATCGATAAAAAGACCGAACACAAATTCGAAACATTAAAATCAGGAACTTATGAAAAAAAGAAATTATATTCTTTCATCAAAAGAGCAATCGCAGATTTAAAAGACGATCCTGCTTGTGGTGTTAAAATCCCAAAAAAATTATGGCCTCAAAGTTATGTGAAAAAGTATGGTGTGACTAATTTATGGAAATATGATCTACCGAATGCATGGAGGCTTATTTACACAATCCAATCAGATGAGATAACAATAATGAACATTATACTTGACTGGTTCAGTCACAAGAAATATGAACGAAAGTTCAACTATGTGTTATTTGAAGACTCGGTGGACTTACGATCTTATACAAATATATCTTAATCACTCATTTCTTCGCTTCCAACCACAGAATTTATATATGAGCATAAACTCTATCTCCGGGTCATGGAATTCAAAACACTCGATATCAACAGTTTCCCGTCAATCATAGGATTGGGAGATGTCAAGAAGCAACTGCTCTCAGCACTCGTTCTCAAGCGACACGTCGTCCTTGTAGGGAGTCCTGGGATGGGAAAGACAACGCTCGTACGAGATATAGCGACACTACTCACACCACAGGAACTCAACACGTGCGAATTCCACTGCAAGCCAGACAATCCGGTCTGCCCGTACTGCAAAGATAGGAAAGCGAAGGGAGAGCATATACAGACAAAGACATATGAAGGAAGCGAACTCTTCGTGAGAGTCCAGGGAAGCCCTGACCTGACAGTCGAAGATCTCATCGGAGACATCGATCCTATCAAGGCAATGGAATACGGACCGCTCAGCCCGCAAGCATTCACGCCAGGCAAGATCTTCAAGGCGAACAACGGAGTCCTCTTCTTCGACGAGCTCAACAGATGCTCACAACGACTCCAGAACGCGCTTTTGCAAGTCCTCGAGGAGAAGAAAGTCACTATAGGAAGCTACGATGTAGACATCCCTGTAGATGTGCTTTTCATCGGGACGATGAACCCTCAGGATACGAACACAGAGCCGCTCAGCGACGTCCTTCTCGACCGGTTCGACCTCATCTACGTCCACTATCCGGGCACGCAGAAAGAAGAAGAAGTGATCGTCAGGATGAAAGGAGCACGTCTGACAGAATTCCCTGACAAGCTTTACTCCCAGATGATACTCTTCCTGCGACGACTACGAAGCAATAAGGATCTCGAGAAAGTACCAAGCGTACGAGCAAGTCTCGGGCTCTACGAACGATCGCAAGCAGTGGCAAAACTCAACAACCACCAGCACGTCAAACCGCTTGACATCATGGAAGCGCTCACGAGCGTCATCGCACACCGTATCAAGCTCAAGCCATCGCTCTCGTACGTCAAGGACGCAACGACGTATCTCAAGGATGAGTTCGGAGAATTCTGCAACGAACAAGATCTGACGCTCTCGGACGAAGGTGATGCACCCTAGCAGTGCGAACCAGCTAGAACAAGAACTTGAAGACGGACACCTCGACATGGAACGGGGTGAAAAAGATAAGCTTGACATTGAAGACACTCACGGCGGTGACGAGCTTGAAGGACACATGCTCGCACAACCGGATGAGGAGAATGAAAAGCTCGCCCACTCGGTTCTCGATGTCGATACTGACACGATAGAAGATGGTATGATAGTCGAGGAAGCAGCTAACCATAATGTCGGATCTTTCATGCCGAGCATGATGTTCAAGGATATCGTGCAGAACTTCAAGAACGCGAAAAAACTCTATGGGGAGACTATCATCAGGGAACTCACTGGTTATGATCCTCGCTATGTCGAGAAGAACGTGAAGATCCCTGAATTCCAACGAGATCTCAAAGAACGTATCAACGAGAACGTCGATAACCTCAAGGAAAAAGGAATCCTCAACAGAGGAGGCTTCCTGTCTTCAGAAGCGATTGATGTAGCAACGATATTTCTCATAGAAGAAGAATATAACGAAGTGCAAGGACAGACAACTCCTTACGGAGAACACGTCCATCAAACGCTTGATAGATACGGGCAGAGAAGCGATGCGAGACCGTTTCTCAAGTCAGACCCTTACCGTGACCTGGCGATAAAACAATCGATCACGAAAGCGATAATGAGAGGGCATGATAAGCTCCACTATGAAGACCTGGTCGCTTACGATAGGCAATCCAGACAGCAAGTCAACGTCGTCTACGCGCTAGACACGTCAGGAAGCATGAAAGGGGATAAGATCAAGCTGGCGAAAAAAGCAGGAGTCTCTCTCGCTCACAAGGCGATAGGCGACCGTAACCAGGTGGGTCTCGTGCTTTTCGGCAGCGAGGTAAAATCGAATGTTCCACTCACTCGGGACTTCCTCTCTATAGTCAGGCCTCTGGCAAAGATCAGCCCTGGAAAAGAGACTGACTTGGGACTCGCTATCGATTCTTCCATCGAACTGCTTCACGACACGAAAGGTATCAAGCACATCGTTGTCATCACCGATGCCCTGCATACGACAACCCGTGATCCTCAAGAAAGCGTCCTCGCTAAAGTAGCGAAAGCCAAAGAAGAAGACATCAGCATCTCAATGGTCGGTATCAACCTTGACAAGGACGGTGCACAGCTTGCGCAATCCATCGTTGACATCAGCGGAGGAAAACTGCACACTGTCAAGAACCTAGATGAAGTCGGCGGCATAGTCATCGCAGACTACGCAAGTTTATTGTAAACTCCTTGTTCTATACGAGCATATTGCGGAGTATAGGACTACTGATGCAAACCAGTAGTTTGCATTGCAGACTACGCAAGTTTATTGTAAACTCCTTGTTCTATACGAGCATATTGCGGAGTATAGGACTACTGATGCAAACCAGTAGTTTGCATTGCAGACTAT
>JBNJHD010000038.1:3655-5553 GCA_051819805.1 Nanobdellota archaeon
GCAGACTACGCAAGTTTATTGTAAACTCCTTGTTCTATACGAGCATATTGCGGAGTATAGGACTACTGATGCAAACCAGTAGTTTGCATTGCAGACTATGCAAGTTTATTGTAAATTTCTCGTGCTACCGAAGGTGCACACGCGATGCAAACCGAGAGTTTGCATGTGAATCTGCTCTAGAATTAATGTTGTATTATGATGTTCTTCCTTTCTTCTTCTCATCCTATTGCGGCCTGATATGCTGCAGAATAAATGAAGTTAAGCGTGTTGGAATTGCCTAGAACGATGGTTTCTACAATTGCACCGACGATGAACACAGCCAGAGCAATCGCGAACAACCAGTAATTATACACGAACACTTCTTTGTGTCTCTTGTCATGGAATGTTCTGGAGACAGCATACAATAATCCTAAAAACGCCGTCATCCGTAGGATGTAGAGCCAAGCTCCCGTCGCATGAAAGAATGTTTTGAGAACGTAATTGACGAACCAGAAGCCAAGCCCTGCAATGACTGTGCCGCCGAGGAATTTCTTGAGATCCTTAGCATCACTGATGACATCATCACTCAATATAGCTCCCGCTATGCCTGCCAGGATGTATGCACCACCTTCGAGGATGACGTGCGGCAATGTGATCATGATGAGAAGAGCTGCTGCAGCGACTGGAGAGTAACTCGTGACTTGCGCTGCCATTGTCCCACGCACAGCAAAGATGACAGCCCACGCTGACGCGTTCCAGACGACGAAAAACGTAGCTCCATTGCCTGAAATCAATGATAATAAGAAACACGCGACTAATACCCACCAGTTATTGTGGAGGATGCTCCAGAACATTCCTGAACTGAATGTCGCCCTGCCCTTGAGAGCAGTATCAAGAAACACTTGTTCTTTGAAGATGGAGAATGTGTCAAAACCAAGATTCATACTGATGAAACTGACAAGAAAATAGGTAAGATATACGCCTGCGAAAATGCCGACGTACGCTTTGATCAAATGCTTGTTATCCTTATAGAGTTCTTTGAGCGAGAACTTCTTCTCCTTCTCCTCACGACGCTCCTCTGCCTCAAAGAGCTTTCGAAGCGAGGGTATGAGAAGTATTGCTGTGAACATGACTGAAGCAAGTCCTGAGTTAGCGCCGAAAAGAAGCCGTGCCAATATGATTCCGATGAGAGAGTATCCTGAAGCGAGAAGGATGGAGAAGGTGAACTTCTTCTCAAGCCAATTGTCAGGAAATAAGTGCTCCAGAACCATTATGTGTTGTATGCTGCTCTATTTCGTTTATAATATTTTGTGTTTTCTTCCAAGTGATTTTCAGTAACCTTTATAAATATGTAATGTGGTTATATGTATAACACTATAGGATTTTTTGTGAGGTGTTACTAACAAAATGGCAAACAATGATGGAAATAACAATTTTGCAATGCTCGCGATGGTAGCGATTGTTGCCGTAGTCGGAGTGTTCGGGCTCGTGTTCATGAACTCTGGTAACCAAGGTGCTATAATTGTGCCTTCTGATTCTGTGGATGCTAATGCTGCTGGTCAGGGATTTGCGAATCTTCAGATGGCTTATTCTGAAGGAGTTGGCGATGATTACGACACAAAAGCAAAATGTGAACTTAACTGCCCTAATCTATGTGGACAGATGGGTGACAAGTGGACTTGTATAAGATAAAATCACTCTTTTTGTGGCGTGCTAATCGCTGATTTTTTTCTTCCTTTTTTTTAATAATTATTTCTCATTGAGAACATTTGCTTTATTGATAAGAAAAAAATAGGTATTCTCAAAAGACTATCATCGTTTTCTCACGCTTCTTCTTCGTCTTGAGCTCTTGAAGCGATTCGTCAAGCATCTCACGAGTGACTTTCTTACGGCGACGGCGAGGATCAATGATGAAATAC
>JBNJHD010000039.1:0-5473 GCA_051819805.1 Nanobdellota archaeon
TTCTCACGCTTCTTCTTCGTCTTGAGCTCTTGAAGCGATTCGTCAAGCATCTCACGAGTGACTTTCTTACGGCGACGGCGAGGATCAATGATGAAATACTGGTTCGGATCCTTCTTGCTCTTCTTATACACGACAATGTATTTTGACGTGCTCCTAGTCCCGCGAAGACGACCTGCGTTTACCCTGACAAGAAGTATCTTTCCTTTCTGCAGCATACTATCAATATAATTGACATCAAAATCCCTCTGAGCGATAATGATGTTCTCTTCTTCGCACTTGTGCTGATACCGATTAGAAATCTTTGCGGCGAGTTCAATCTGTTTTTTCGTATAACGCTTGAAACGATAATCAGGATAGGAATACTCCTTTTCCTCGACAACCACTTTCGGTTGTAAGCCTTTCTCTTTAGCATATAATGCAAGCCCGTAGACAGAAGATGCTTTTGTCGGAGGGACGATGCTTGAAAGCCAAATCTCTAATTCCTGATCCTCTGTCATTTCGAATTCAGGATTGAAATAATTGATAATAGCCATCAACGCAGAAGCAGCTCCAGTATAATTTGTTGTCTGCTTGTATGACTCAAGAACTTTTTCTGCAGCCTTAGTGTCTGCCATCATGTATCCTCAAAATAGGACTTATGCGTCTTCTTTGATTTCAGAAGAATCTTTGTTTTGCACTCGTGGGATGGTTCGTTTTATTGAAAGCGGAATAACGCCTTTCTCGAATTCCATCTTGGCAATCTCAACAGGATTATATTTGATGCGCTCATAATCCTTCTGTGTCAATTTTACTTTCGGCTCTGCACCTTGAGCAATCTGGAGAGCGCGAGAACCGATCATTCGAGCCCGCTCATACCTGGTGTATTCTTTTTCTCCGATTGAAAGATTGATGCTTGCAAGCTTGTCCGATGAAGAAGTGTCTTTTGATGCCATGGTAATTGTCACCCGAAACCCTTTATATTGATAGTTTCTTATAGGAGGAAGAATCAGTGTATTTATAAACGTTACCCTCGACAGAACCTGAATATAGTATTCTGCTACCTAGTGATGGTCGAATGTATGTTTCTAGTGTATGAGGGGTTAGACCTAGGATGTGGTTTTCTCAGAATTCATCTTCATTATCCTGATCTTTCTTTTTCAGACCAAGTCCATTATCAATTCTTTTAGCGACATACTCTATCTCATCAAGCATGCGAGCGACAGTGCGTTTCATATCTTTGACGAGGTCTTCAAGAGAATCATAATTGATATAATACTTGTTACGATAATTAGTGACAATACCTGCTTCCATGAGACGATTCAAATGGTGAACGACAGTACCTCTGCTCAAGCCAGTTTGCGCAGCGAGCTCGTCACTTGATAGTTCCACATTCACTTTCAGCGCCTTGACCAAGGTGATAAAAATCCTGTAACAACTCTTGTCCTTGTCTCGAAGCCCGAAAAGCCCCAGACTCTGTCCGAATAACAGGAGAAGATCATTGATATTATTCTTGGGCTTTATCATCTCCCTGATGATGGTAACTCGTGAAACTCTCATATCACTATGACGAATGGTTTCAGGAATATATAAATCTTACCGAGACTGCTTTGTGTCGACACAGTTGAAATATGTGCTTTTTACTCATCCATAATTCCATGTTCTTAATTCAAAACGACATTTCAATGGTTCACTTTGTATTTTGTCCTCGAATAATAGACTGGTGCAATATCGATGACATCAGCCATAGGATAACTATTAGAAATAATCTCTTTCGGAAGCCAGAATATCAATGACTTGTAATCTTTCGTTTCAGAAAGGTACCTTGCCACGAATGGCAATTTCAAGCCTATGAGTTCGACAGTACTCAAAATAGTCCCTGCAGTCTGCAGATACTCGCTACCTGATAAATAACATGCCGCAGCGATCGGTCCCAGAAAACAGTCAAGATTATCCACTAATCTCGAGTGTCTGAGAAGCGGATCACTTGTCTTACTGATTTTTTGTTCAATTCCCATCACTAGGATACTTTGAAGAACTAGTTAAAAAACGTGTCTGAGTTCTTACCGGAATATTTCCGGTATCACTTTCATTTCTTGTGAGCTCCTATGCCTTCAAGACGTTTGATCTCAATGCTGATAGCATCATCAAGCACTCTGATCTCCCGAGGACACTCTGTATATTCGAGACCTTTTTTCTTACAATAGGAAATGATCTCTTTTTTCTCATCACTATCCGCGAATCTGATAATGACATTTAGACTATCATGTTCAGGATGTATTATTGAAAATTCTTGAAGATCTGTTTTCACTTGTTTAGCGACTGATTCCAGATATTCTCTGCGCCGATTCACTTCTTGGAGTTTTCTTGCGAGGATGATATAATTCATATCCGGTTCTTGGTCAGCTTCACGATCAATAATGCGAGCAATATCTTCATCACTAGTCGCAATGAAACCTCCTGTACCAAGATCAACAGGCTTTCCACTACCGAAACTACCTATGATGATGTCTCCTGATTTCGCTTCTTCAGTACCTATGCTACCAGAAACATCATTGATCAGATACTGGTTGTTGGCTAAACAGAGACTGTAAATAGTATTCATATCTTGAAGCGCGGTGTATCCGGGCATAGAGTTGATAAGAAGAGCACTATCATGGTCATGAACACGCAACTCTTCAGGAAGAACAAGACCATTATCTGTTGTGAGTTTGATTGGGCAAAGACCTGCTTTCTCGATGGATGATTCATAGGTCAACCAACCGCCTTCAGATTGGAAGAGAATATTGGTCTTTTCAAGACCTGCAATAACACGAAGAGCGATTATGATCGAACGATTACCTCGACGAGTGAACGTGACGTGTTCTTTACCAGTCAATACTTTGAGCATTGCGCGAGCATTCTCTCGCTGTTCTTCCTGGTTTTTTGTTCTGTCCTTATTGTTAGTGGTATCTGGAGACATGATGACTGATAGAAAATAATCGACTGCATATAAAACTTACGAAGATACCTACAAAAAAAGAATGAGAATAAAAAAAGAAAAAAAACTGTTAACGAACTCAAATACCGACAAAGACTGGTGGTCGATTGACGTTGTTCACTGTTATAGTGATTGTTTCAGTCACTGTGGATTCTTCGTCTTTTGCAGTGATTGTCACTTCGTGTTCACCAGCATCCTCGTATGTTGTCGTGTATTCTGAGGAATTCATGAAACCGCTGATAGTCACTTCAACATCTTCACTGTCTTCATCAGTGACATCGATTTCAAGCGTAATCGTTTCTCCTTCATCAACAGTGATATCTTCAATAGGTTTGATAACTGGAGGTTGATTCACTTCCTCGATAACAATGTCGATTGGAACAGTCACTTCATTCTCTCCATCACTCACTGTTGCTTCAAGCTCGTAAGAACCGACATCCTCATCCGTTGTTTGCCATCGTCCGTCTTCATCGAATTGTGACGGATAATCGATGGATAGACTGTCTCCATCAGGATCTTCAACATCAAGATCCAGTTCGATAGTTTCTCCTTCTTCTACTTTGATTGTCTCTAGAGGCTTGATTTCAGGAGCTCTGTTCTTATTATTGATTGTTAAATCAATCGTCTTTACTGCTGTCCGTTTACCATCTGTCGCTTCGATAGTGACTTCGTACTCTCCAGCATCTTTGTAATCAGTCTCTGTTGTCAGGCTATCCATGAATCCGGAAACAGTATATTCAACATCGTCTCCTTCCTTATCATAGATGGTGCATGGGAGGTCGATGACTTCGCCTTCTGTCACTTCGAAACTATCTGGACAATCGATGACTGGGGCTTTGTTGCTAGGATTGACGATGACGCGGATTTTTTCTGTGGTCTTGAGCACGCCATCACTTGCGGTGATATTAACAATATATTGTCCTTCATCACCTTCTTCAGTTTCCCAAATGCCTTTTTCATCAAGCGGTTTTGAATATGAGAATTCAATGAGATCTCCATCAGGATCTTCTGCTTTGATGTTGCTGAGATCAACCATTTCTCCTTCAACCACTTCAACTGTGCTGAGGATTGCGTTCTCAGGAGTTGTTTCTTGTTCAGTCTCATTTTCTGCGTTTTCTTCAGCTGGAGACTCGTCTTCACTTTCATTGGTATATGTGAACGGATCTTCGAGATCGATAATATTCGGTCCTGATGCTGATTCATTATCGTCTTCTCCTATCCCTGGTATGTATTGTTCAATCATGCTGCACGATGTCAGTGTCAACACTAAGAATACTGAAATCAATATAGGTAGTAGTTTCATTGTAATATCACCCTTCATATGGCACTTTTTCATTGTTGCCTGCTCCCCACCTCAAATTAGCACGTCTCTTTATTATCAGAAGAACTCTGGCTTTTTAATTATTTCTATTCCTAAGTGGATACAACGCGATTTACTGTGTTTTTTCGAATAATATACGCAAAAGTTGTTAAACAGTGTCTTTTTTTAAGAACTGTGGGCTGACAGAAATACAAACTTATATAAATAAGTACTAATATAGTATTTTGTATCCTAGTAGAGGTGTAATGTATGTGTGATTTTCATTACCAGAAACTCTGTTTTCACCCTGAGAAAGTGGATGATGGACAAGTAGCTATAAAATGCGAAGCTCATAACTGTACTCATTGTACTGATAAGACTTGGCAAAAACACCGGATCAAGCAGGATATAGACTATTTCTCGTCGCTTCTTGCAATTGCTAAAGGATCTCTCTCATCAGTCGCTCAAGGAATAAATCCTGATGTGCTTGAAATGAATTCAACGTACTCTCAATTCCGTGATCCTCGAGTTTCCTCTATTCCTGATGATGCTCCTTCCAGACTCTTTCGAGGAGTCTAGAATTTCTTTACGTATGGCAGAATACTGCTGATAGAAAAAGTAAAATAGAGAAATTAAAGGGTTGAATTGATCTTATCAATCATTGTAGCCACTTCAATTCCTTTCTTAGTGAGAATAAGGACTTTCAAACGACCTCTCTTCTCAAAAGTCACAAGACCTGCCTTTTGCATATCTTGAAGAACTTTGACAACGTGACTGTAAGTACAATCTACTGTCTTTGCAAGTGATGATGCATACACTTCACCGTTTTTACGTAGAAGATGAATAAGCATCAATGCCGGCTTTTCTCTGAAAAACACGTTGAAGATCTTTTTTGTCCTGACCATGATACCCCTCACAAATTACTTTGCACTACCTCTCTGTTAAAAAATATACATCGAAAGATATATCTCAGAAACGTCATGTTATATTTAAAACTTTTGTTTATCTGTTTTGACAATCGTTTCCTTGATTCAGTGGAACAACCATTCATTTAAAAAGCTTTGTAACTGCTGACCGGTATGCAAGAATAGTCAATTAAAACAACAGTTTGCTTCTACATTACCATCAATACTATAGTGTGGTGAACATATCTGTAAATCCCATTCTTCAAAGTACAGTATCTTAAGAAAAAATACCCCTGCCGATATGTCGGACTT
>JBNJHD010000040.1:0-5122 GCA_051819805.1 Nanobdellota archaeon
GCTAACGCTTTCACTTTCAGAAGCGATAGTAACGTGATGGTTGACATGCTCAACGTCACAGCCGATCAGAGTTTATGGAGTAGTCCTATTGGCGCTCTCGGTACAGAATACATGCGCATCAAAGCGAGAGAGACTTCAGAAACAGGATCGTTCAACACGACTGGATCGCTTATGGACTGGTTCAATCTGACAACAGAATCGCAGAACGTCATTGATAACTTCAATTATTCTGACTCAAACGATGAATCCTACATAGACCTTGAAGTCACTGTGCCTGGCGATGAGCCTCCAGGTAGTAAACAATCGACTTTGACCTTCACATGGGAGCAAGCATCATGATAGTTGATTCGAAACTGAGGATATTGTCTTTTCTCTTCATCCTAGTTGTCCTGTTCACTATTACTGCAACATTCTCTTCAGCTTATGGTATTGCTCCATCACAATACTCTTTTGATTATAATGAAGACATAGACACTCTCAAACTCCGTATCATCAACAGCCAGAATGAAGATCTCATGCTTAGCGTTAAAGCTTCGGGAGAATTGGCTGAATACATCGATCTTTCTCAGGAAACGATAACTCTTCGTCCGTCAGAGAATGAGAAGACTATCTACTACAAAATAACTGTACCTGACGATCTTCCTCCTGGTATCACGCAAGGTTATGTTATTGTCAAGGATATAAGCAGTTCTGAGGGTGATGGTGACTCTTTAGTGTCTGCTTCTGTAGAGGTGAAACAGAAAATAAATGTGTTCTCACCGTATCCTGATCGTTACATTGATGGTGATTTGTTCGTACAGGCCACTGATTTGAATCGACCTGTCGTCTTCTCCGCTCATGTGAAGAATAAAGGCAAAAAAGAAACGGATGTTTCAGGAAGCATCATCATAAGAACTCCTGCTAACGCTGAAATCGGACGTGTCCCTATAGAACAGACTACTCTCTCTCAACTTTCTGCAAAGAAACTTCGAGTCTCTTTTAACGAGCTTGAAAACCCTGGTGTCTATATCGCTGAAGCTCATATCAATTATGCTGATACATATTTGACAATCAAGAAGCAATTCATGGTTGGTAACAAGGAAGTTGAAGCCAGCGAGATCTCTGTTGATGAATTCCGACTTGGAGAGATTGTTCGTTTGCACTTGAACCTTGTCAATCATTGGAACCAAAAAATAAGTGGTGTGACTGCTGAAGTTGAAGTGCTTGATGAAACAGGAACTATCATTGACTCTTCAGAAACGACCGGTGCAGATATCAACGCGTATGACTCAGCAACACTAGACGCATATTGGGATACTGAAGGTATTGATCAGGGAACGTACGATATTGCTGTGAGAGTGCTTTATGACGATGTGATTTCAGAATATTACTTCAACGCTGCCGTTGGCGCTGACTCCATAACAGTCTCTTCTGACGAACTTTCCGGTAAGGTTACAGGTAGTGACTCTGGTGAAGGTCCTGACATATATACTATCGTGGTTCTTCTCATCATCGCAATTATCATCATCAATATCTCGTGGTTTGTCTTGATCAAGAAGAAAATCATCAAGAAATAAGTAAATAAATATTTATAAATGAGTGTCTTGCTCAATATTATAAAAAGAGCGTGAGTGTGTCGGATGGATATCTTTACAGATATAGGGATTATAGTAATTGTAGCTACTTTAGGGGGTTTTATCGCACGACTTCTCAAACAACCACTTATATCATCCTACATTATCATGGGTATAGTGATAGGTCCCATCCTCGGTCTTATCACTGACATGGCTATTATTGATGTCCTCTCAGAAATAGGTATAGCGTTCTTGCTCTTTATCGTAGGTATAGAGCTTGATCTCAGCAAACTTAACGATATCGGTCCCATCGCTTCTCTGGGAACGCTTCTTCAGATGGCTGCTTCTTTTGTCATCGGCTTTGGATTATTCTCGCTTCTCGGCTTCACAACTATGGAATCGGTCTTTGCAGGTATTGTTCTCATATTCTCCTCGACAATGGTTGTCATCAAGCTCCTTGCTGATAAGCAGCAGCTTGACACGCTGCACGGTCGTATCGTCATAGGCTCCCTGTTGATGCAGGACGTTGTCGCTGTAGTCATCTTATCATTCCTTTCCACAGACGGTGCGTTCACCATCGGTAGCTTGGGCTTGTCGATCTTTCAGGCCGCGCTTGTCTTTTTCGTGGCTATTGTCTTCTCGAAATTCTTCTTTCCGCGGCTGTTCAGGTTCGCCGCTAAATCCCAGGAACTGTTTTTCCTGCTCAGTCTGGCAGTGTGTTTCACGTTCTCCCTGATATTCGCTTCCATAGGGTTCTCCATTGCAATCGGTGCGTTTGTCGCTGGTCTTATGCTTGGTAACTTACCTTATAATATTGAGATAATCAGCAAGGTCAAGGGTTTGAGGGATTTCTTTGCCATCTTGTTTTTCGTCTCCATGGGCTTGAAATTATCGTTTGGCGCTCTCACTGATTTCACTCTACCGTTTCTCATATTATTGTTCATGACTGTTATCTTCACGCCGTTTCTTACTTTTGTCTCTGTACTTGCCTTTGGCTATAATCGGCGTACTGCCTTCTTGGCTGCAATTTCGCTCTCTCAAGTCTCGGAATTCGCGCTCATTGCAGTGAATCAAGGTATCCGTCAGGATTACATCGGCACTGGCTTCCTATCATTGACTATTCTTGTCGCCTTGACTTCAATTATAGTGACTTCCTATCTTATCAAGTTCGAGGATGTATTGTATCGTCGGTTGTTGCCATTTCTCAAGCGATTTGACAAGCTGGCTGTCACGACAAAAGTCCTTGGTCATCGTGAAAAAGAAAAAGCTCATAATGTGGTGCTTGTCGGTTATGATCGTATCGGTTCAACCATTTATTCTACTCTCAAGAAACTGCATAAGGATGTTCTTATCATTGATTTCAATCCGGATATCATCTTCCATCTCATGAAAGACCAGGTTCCTTGTGTGTATGGTGATGTTGGTGATGATGAGGTTCTTGACAGTCTCCATCTGAATAAGGTGAAAGTTGTTGTCTCGACAATCCCTTCCCATCATGACACTATGCTTCTTATCAAGAAAGTTCGTAAGGTCAACAGCAATGCTAAGATCATCGTGACTGCATATATCGTTGAAGAGGCGCTTTCGTTATATGAAGCTGGTGCTGATTATGTCATCCTGCCGCATCTGCTTGGTGGCAAGCACGCTAGTGTTTTGTTAGAAGATATCTCTCTTGATATTGACAAGCTCATCACGACAAAGATCGCTCACATTGATGAGTTGCGTCGCCACCATAAGAATCGTCGTAATCCTAATCATAAGCACAGTCGGAGCACTCTTGCTCGCTGATGTTTTTTCATCTTGTTTTCTCGAGCCTGTTTTCAAGTTCGTCGAAATAATATTTTCGTAATAGGTTTATTTCTTTCATTATCGGAATATCTAATCCTCGCTCTTCTAATATGTCAAGACGCTCAGCGACCCATGTTATCCACACACTTTCTTTTGTCATGGTGATTTGTTGTTGTAGTTCTTCCAGTATGAGGTTCCATTCAAGGGCTTGATTGGTTGCGATCGAGAGGCAATCTTCAAGATCTCCTTCTCGCTCAGTCATTGTCTTGAAAAGGAAAATATCTTCATTTGAACAAAGGTGGATCGTACAATGTTCCAATATCAAGATTTTTTCGCCTCTGCTTTTCATGGTCTTCGTGAGTGAGAATTTGTTGCAGACTTCTCTGTTGAACAAATCAATACGCATATCTTCTTTTGAAAAAATTTGGCTGAGATTCATGTGTGAATACTCTCTTCCTGGTAATACTGTTTCAAATCCTTGTTTGGTGAATGCTTTTTGCATGTTGAAGAATTCTTCTTTGCTCTCCACAATAAGGTCTATATCTTTTGTGGCTGCTTTCAATCCTCTTCTCAAGAGTGCAGCTCCTCCTATGATATAGATTGATGTGGATTTTGGGATTGATGAGTCAATTTTCCTGAAAAACCGTTCTATTTTATTGAATTCGTCAATCATATCTGTTCACAACTTCAGGTTGTATACTTTCGCCTTTTCTTCCAGCTCCTGACGTGTAGGATACCCTTTAATAGTCTCTCCTTTCAGGATGCCTTTTATGTTCTTGAGAATCGGATGGTCTATGTTACTTACTTTCTCTTTATATTTCAGATAGAACAAGGTGATGAAAATGACTTTTCGTATTTCGAATTCTTCTTCTGTTATTATGAGTGCGTGATTGAAAATATCTCTCGTTGTCAATTCCTGTTTCGGAAGGATATAGTAATTTGTCAATAATAGAATCTTTATCTCGTACTCGCTGAATCTTGAGAATGCTGTTTTTGTGGCATCAAGTTCGTCTTTGTTCGAGAAAATGATTGTCTGGTTTTCTTTTTTGTAGATTCTTGAGTTTGCAGGTATCCTTTCGTCAGTATATTTTTCGTGTATCTTCATCTCGTCTAGCATCTGTTTGGCCTCTGGCCATAACTTCTCATTGAGAGAATATCTCTTGTTCTCTTTTTTCACGAGACTTATCTTTTTGCCTTCTTGTATCTTTTTCAGGATTGTCACTTGATGTAACTTCGTGTTCGCTACTAGTTCTTGAAGTGTTTGCGGTCTTGAAAGTTCAGTATATATTCTCATCCCAGCTCCTGATAATGGTGTTATAAGGCTCTTGTGCGAGGCAAGCTGTGTGGTCAGAAGCGTGATGTGTGTTTTTGTTTTCAGCTTGATTGTGCCTCTTATGAGTGTGATGATGTCTTTTTCTTCCAGTTTCTGTAGTGTCCTGTAGATCTGCGATATGCTTTTACTCAACGCTTCCGCTAATTCGGATGGTGTTTTTTTGCCATTTCCAAGTTCGGCTAGTGTTTTGAGTTCTGTCTGTGAAAAATACATTTCATTATATTAAAATGCGAATAGTATATAAATATTTCGCATTTTTATTTATTTTTGCTTGTTGATTATATCTCATTTGATGTTTTTTAAAACAGTTTGCACTATTTCTCCGGAAAAAATGCGTTATTGGGAGAATGGTGGCTCTGTGGGAAAGCTTTATAAAAGGTTTCTCGCTTTCTCTCATAGTTTTTCAGATGGGCCCATGGCTTAGCCTGGACAGAGCGGCCGGCTTCGG
>JBNJHD010000041.1:0-4693 GCA_051819805.1 Nanobdellota archaeon
CTGGACGAAGACAGATGACAGTAGAAAGCTACATAGGATTCTATGATTCGACAGGGACAGTAGCTAGAGATGTGTTCACATTAGGAGTGGAATTTCTCAAGATACAAGATACGAAGATACGATCTCAAAATAAGGTTGCAGTGTTCAATAAAGAGACTAACGAAGTACAATTACAACATTATGTGACTGCTGGCTCGTCACAGAGCGCTCCTGAACAAGTGATTCTTGAATGCGGACGTCTGACAAAAAAAGTGATGAACCAGACGCAATCACCGACAAGAGTCATCTTCATGAATACGCCTGAAAACAATGTTTATTGCGTGGCGTTACAACTCACTCCGGATGGACTTCCCAGAAATGAATGGGTTGAAGGACAACCGGAATTCATGAAGCCGAAATCAAAAGCTCCTGATCTCGGTATCACCATAACAGAATTCGAAGATGTGATTAATGTTCAAGAATTTGCTGAGGCTGTCAAGAACTTTCTTGAGAAAAACCAAAATACTGGTTATGGTCCATCGATCAGAGTGGTGCTTCGCGCATTAGAGAACAATGTATCTCCAGATTCGCTTTCTCAAGCACTGCTTGTGGCAAAACAGCTACTCAATCAAAAGAACTGATGCTTATTTTTTTTTCTCGATAACAAGAATACGCCGAGTCATGGATTTGTGAATATAAATGTCAAATGATTCTTGTATGCTCCAAGTATCACTATCAAGAACCGCTTCAATAGGATGATCGGACAAACAACCTGCAACTATCCGATCAGTCAAGAGAGCAGCTTTCTGGAAAAACGACTTGTACAGCGTGTCGATCTTTTCAGAAGCGAAGGAGTTACGTCCATACGGAAGATCAGTGACGATAGCACCAACCGGCGCCACCCAATCTCTAGCATCGCGAACGTGAAGAGGTATGTCAAGAGAGAACGACTCTAGATTGTCACGTGCTCTCAAGATCATCTCACCAGAGATGTCTCCGCCTGTAATCTGAAGATTGAGAAGAGCTGCTTCAAGAAGAATGCCGCCTGCACCGCAGAACGGATCGAGAAGAGAATGTGAATCAGAAAGATTGACCATGGCACGAGCATAACGAGGATTGATGCTAGTAGGGTGATTGTGAACTAGTCGGTGAGAACGGCGGTCAAAGAATTTCTGCTCAAGAGAGAGAATGTGTTTGCAGATAAAAACGATTTTATTAGAGAACAAGATAAGATACTCGTTATCAGGATCGTGAATATCAACTACAGGGTTGTCAAGAGAATTGAAGATAATATCAGCGATAGAAAGGAGTTCGGGAGAATCATCATGAGTGCTTTTAACTTCAAGTCGATACGAGTTGTTGATATGCTTAGCCGCAACAGGAGGATAAAGGTCCGAATCCGACGTTTCAAGAATCTCGTAAATATCAGTTGTCATCGCAAGACGAGAAGCAAGGTCGTTCATACTTTTGTCTTGCTCATCAGAATCAAACCATGTCCATCGACCTGAACGGGAAGATACGTCCACATTCAAAACAGTTTCTAACTCTGCAACGGCTAACTCTGGTTGTGAAAGAATAATCTTAGCAACATATCTTGTCATTCTCATTCAGGACAACATGAAGAAAAATAAAATCATGTTCATTCGCGCTCCCACTCGCTCTCTTCTTCAGCACGCTTCTCCTTAGCAAACAATCCGAGCTTATCGACGACAAAACGGAAGAATTGTTTCTGGAACTCATAATACTGGGTGACGATATCGATGTTGACAATCTCTTCACGACCATCAATAGTACTGATCATAGCGACGTGACGTCGATACTCCTGCTCCTTCTCATAAGGAGCACGGTAAATCTTTCGAAGCAAGAAGAATAAGTCAATATTATCCTGCACTTCCTGGTCAGGAAATGATTTTTTCACAAGATTACCTTTCTCAAGAGGGCTTTTAGGAAGTTCTTCAACTCTTAGTTTTTCCTCAGCATACATGAGAAGCGCATCAATAAGATGCCCGTAAGCTTCTATCATCCTTGAAATAACATTAAGCAAAACGTCAGTGGTTCTTGTATATTTCAAACTCACATAAATAAGATGTTCTGCTCGTTTCAACTCTTCACCTGCATCATCCAACATTTCCATCATGGTATTTTACACCTCGAACACAACAATTAACCTCATATGCACTCAATAACTATCACGTTTTCCCAGCAACTGACTCAACACTCTCCTTATATCTGGAGAGAAAAACATCTCTTTTCACGAACAACTTGCGTAAGATCTCTTTTGTTCGCATCGAGAACCCTTTCGCTTGAGCACTTGTCAACTGCGAGGCTCCATACTCCTCATCACACATGACAAAGGATTGCTTCCGTTGAAATTCCACAGGGCTATTCTCGTGCTTTAAGATAATATCATGAACTGCGCTTAATAATGACAAGTCATCATCCTCAAGAATATTCTCCTTTTTCGCAGTTTCAGAGGCTTTTCTAAAACTCATAGAAAAATTCTTTTCAGGCATCAAATCACATTCTCTGATTGAAACAGAGCACTCTCCTGCAACGAGCAATAATGAGAGAATACTCTTATGACAGTCATAGAGTTTCCGGACTACTCCCAAGAAAATCTTAGGGTCCTCTGCCAAGGGATAGGAGACTGAACGCATGTGCTCTGCAGCATCAAGCGAGCGTCTTGCTTCTTTCATATAATATTCAAACACGTCCATTTGCACAGAAACAAACCTTTATTCGCTCTCCTCTTCCTGAAGCGTCATGATCGCCTGAGCGATATCGCCACCAGAACTCTCAAGAGCGTCTTTAGCACGAGCCTCATCAACTCCTGTCTGCTCAACGACTGTCGTGATATCTTCCTGTTCAATCTCGACAGAAGCATCGCGCTGTTCTTCAGTCATTTCACCACCAGCAACCTGGAAGGTTTCCTGACCCATCATATTAACTTTAGCAACGTCAGGATTTTCGATAATAAGATCTCTATCCGCAAGACGGATGATGACTTGCTGTGCATCAAGCTCTTCTTGCTCAACACCCATTTTCTTCATCGCCTGCTTCATCTGCCTAGAATTCATCTGCATACCTGGAAACATTAGTAAACAACCTCTCTCGAACGTAGAGCTATGGCTCACAAACCACTTACAAGCTATTCAGGATGATGGTAATGATCACCACGACAAGTGTGATGCCAATAACAGTATATGGGCTGATAACGACCTTGGATTTCGATTCCTCATAGAATGTCGTAAGACCCGCACCACTGGAAGGCATGCGAACTTTATTGTCTGCCATAGGAATATACAGGAGGATGTTCAGCTTTATAAAAGTTTTCTTTATTCATGCACGAACAGACAAGATTCATATAAGGTATGAACTACTCTTCTATTGCAGATAGAAACACCCATCTTCGCAAGTGACACTACCTGTTACACCATGAATCTTGAGCGTGGTTTCAAACGGGTTCTCATCGTATTTAGAAACAATGACTTGCGCGTAATAACTGCCATTATCGAAGTTGACATTAACAATTCTTGGACTCCAACCATTAGCAGAAACATAACCTTGGATGTATTGCATAGCATTATCCTCTGCTGCACGATTATCGACAGTTCGTTGGAGAGGATAAGAGCATCCTTCAACGGAAGTGGTTTTCGAACCGTCAGGACAGATGAACACATCATCACCTGTCATCTGCTGACCACCAGCCATGACACCGCTCGGACACATGTACACCTCGTTCTGATTGCAGCCAGTAAGAAGCAAGGTTGTTGCCAGAATCAACGCGAATGCGAATAGGGTCAGTTTAAATCTCATAATGAGATGGTCATACACACGATCCTTTTTAAAGTTTATGTCCTGTGGGTTCTGTTCAAAATCGATACTACGCGAGCTTTTGTTCAGTTTACAAATAAATTCCTCCTTGAACAGAATCGTCACATCCAATCAACAGATACCTTTATAAAGAAGATTTCGTGACAATACTGTTGAGGGAGTGAGAGGAATCAATCGCTCCTGAACAAACAAGAGGTGGGGAGCTACGACGAGTTACGATATCATAACGATAGGAAGCGCGACTGTCGATGTGTTTGCTGATACGACTTCTGAACTGGTCAAGTTCATAACAGCGGACGGAGAGCACGATTTCATCACGTACCCGTCAGGCAGCAAGATACTCATCTCGCATCTTGATTTTCTCATCGGAGGTGGAGGAACGAACACAGCCACTTCATTCTCTCGACTAGGTCTCAAGACAGGTTTTCTTGGCAAGCTCGGCGATGACGAGAACGCGATCAAGGTGCTGAACCTCCTTGACAGCGAAGGAGTTGATTTCATCGGAGGACGAGGAGGACAGACCGGTTATTCGATAGTGCTGGATTCCATAGAGCATGACAGGACGATACTCACCTTCAAGGGATCGAATAACAGTCTAAGGGAACATGATTTCGGATCGGATAATATTTATCATACGAAATGGATATACTCGTCATCAATGGTCGGAGAATCATTCTATACATTAACGAAGTTATTTGACAAAGCTCACGAGAAGGGAATACACATAGCATTCAACCCATCAAACTATCAAGCGAACAAAGGGCTTGAAGAGCTATCAAACGTGCTTGAGAAATGCACGGTAGTAGTGATGAACCTTGAGGAAGCGCAATTGCTTCTCGATCGAAAGGCACCTGCAAGAGAATTGGCTGTTGAACTAGAA
>JBNJHD010000042.1:0-4527 GCA_051819805.1 Nanobdellota archaeon
TCGTCGCAGAGCTTTATATCAGTAAAGAACATAGCTTCAGGGAATCCTTCCACAATACTCACTTCCCTGTCTTTCTCACAGAATGAGCAGAATTCCTGTTTTCGATCATAAGTAGGATGATCCCTGAGCAATTGATCGTAACACGTCCTACAGATGGAGAAGAGCATAGCATAATCTGAAAAGATAAAGCATGTCTTTTGTTCACTGCACATCTGGCAGTTATGGTTGTGTTTAACTTGCATACATAAGAATTACTGTGTTGGAGGTATTTAAATCTTCGCTATGAGAAATAATTTCTTTTCAGTCTTTATTGAATTTTTGCTCGTCTTTTTTCTGTTTGAATGCAGTTTTGAGGATAATGTCGTTTTGTTTCTGTAATTCAGTGATTATTTTGTCTCTTCTGGAAATTTCACGGGCGTAAATATCTTTGAGTTCCGTTATATCCTCTATACCTTCGAGTTCCTTCTTGAACTCATTCTTGAACGCTTCCAGCATTTCTTCTTCACTTGCCATTGCACTCATATCATTCTTTATGTTTTAAAAGATTGTTGGTTTGTGTCCGCATGGCCATCTTACAGAATGCTAATACGTGTTTGCTGTCACGGACATATTCCTGAATAGGATATACATCTATATTCGATTCCTCGAGTTGATATGTGTTCAATTGATGCCAAGGGGTTCTTTCTGCTTTATCTGGACCGTTTCGTTTCATCAGTATCGGTGGATTATGCGGATTATATGTGTTTCTCTTGAAAATATTTTCTGCTGGCGAGACGAACGCATATTGGAATAATACCTTGTATTTATCCTGATATGCTTTAAGATCATATGAATCAAATATTGATTCTTGGAGTCTTTTAGCTTGTTTTTCAGTCTTGATTGTTGAAGTGTGCTCTAGATATGTTATTGGCACAGAGTGTATTTGTTCTGTCATGATCGGTGTAGAATTATATCCTATGGCTACATTAACTGTTTGTATTTGGTTCTTTTCTGTTCGTGTCGGTTCGAGATCTATTCTTGTGAATATTGCCATGCCTGGTCTGACAAACATATCTTCTGCTGACAATTCTTCAATCATGAGATAACTGAAATTCTCAGTAATGTTTTTGTACTCTAGAATTTGTCTTATCGAATCATCGAGCCTTTTTTTCTCATGATTATCGAGTTTCATACTATTTCTCCTTCATAAAGACAGCACTCGATAAAAAAATCTTGAAAAGAAATAAAGAAAAAAGTGCCGTGTGTTTAACGGCTGGAGTCACACTGACGCTCGACTTCCATCTTCTTGGAGATTGCCTTGCTGCTTGTTGACATATTATAGGCATCCATTATCTCCTGTGCGAGTGCTTGTGCCATGCTCTTGTTCTTGTTGAACGCGGCCTTGTATGCGCCTTGTGTCATGAACTTGAGCGTACGGTCAATTCGTCGCTGTGGTGCACACTCGACTGGTTTAGGATACCTTGCTCCACCGTACTCGATTGTAATGATCTCTTCACGTGGCGCAGCGTTCTCGATAGCCTTGACAAAGACTTCTATCGGATTCTTTTCGAGCTTCTTTTCAATGATCTCGAATGCATCCATTGTGATGTTGTAGACTGTGTGTGTCTTTCCAGTCACATGACCGCTTGAGATCAAGTGCTTCTTTGAAGCTGCTCGTCCTGGGACCATAAGCTTGTTCATGAGGCGTTCCACAATGAATATTTTTGATTTGTGGAATCGGTTGCCTGCATAACGTGCTCCTGTCCGTGGGACTATTCTTGGCTTAAGCGTGACATATTTTTTCAGACCAGGATCTTCTACTTTGAACCCGGTACATTCCCATTTGTTGAATGCAAGAATTTCTGTCATCATGATTCACCCTTATTTCCTTGCCTTCTCGATCTTACCCTTGAGTAGAGCATCGAGAGCCTGATCGTTGACCTTGATAACCTTCCATCGGATTCCTGGGAGGTCTCCTTTCGCACGTCCCATAACTCCACCGATACGCTCGATGACAACTTCATCGTGCTCGTCGACGAGCTTTGTAGCTCCGTCTCCTGGAAGGAATGCTGAAACTTGCTTTCCGTTCTTGATTAGCTGTACACGGACACATTTCCGCATTGCTGAGTTTGGCTGCTTTGCCTCTACCTGGATTTTCTGGAGAACGATTGCTGATGCTTGTGCAGCTCCTTCAAGCGGGTCTGATTTTGCTGCGAAACCAAGATGTTTCTTGATATACCACTTGTTCTTCCAGCGTCCTTCGCTTCGCCTTTTGACTAGTTTCTGTCCGGCGTTGAGTCCTCGTGATTTTTTTGCCATTTTGGATTACCTCTGATATTTGTTCATACGACTTTCAGTTCTTTGATGTCAGGAAAGTATTTTTGTACGATACGCTCGTAGAGCCGTAGATTCGCTGCTCTTGCTCCGATCATGAGGCCTTTTGTTTTTTGATCAGGACCTTTGATCGTGATAATACCATCATCTTCAGTCATATCGACGACTTTCAGTGGTGAAAGTACGTTGATGACGAATTGATGCACGTTATCCGTATATTGGATGATCTTGATTTTTTTCTTGAGGAGTTCTTCGAGTCTCTTCACATTCTTTTTCTGTGGGCCGAGCGCTTTGCGCAACTGACCTTTCTCCACGATGAAAAATACTTTTTCTCCCTCGACGATAATATCCTTGAGCTTCGCTCTTGTGACTTTCTCGAAGAGATTCATCCATTGGATTGTTTGCATATCGTATTTGAATTTTACTGCCACTTCCTGTCCACCACGCGTCTATTTGAGGATGCTCACTACACTGACGTGAAATGGTTTCTTGCACATTGTGCCTAGCTCGTCACAGTTTGTGTTGAGCTGCTCTACTTTCACATCATCGAGACTCGCGAAGTGTTTGATGTCGTCTGCAATCAGACCTGGACAATTCTTCGCAAGGAACACTTTCTCGATCGTTGCCTGTTTCATCTTTTTCATAGTACGTCGTGTACCTATGATAAGTTTCCCTGTTGTTAGATTATCTCTTATTTCTTTCATCCATATCACTCCTCCAAAAACGGGCAAGAACTGATTTTTCCAGTTGTTGAGCGCCCATTTTCTTCTCCGGCGGGCACCAATCGGTGGCCGTGTGTATGGATCCGCTATTATAGTGTCCAGCAAGCGAGTATTCGCTCAGTGATTTCTCAATAGCTAGATTCCAGACTGTTGTGAATCACACATCCTTTATAAAAGTATTGGGTTGTATGTTGTTGAGAATTCATTTCTTGTTCTTTCTGTTCTTTGCAACTGAGGTTCTTTTATGGTGCGCTTTCTTCTTCTCGATCTCAATTTTCTCTGATGTGAGTATAAGGTTGTATTGGAAGATGAATGTGAACAGTATTATTGCTATGAACATTGAATCCAGATAGAATGAGTATCCTGAGATATCTATGTATCCTAGTAGATGGAATATTTTCGCTACTTGCATAAGGAAGAATACGATTACAGCGATAAGCAAGAATATCCATGGATTACGATCCTTGACGCCGACTGTCTTCTTGAGAAACGAGATGGCAAATACTAGGACGAAGATTGAGATGAGGATGTTCGCGAAACTGAGTGCTCCTTGCATGAAAAAAGTCATCGTACATGATTTCTCGTAGAGTTCATTTAAAAAGTTTTTCGTTCATTTCAGAGGAGTTGCTGACAATCATCTTCTGAAAATTATCTGTGTTCGACACTTACAGCAACTGATTTCAAGAAGTTTCTTTGATCTTTTCAGCAAGTTCCTTTTTGAGTTTTGGGAGTCTCTTCTCCCACTCTTCCTTGAGAAGACTATACGTATGCTCGTCGTGAATCTTTCCTGTGGCTTTACATATTGCTACTTGCCGGAGTGTTCCTTCGTGGATATAGCCCATTTTCTTTTGCGTCTTGTTCGATGCGATATTATCTGTAAATGCATGTGTTGACATCCTTCTCAAGCCCAATTCCTTGAACGCGAAATTATTGATGGCTATTTTTGCTTCTGTCATGTACCCTTTTCGTTGATACTTCTTGTTCAGCCATGATCCTGTCTCTGCTGTTCCTTGGTCTCGTTTCACTTTCATAAGCTCTAGAACACCGATGACTTTGTTCTCTGATTTGAGTTCAATGAAAAAAGGATACTTTTCCATCTTTTTCTTCTTCCATGATTTCAGGCAATGTGCTATGAACTTCTTTGCATCCTTTTCAGTATATGGGTGAGGCACGACAAGAAGGTGCTTTGAGATATTCTTATCTTTAATTCCTTCGTAGATATCTTTATAGTCTGATTTTTTTGGTTTTCTCAGGATGAGTCGTTCCGTTTCGAAAGTGAGTGACATGCGACATTTCAAGCAGAATTCTCAGTATAAATGTTCTGTTGATTGGTGTTATTTTTACTCTTTTAACGGATGCTTTCTCTTGCGATTTTCTCGAACCGGTAGTTCTGCTCATCGTATTGTTTCTGAAGCCTGTTCATGCTCAAGGGTAATTCGACAACTCAGAAGTTTTTATGCAATTTTGTTAATTTGTTTAATTGTTTTTTTTA
>JBNJHD010000043.1:0-3879 GCA_051819805.1 Nanobdellota archaeon
TGCCAAAGTCTTTGACACGATCAGTAATATCTCTACCGTTCTCATCCTTCGTATCGAGCGTCCCATGCTTCGCATGATCGGTCGCAAGATCGATGAGCCTTATGAGTTCGATAAGAAGACGCGTAAAGTAAACGAGATCAAGTGGTTTATCACAGGAATGTTTTTCGTTCTCATGATTTTCTTTGTCATCGGCACCTACATATTCCGCGCAGTGAACACTGAGACTGTTGTCATGGTCGGTACCTTGTCCGTGCTGTTCAATTATACGAATCGTATCGGTGGCTTGTTCTTCCGCTTCACCTATCGTTATGGTGATTTTGTCAGGTGGCGTACGAACATCGCTAACGCTGAAGAGATTTCTACTCAGTTCACCGGTGCTCGCAAGCGTAAGAAGGCAGTGCTCGGTAAGGAGTGGGAGCATGTTCATGTTCGTAACCTGCAATTCCAGTATGAGGATGAGAAGAGCAAGAAATTGCATCTTGATACTGTCTCTTTCACTTTGGGTCGTAAGGAGAGGATTGCCTTTATCGGCGCTAGCGGTAGTGGTAAGACGACTGCCTTGAAAGTCATCAGGGAATTATATCCTTCAAAGCACGTTGATTTATTTGTCGATGATAAGAATGTTGATGGTGGCTTTTCCAAGATCAGCGAGCAGATCGCTCTTATTCCTCAGGATCCTGAGATTTTCTCTACGACCATCAGGGAGAACATCACCTTAGGTCTTCCTGTCAATCAGAAAAAAATCCGTAAGTACACTGACCTTGCTAAGTTCACTGAGGTTGTCAAGCGTCTTCCTAATGGTCTGAAATCAACCATTCATGAACGTGGTGTCAACTTGAGCGGTGGTGAGAAGCAGCGTCTCGCTCTTGCTCGTGGCCTGCTCGCTTGCGAGGATAAGCAGATCGTTCTTCTTGACGAGCCCACTAGCAGTGTCGATCCGAAAAACGAGCTTGAGATCTATGAGAACGTCTTTGCTACTTTCAAGAATAAGACTATCGTCTCTTCCATCCATCGTCTTCACTTGCTGCCTCTTTTTGATCGAATCTATCTCTTCCACCGTGGCAAGATCGTTGCTAGCGGTAGTTATGATTCATTGCAACAGGATTCGAAGTTGTTCTGTAAGATGCTTGATAAGTATAAGCAGCGTGAAGTGAAAGGCAAGAAGTGAGCATCTCTCTTGCCAGGGCTTCTGCGAACGATTATATTAATGCGTCTTCCAGCCACCATCAACAACAAGATTATGTCCTGTTATGAAATCGGAATCTTTTGAAGCGAGAAACAGTGCTGCATTTGCGACATCTTCCGGAGTGCCAAAAATATTCAGGGGAATGTTTTTGAGCATTTCTTTCTTTGATGAAGGTTCTGAGATCATATCATTGATGAATTCTGTATTGACTAATCCTGGAGAAACGACGTTGATGTTGATATTGTATGGTGAAAGCTCTTGAGTGAGTTCTTTAGTGAGATTGATAAGCCCTCCGTTTGCGGATGAGAATGCCGAAGTGTTGATCAGTCCTGCTTTTCCAGCGATTGAAGAGACCATGATTATTTTTCCCCGCCGATTATCGATCATATGTTTAGCGACCATTTTTGTACAGGTGAACGTTCCTTTGAGGTTGGTATTGATAACCTCATCCCAATCTCTTTCTGTCATATCAACTATTGGTTTTTGCACAAGCACTCCAGCGCAATTGACAAGGATGTCGATCCTGCCGAATTGCTTGATAACATTATCCATACAACGTTTCACTTGTTCTTTTTTTGTAACATCGCATTTCATGAACTTTGCGACACCACCTTGTTTTATGATGTGGTCTTCCACTTCTTTCGAGTTCTTTTCATCAATATCCAACAGAACGATTTTGGCATGTTCTCTCATGAATTCTATTGCTGTTGCTTTTCCGATTCCTTGTCCTGATCCTGTTATGACCGCTATTTTTCCTCGTAGTTTCATTTTTGAACTAATGGCAGAGCCATCCTCCATCAACAACCAGATTATGACCTGTAATGTAATTTGATTTCTCTGATGCTAAAAACACTGCTGCTCTCGCGACATCATAAGGTTTCCCTATCTTTTTTATAGGAATATTTTCGAGAAGTGTTTTCTTGGTCTTTCGATCTTCAAGAATATCTTTTGTTATTTTTGTTGGTAGTATTCCGGAACTGATGACATTTACATTGATGTTATATTCTGATAATTCTAAAGCGAGTTCTTTGGTGAGATTGTTGATTCCAGCTTTTGAAGCGCAAAAGGGAGCGGTGTATGTGAGACCTACCTCTCCAGCAATAGAAGATATTGATACTATTTTTCCTTTTTTCTGAACAGCCATTATTTTAGCGACTGATTGTGTGAGCAAGAACACTCCTTTGAGATTCGTGTCAATAACATGATCCCATTCATGTTCTGTGACTTCAAAGAACGGTTTGACAACTTCATCGCTTGCACAGTTGACAAGCACATCTATTCGTTCATAATGTTTCATAGTTTTCTTGATGAGAGAATCAACATCTTTCTTGCGACTGACATCGCACTCCAGCACTAGAACATCATACCCGTTATCTTCAAGTTCGTCACCCAATAATTCGCAGTTATCGATATCAACATCTGAAATGACTAGTTTAGCTCCTTCTTTTGCAAATTCGAAAGCGATAGCTTGTCCTATGCCTCTTGCAGCTCCTGTGATGATAGCAACTTTATTTCTTAGATCCATATGATAACCTCTTTTCTTTCGTTTCCAATAACCAGTACATGATAAAGATGATACCGCTTACGATAAGACCTGAAATGATGTGGATCATATCCAGATTGAACATGAGCAGTAGCGAGATAAGGATTCCTATTATCGGGAAAAGAGGCACTTTCCCAATACGTACAGGTATTTTGAATTTTCTTCTGAGTTTAGGTTTTTTGAATCGTAAACGTATAACAGATATATTGATAAGGATGAATGTTATGAAAATGAGAAAATTGGTGAATCCTACAATAATAGAGATGTCTTTGAAGAATAAGAATGAAATGGCGATGATAACTGTCAGTACGATCGCTCTTAATGGCGTGTTCCGTTTGCCGATTTTTGAAATCCATTTGAATTGCTTGAATATCTGTCCGAAACCATAGAACCCTCTTGATGAGGATAAGATTCCCATGATAACAGTATTTGCAGTTGATAGTAATGCGATGACTGAAAGGAAGATGAACGCTTTATCTCCTAATACTGCTGCAGCAACGTCTGCCAAGGGTGCTTTGGATGAGGCGAGTTGATCCCATGGAAGGACACTTACTGAAGCGACAGCCACTGCCACATAAACGACTGTGGATATGACAATTGAAAGGATGACTGCTTTGGGGATGACTTTCCGTGCGTTTTTCGTTTCGTCAGCCATCTTCACTATTCCTTCAAATCCTAGAAAGGCGAAGAATATCAGTGATGCTCCTCCTAAGATTCCTGATAAGCCTGAGGGCATCGAGAAGTATGATGGATCATGAACTCCTGTATTGAAGAATGCCAGCGCTACAATAGAAAGTAAACCTATGATGGATGCTATCGTGCAGATCAGATTCACTTTCGCTGAATATTTCGTGCTGAACCAATTGAGAAGTCCGAATACTATGACTACTCCTAGTGCGATCAAGAAGGTGTTTTCTATAGCGAAAAGTTCTGAAAAATACCCTGCAAAACCCAGAGATACTCCTGCAATACTTATTGTGAGGGCTAAGACGACTGATATGTATGAGAAAAATCCTGCCCCTCTATTCAGGCCTTCAAGGGAATATTTGTACTCGCTTTCAGCAACAGGATATAAAGAGGATAGCTCTGCATAACTTAATCCTGAAGAGAGAGCTGCAAGTCCTGCGAGAAGAAAGGAGAGCCACATAGC
>JBNJHD010000044.1:0-3484 GCA_051819805.1 Nanobdellota archaeon
TATAGAAAGGTAACCCGGAAATTGACCGCCAGTACAGTCATCATTATCAACATCGTCAGGATCGAGATCACTATCGAGAAGAGAATAGTTCTGCGTCCTGTTGATAGCGCAAGCGCCGAAATCGATGCTGGAGTTGACCAGAGAAATAGATAACCGATCAAGAATAGAAATATCAACTTCTCCAGAAGCATTGTTAGTAGCAAGACCAGTAGGTGAAGAAGAATCTATGATTGAAAGCGAATACAATAACGAGAATAAGGAGAGAAGCACTGCAACTACCGCGCCAAACACCATCCAATCATTTTGAGTAGCCATCAATCATCACACCACGCCAATCATTCTTGTTCATATAAATCAATAATAATCTCACCATCATACTCGCCGGTCGAAAGAGTGTCCGGAACCTTCAAAGTGAATATGACTTCAGTATTGTTACCAGCATCAATAGTGAAGTTATTCTTATCAACCGAGATATCGCCAGGACCCTCCCACACAATAAGCACTCTTGCATCTCGTGAGGAGTTTATTTCAAGACCTCGCTTGAGCTTTGCTCCAGGAGGAGCTCCGCCAAAGTGAAGCATATCACTGTCAAGCACGAAACCGACTTCTTGAGAAACGCTGAAATCATAATCAATTGTAGAATGAGAAAAAGGTTTTTTCTCGAGAGTAGGTGAACTCGAAACTGCAAAGTAGATCATGACACCAAGAGCGACCACTATAACGATAATGGAAAGGAGAGCGACGATAGTGTTCTGGTCATAAGAAGAACGTTTTTTAGAGGTAGAAGATGCTTTTGTTCTCTTATGTGAAGCAGAACTTGTTCTAGGATGCTTTCTTTTCGAAGCTTTTTTTGAAACCATCGTGAATCATCTAAAGAGGTCTGATTTATATATTTTTCATCAGAATATGAGAAAAATAAGTTCATTTCCTGCGTTTTTTCCTAGCTGAAAGCACCATGATAAGGATGACAACTATCAAGATGCTGATGATACCAACCAGAGCGGTTGTTGTCGTGAATGAGAAGCCGCCAGCGCGTTTACCAGCGACTTTCTGCTCGACCGTGAAATGCAAGGGGACTGTTTTCGAAGGTGTTGAAGCCACATCTTCAGGGAAATCCAAAATCAAGGACGAGTTGAAGGATGTCTTGTTCGTCTCAGGGATGTCAACGAAGGCAGTGACTATCTTTTTCTCAAATGGTGAGAAGTCAATGACAGGCAAGGGCTGCGTTTCGCCATCAGCTCCTGTGATCGTTGCCCTGATCCCGTTCAGCGATGATCCCCACAAACTCTGGAGTTCAAGATCCACTTTGTTGATAGAACCCGCAGTGACAGTGTCGGTGTAATTGACCAGGATCACATCAGTGCTTCCTACAAAGAATGAAGTGGTCTTTTCAAATGGTCGTCTTGCCGGATCAAGGTCGAAGACGACTTTCGCATCATACTTGCCGGGATCATACGACGAGACAGGAATGTCATCAGAAGCTTCAAACGTACCGTCAGGAGAGGCTGTGATGTCATCAATAGTGAATGAGTCCACAGTCATTCCAGCCATATCAGTAATCGTGACTCTAGCTTCCTTACCAGAGAAACGTTCAGTACCACGGTTACGGATAATCAAGGAATAGGTCGTATTCTCTCCTTTCTCAACAGTCTCTATGGAGAACTGTTCAATCTCAGCATACAATCCAGGATTAGGAATGTAGGTCATAATAGCAGGATTCACAGCAGTTGTTGCTGAAAGGCCCGCACCCTCAGGAGGTAGTTCTTTAGCACGGATATACGTCCGTTGCTTACCGAAAGCGTTCATCTCCTCATATGGAGGAAACGAGATAATAACTTCAAATCGATTAGTATTACCGGAATACTCTATCAAGTCTTCAGGAAAAGTAATGAACTGAGCCAAGCTTCCTGAAGCAGAAAGCTCAACATCATTAGAAAGACTGGTCAGCATGAACTGTAAAGCGATCGTTTCATTCTCAGCATACTCAATATCATGAGAAGCAGGAGAAACTCCAATCGCAACAGATTGAGAAGAAAATAAAACTAGAGAGAAGATAAAAAGTAAAAAAAAGCAAGCTAGGCGTGAAACACTCACCAATCAAACCACCTATACTTGGTATGCGTCAAAAGTCCAAGTAGCAGTACCGCCACCGACAGCTTGAGGACTTAACCACGCTGCAGCGAAAATCTCGACCCTGTTGTTACCTGAGATGGAAGTGAGGTTATTACATACATTATACTGCTGTGAAGTGTTCGTGAAGTTCAGGTATGCCTGTTGCATAACACCAGCACAACCAGGGTTTGAAGACTGATTCTGGACTTTGAATGCAAAGCCGTTATCACCAGCATCACCGAACAAGTCAGTAGCATTATGAGTGCTTGTCAGATTGACAATCGCGTCGACGTTACCGTTGTTAGCGAGCGTCATATTATCAGGAAAGAGCGCTGTATTTGAACAATTGCTGTTATCAACATCAGCTTCTGCCTGGAAACTATCCACAAAGATCTGCGCTGACGTGTCAGGTACACAATTACCGAAGTCAATACTATTATCTTCTAATATGATAGAAAGGGAGGTAGGGACGTTAAGAATAACATCGCCACTGTCCTGCTGAGCGAAGCCAGTAGGAGTAGATGGAGCTTGCAGCATCATGAGACTGAAAAAAGTTCCACCGACTGAAACAACAATAGCTGCAATGAGCAGCACACTTAATGTCTTATTTGAAATTGCCATATTAATTCACACCACCATTATCTGGTTTAACGATTTCTAAAAAAACTTGACCTGTAGCTGTAGGTACTTCCATCGGTTCATTGATTCCGATACGCACTTTACCTTCAGTATTTCCACTGTAATCACCACCCACAGGAACTGTAGAGAGATCCTGCTGCTGATTGACAGTGTGAACGACAGTGAATGTTCCCAAAGTGGAAACAATAACAGCAAGTACGACGAGAATCAAGACCGTCTTATTTGAAACATCTGTTGCCATTTCCTCACACCAACACAGTTATAACTGCAATAAACTACTATATAAGCCAGTGTAATCATATTTAAAGTTTTCTGAAAAATAACCACTAGCGAATATAAACAAGAGAACTTATTTAAAAAGAAGCCACATCTACAAGCACGTTAAATTTATAAAAAGAGAATAAGTCCTAGGACAAACACAAGCAAGGTTTACGCTCTAGTAGCGGAAAAATATCTTGCCTCCGTAGCTTAGCGGTAGAGTGATCGGCTGTTAACCGATTGGTCGCCAGTTCAAATCTGGCCGGAGGCGCATTTCGAGCCCGTAGCTTAGCCTGGTTGAGTGCACGACTGATACATTGACAGTACGGCAATGTTCCGAACGTCAGTGAAAGAAATCGTGTGGTCCGGAGTTCAAATCTCCGCGGGCTCACTTTGTTCTCCATTGTCGATTTGAACAAGTTCAAACACTTAACACTGTCGTGTTAGTGCCCTTCAAACAGAGTTTTCAGGGTTT
>JBNJHD010000045.1:0-2876 GCA_051819805.1 Nanobdellota archaeon
CGTGTCGAAGGCAAGGGTGAGAAATTCTTCACGCTCAATCCAAACAAGCAGATGACTGATAAGCGTGACGAGAAAGTCCGCGATATTCTTGAGAGCGTCTCCAACCACGAGGATAATCACACCTCTGGTCTTTTCGGTCTGGCCTCATATGAAGAAGAACAGCTTGTCAAACGTTTCGATGAGAAGAACTGGACAACAAAGCTCAACGCCATCCTTCTTGAAGCCACTCACGTCAAATCATCCTCTGAGCTCTATGACTTGTTATTGCAGCTCTATCCTTCCTTTGATGACGTAGCTGGTATCAACGGTTTCGAATCCCTTATCGCTACTGAGAGTGTTGAAGAGCTCGCTGGCTTCCTGCGCAAGATCGATATTGATACGAGCGATTATGGTAAGCACGTCACGCTACTCATTGACCTCCATAAGCTCTCTGACAGTGTCAAGCTAGGAGACTTCCTTTCTGTATTCTCTGATACTGCTCCTAAGAATGTGTTTGTCTCGTTCATGAGCGATGCATCGACTATTGATACGCATCATCGTCTTGTCAAGCAGTTGGTGCGCATGTTCTCGTCAAAGAAGATAAGGATCAACCTTCAGAACACTGACTTGAAAAAAGCCCCTCTCATCCCCGGTCGTGCTGGCATGTACGGTCTTGATGACAGTGAATGGGAGGAGTATATGCAGTTCGAGAAAGAGAGAGTTATCGGCATCTGTCTTTCTGAAACGAGCTTGTATATTGATATGTTCCGATTCCTCAAAGAGCATCGCAGCGCCAGCGAGTTCCGTGACTTCGTGCTCAAGGCTGCAAAGACGCTCATCACCGGCACTGCCTCCAAGCGTCGCATGTCTGATTCGCTGTTCAGTCGTCTCAACGATCTCAACGCCCCTTATCAGAGCAAGTTCTTCGCCTACAGCCGTAACTACATCCGCCTGTGGAATTATAACATCGACACTGAAGAAGAAGAGTTCGATAACCTCATCAACCTTCTGCAAGGTTGCGAACAGGCACTGACCGAATTCTCCAAATCCGAAGAGACGATCTTCAAGTCCTGCGGTATTCCTATCCATGTGAACCTGTGCATGTCAAGCACCTTCAAGCGTTTCGATCGTGGGTTCCTGAGCCCTCGTAAATACACCAAGTTCACGATCAAGTCAGAAAGCGATCTTGATAGCAAGCATTTCAAGGAGTATATCGACAAGCGTGAGCAGGTGCTTCGCATCTTCAAGAGTATTGATAGAGTAAGGTTTTTCCGAAGCCCTAATTTCGAACCGCGAGAAGTTCTTGCTGAATTCCTCCACTTGCTCCGTGGTTGCAAGCTACCGTTTTTCGCGTATGACTTCCGTGCTCGTAAGGGCGAGTTGACCTTGGACGATTTTTTCGGGTGATATATCATAGTTGAATTGAGAGACTCTACTGCTAAAGGATTATGGTCGAAAGCGTTGCGCTTCATCCTTGATGAGGGTGATGAGTATAGTGATAATGATGGCCGTACCTGCAAGGAAGTGCTCAACCTCACACTCACCCTTGAGTCATCGTCACAAAGCGGTGTTGAGGATCCTATCAATACGATGGCTTCTGCCAAGGAGTGGTTGTACCCTTCTAAAGAAGAGCTTGCCAGTATCATTTTCAAGAAGCACCAGGCTCCAGTGTATGAGTACACGTATGGTGGTCGTATCTTCAATTTCGCTGGAGAGTTCGATCAGCTCAATGAATTTGTCATCCCTCTTCTCAGAAAAGATCCTCGCTCAAGGCGTGCTGTTATCAGTATCTATAATCCTCTCAAGGATTCAAGCACCGTCAATCGTAACACGCCGGCGATGATGTACATGCAATTCCGTATCAAAAGTGGTGCTCTTCACTCAACCACTCACATCCGTAGCAACGAAGTGCTCTTCGGCTGGCCTGCTAACCTGTTCCAGATCTTCAAGTTCAGCGAGCAAGTGGCTAAAGAGCTTGGTGTGCCTGCTGGTAATCTCACTATCATCAGCAATTCCGCTCACGTCTTTCTGGAGGATCGTCATTCTATCAAGCGGATTCTTAACAATCTGTAAACATATCATCTGTTACCGGAACAACTTTCTTTATGTTGAGAATGAGTGGGAAAAAGAAAAAGGAAAGTGCACAAAACAGTATCACGACAGCGACCGAATATCTATTTGTTCCGATAATTTCCAGAGATATTCTTCGTACTGTATGGTCGTAGAGAATTCATTGAAAAGATATTCCCATCGACCATTGTCGTTCCGACACCGAAATCGGTTGAAGCGGATTTTTGCTTACCGCCGTACTGCTTCACCGACTTCTTATACAATTGGTCTGGTTCTTGCATAGACTCCCCCGAATGTCATTTCGGAAATTTAAATGTATCGTTAGTGGTGTGAAAAATCATATCCTGTTCTCACTCACCAGTTCGGCGAAGCGTTCGAAACTGCGATCATAAGTCTTTTCCACATCCTCTGGGAAACAACAGGAAGGCAGTTGTCTCATCTTCAGATGGTACGCCAGGCATTCGCAGCAAATCCCTTTGCGTGGGCAGCCGCCGTACGTGCAGTTGCACCGTTTCAGATTCTCTTCTCGTTGGCATTCCATAGTGAGAAGAACGATGCTTTTTCACATATAAAAAATAAACGTTTGTTTTGTAATCACTACAGAGTAAACACACAATCGAAACATTTATATAATAGTACTACTCAACAGTTGTTAGTTTGTAAGACAAACGAACCGGGAGCATCCAGGGCGGAAGTTCTTCTTTTACTTCCGAAAGCTGGAAAAGCCATTAACAACCTCTTGTTGCCCTACAAGTTCAGGCTTTTTCAGGACACCTCACACACACCCTTTTCACAACACACACAAGCCCTGGATTCCCTCCCTCTTT